>JAMCYH010000012.1:925-14508 GCA_023474025.1 Deltaproteobacteria bacterium
CCACGCTGGGCCAATCCATGAGTTTCTGAACCTATAGCTTTCATGCCGCTAATTTTTGCGGCCTCTGAAAGAATTTTGATGACAGACCCTATACCAAATCCGCCAGACTCTTGATGGAAATAACGTTCGGCCAGTCACTACCAAAAATGAAGCGATCCTGAAACCTCTCCAACTTGGGGAAATTTTTCGGAAGTTGGAAAGGTGGAACACCTGAAATATCAATGAACAGATTTGGGTGCCGTCTGAGCATCCATTCAGATTCCTGATACCAGAATGGTCTGCCTCCATGGCACATGACTATATTCAGGTTGGGGAAATCCACAGCCACATCGTCGAGCAATAGAGGATCAGCGAAACGGACCCTGGTTTTCGGAAACAATGATGTGCCGGTGTGAAACATTACTACTGAATCGTATTTTTGGGCTACTTCGTACGCCCCGTACATCCGGGGATCGTTAGGATAGTAGTAACCATAAGACGGTAAAAGCTTTAGCCCCCTGCAATTCAGGTCCCTGAAAGCGTGTTCAGCTTGATCCCCGGTTCGAACTGAAGAATTAATGTCAATTGAACCAAATGGTATCAATTTAGGGCTTTCAGCGGCAAATTTCACAGTAAACTCATTCGGCACTACGCCTGTAACTTGCGGCGAGTATTCGGAGAGCAGGACAGCTGTGTCTACGCCCTCAGCGTCAAGAAATTTTGTGAACTTGATGGGGGTAAGATCATCAATGGATTTAAGCGCTTCTTCTCCGAATTCCTGAACGAAATAGTCCAAAAAGACATCGGTCAGGTGTTCCCGTTTTGCGACATGTATGTGAATATCTATAAGACTCAATTTAGCTCTCCAACTTTTGACATTTTTTTTACACCTTAACCGGTCAGGATGGCAAACTCCAAAACATAACAACCGACGTTCGCCAATTTTTTTGGGGTCTCTGTTCAAGAATCTTTAAATAGGGGCTTGACCATAGAATAGCAAAAAATCATTTCCGATTGGAGGTGTCCTTAAGGAAGGAACGAAACTTGACTATTTTCTTGGAATCTCTGGCTTCATTTTGTGCGCAACTCCAACTGGACAGCAAGATATTGACTAGTCCGTCGCCCAGGGTAGGACATCGCAGTGACTGCGTTACGAATTGAATTTTTCGGCGTCAGCGACCTCTGCTTGTTACTAATTCAGGAAAACAGGAGGAACATTTGATAGCCGTTGAACGAAGATTCGAAACCGCTGAAGATCTAAGATTGTTGTATACGGCTGCTACTCGTGAGGGGAGCCAACTGATTATCTCAAAACCAGCAGCCCCCAAAACTCGACTTAAGGAATTGTGCAGAACCAGCTGGAACAATAGTACATTCAAGCATGGACCAAGTTGACAGGAGACCATGTCAAAGGAGCCGGTCTCTTTTTCACTAAAACGCAATCCTACGTTACCATTTCGGCGTTTAGCAAATTTTGAGGCTTCATTAACCTGTACGAGGCTGAAAGTTATCTAAAAAGACTCAATTGGCGCAGGTAAATTTCCTTACCTGTGTTATCCTGAGAATATCTAACGTACCTCGCCGGACTTTCAGCGCCTGCGTAGTATTCAAAACCAGGCCACTGGTCATAATGGTCAGTTTTGGTTTCACCAACCTTTAACCAATTCTTCCAGTTTTGACCATCTTCCGAAATATCTATCTTCCAGGACTTGGGAACCGTGTCTTTACTTCCCCAAACTATTCTTAACCTGGAAACAGGTACGACTTTCTCGAGATCCAATATTACATCCGACGGCTTACTAAGAGGTATCTCAAGACCCTTTTGGCCTGGGTACCCTTTAAGAATTTCCAGACCATCATCCCTAGCCTTATTGTCGACCAGAACTTTTGCTTCCTTCGAGTAATCGGCAAAATAGGAATCGGGTGGGTTCTGCAATTTGTCGTATTTATTTAGAGGTAAACCGAATATTTGTTGTTTGACTTCATTGACAAGGGCCTTGGCGATTACAAAATTCGCTCCATTGGTAACATGGCACCAGTCGGTAAAAACCCATTCGTGGGTATTATCGAATATTCGGGTCATGTCGACGACTTCAAATTTTCCGTCCTGGGCTCTCTTGCTGATTTGATCGACTAAATCTTCATAGGTTTTTCTGGAGTCATAGAACCCAATTTTTTCCATACCCGTTACTTTTTCTATTTCCTGCTCTATAGGGGTCCGTTCCTTTTTACAGTTTCGAAACATGGGTTGAAGGGCGAAAACATGGGGAACACGATCGGAAACCAATGTCGAGTGATAGATGGCCACTGCATCTGCTACCTGACGGATGTTGTTATTCAAACATTGCATCATTTCAGGAGTAGGATCCTGGGGATGCGCTGCAAATCCCCTGTTTTCCATCAGTATACCAGGACCTTCGCCGTTATTCATGGCGAGCCACGTGAAAAAGTAGGTGTTACGTTTTAACCACAAAGTCAAATAATTCAGTAACCCTTTAGGGCCCATGTCCATTACTTCCCCGACCACTTCGTAATACGGCCCTTCGGTGAAATAGTTCCAATCTTTTAATGGCCTGGCGACGGTATGCACCTCATTTGCTCCGTCCAGAGATATCACCAAATCGGGATTAAAAAGACGCAGCTTTGCCAAGTAGCGCATAAGCTCGTTTTGATAAACGTATCCAGCAACCCCTGCATTTATAACCCTTACTTTCTTACCGTTCAGCTTGGTTCTTATTTCCGGGTCAGCGTTCATCAATTCCTGAATAATGTGAGGAATGGTCCAGCGAAAAGTTACTTCATAATAATCACATATAGCGTCTGACGGAGGAACCGGGCCTCTACCGTAAACTACCGATCCCCCGGTTACTATGACCCGATATTCATTCTCGGGCTTCTCAACAGGAACATCCTCAAAATCCTTGAAGCTCTCGTCATCTATGTACTCAAAAGAATTGCCAAGGCGGGTATTCCTCACAGCCGCGAATCCCGGAGTAGGCTCATATCCGTATTGTGGAGCAACTGTCTGGGAACTTCGCCTTGCAAGGTCCATATCTCTCCCTATATAGGCCTGGCCAAGAGGAGAAGCCTTAACTTTGAGGTAAGCATAGTATTCGAGACCAGCCAGGACTCCAAAGACGATTGCTACGATGAACGTTGTGTATAGGGTAAAAAAAACAAGTTTTCTAAAAAAGCTTTTGGATTTCTTCTCTTCTTTGGAACTCAATTTTCTATCTCACATGGGAATTTATTCTTGAGGCGTTCCCTAAAACCTCACAAAAATCAAGGTCTCGCAA
This sequence comes from Deltaproteobacteria bacterium, assembly GCA_023474025.1. Lineage (GTDB taxonomy): Bacteria > Desulfobacterota > Desulfomonilia > Desulfomonilales > Desulfomonilaceae > CAJBEZ01. The sequence continues at coordinate 4,201 of JAMCYH010000012.1, forward strand.
CGCCTCTTTGATCAACAAAGGAGAACAGGAGCGCAACTCAAATGTTTTTTGGCTCCTGTCTCAGAAAATTTCTGGCGTGAGCGCTTCTTAGAATAGGGTATATATGAAAGGCGCTGCAGCCGGCGATAAGGAGGCAAGAATTATGAATCCTGAAAGAATTACCAGGACTATTATAATCGGAGCGAGCCAGAATTTCTTTCTGACTTTCATGAAATCCCAAAACTCTCTTACTAGCGACATGAATACCTCCTTCTTCCTAGAAAGACTTACATTAAGTTAAAGCTCAAAATGTATTTTAACGCTAAAATTTTAGATATGATTCTATCCTCTAACATATGTCATGTCAAAACTGCTTCTCGTATCTCTCGACACTGGTGTCGGCGCTTGGTTCCCTCTTTTGCCAATATGATCGGGTAGCAGGGTCCAGCTTCCTTTCCATAGGATCTTTTCCAAAAAGCCTCATCAGTGTTCCAGTGGGGACAATGACTACAAAGAAAATGAATGTAAGCAACGCCCTGGAAACAAAATAACCAATAACGATCGAAACCGATACCCAAATTGAATAAATCTTTCTGAACAATGGTGGGATGAAACGGCAAACGCAAAGCGCGAGTCCAACTCCAATCCAGATATATCCCTTCGGGGACCCTTTCCAGTAAAGAAGGTGGGCGCCAATTGCTGAAGGCAGGGCGAGAAATAATAGAGCCAGAATATTTAAGTCTTTTTTGGTGGGTTCACGATAGGCGGCTCTTATTTCGTCTTTTATTTCCTTGACTATGCTCATTTGTTTTCGGGACCTCATTTAGGAGAAGATTTCACTTCCAGCTTCAACGTAATTTAATCCAGTTCATATTGAGAACGCCAGTCAGCGTCATCTTTCAACTTCGGTTGCATTTTTTTGTCTAAAAGATAAGAACCGAGTACCAGATAGTCCATTTCTGTACGCATGAAACAAAGATACGCATGTTCCGGACTCATTACTATAGGTTCACCACGGACATTGAATGAAGTGTTTACTATTACCGGGCAGCCGGTTTTTTCAAAAAATGTCGATATTAGCTTATGGTAAAGGGGATTAGTTTCATTATGCACAGTTTGAATTCTGGCGGAATAATCGACATGGGTTACTGCCGGTATCTCAGATCGGGCAACATTGAGTTTGTCGATACCCCATAATTTTGCTTCATCATCAGTCATGTTCCTTCGTAGTCTTTTGTCCACATCCGCTACCAGCAACATATAAGGCGAAGGCTTGTTCAATTCAAAAAAGTTATCAACCTCTTCCATCAAAACAGAAGGCGCAAAGGGTCTAAAGCTTTCTCTATATTTTATCTTTAGATTCATTTGACTTTGCATCTTCGGATTTCTGGCGTCGCCAATTATTGAACGTGCTCCAAGGGCCCGAGGACCAAATTCCATCCGGCCATTGAGCCAACCTATGACCTTACCTTCGGCAATTAGACCAGCCACCTCCTGGCATAGTGAACCATCTCCAAAATAACTGTGAGGAAAGCCATTTTCGTCGAGGAACTTTTTGATTTCACCATCCGAATATTCCGGGCCCAAATAGGATCCATATTGGGAATCGTGGACATTGTCGCAGCCTCTTTCATTCCCGAGCAACTGATACCAAACGAACAGGGCAGCGCCCAAGGCTCCCCCTGCATCCCCCGAGGCAGGCTGGATCCAGATATCCTCAAATGGACCTTCTCGCAATATTCTTCCATTACCTACGCAGTTCAGGGCGACCCCACCTGCGAGACACAGATACTTCTCCCCGGTCATTTTGTGGATGTGCCTGGACGTGCGCAGCATAACCTCCTCGGTTACTACCTGAACGGATTTTGCGATGTCCATCTCACGCTGGGTAAGTTTGCCTTCCGGTTTACGCGCAGGACCGCCGAATAGTTTTTCCAGGGCCGACCCTGTCATCGTAAGGCCATATGGATATGTGAAGTAGTCCATGTTGAGCCTAAATGAACCATCTTCTTTTATGTCGATAAGTTCCTTGAGAATTACGTCTACGTATTTAGGTTCTCCGTAAGGCGCCAGTCCCATGACCTTGTATTCTCCGGAGTTGACCTTAAATCCTGTGAAATACGTAAACGCGGAATACAGTAACCCCAAGGAATGTGGAAATTTTATCTCATAATCTATACTTATCCTGTTATCAACTCCCACACCGAAACTTGCCGTAGTCCACTCCCCTACTCCATCCATCGTCAGGAACGCCGCTCTCTGGAACGGGGAAGGAAAAAATGCGCTTGCGGCATGAGACTCATGATGCTCAGGGAACAGTATCTTACCTTCGTAATTTAGGGACTTTTTGATCAGAGAGGGCAAATGGAGTTTCTGTTTGAGCCACAGTGGCATCGCCATCAAGAAAGAGGCCCAGCCCTTTGGAGCAAAAGCCAGATAAGTCTCCAGAAGCCTTTCAAACTTGATAAAAGGCTTGTCATAAAAAACCACGTAATCTAATTCATTTGCCGTTATTTTCGCGGTTTCGAGGCAATAATTGATTGAATCATAGGGAAATCTATGGTCGTGTTTAATGCGGGAAAACCGCTCTTGCTGGGCTGCGGCTACTATAACGCCATCGCGGACCAGACATGCGGCGCTGTCATGGTAATAAGCGGAAATACCAAGGATGTTCATTTGGACCTACCTGAATAAACTCCACATACGAAGTTTCATAACTGGTTCTGAAATTTTTGTTGGTCTGTATCGTACAAATCTTGCCTTGACCGGACTTGAGCCATAAAACTCATATCCAGGCCACCATGAGTAATAATCAACGGCTTCTTTCGATCCTGAGCAAAGAGTTTTCCATTCTCCTTTGTCGATGGACGTTTCAATCACCCATTCATCCGGGGTAGATCGTTCATCTCCCCATACCATTCTAACTCGGCTTAATTCATGTATCTTCTTCAAGTCGATTATAATCTCGGGGATTTCTCCTTGAGCAAGGGCGGTCGAAACATAAAGTTCCTGTCCGGGATAACCTCGCTGGAAATTTTCCGTTCCTGATTGTGAGTTAGCGGCAGTAGGCGCTTTGACAACAATGCTCTGGCCAACGAGGTCAACAAAAAAACTGTCTTTGTTATCAGTTGAATCTCCAGGACCTAAAGATTTACCAAAGAAATGCTCTTTTACAACGTTAGACAACTCCTTGGCTATCAGGTAATTTGCGCCACCTGTCAAGTGACACCAATCCGTGAACACCCATTGCGAGACGTCGTCAAAATATTCAGAGAAATCTACAAGAAAGTATCCCTTCTTTCTGGCGCTATCAACCAATCTGTCAATTAACAGTTTGTAGACCTTTTCAGATGGGATCCCATAATACTCACGATAACCCTCTATCTCACCAATAATCTTTTCTTTTGGGTTCAAGGGCTTACCGCTTAAATGAAACCAGGGCTGTAACGCGAGCACATGGGGAACTTCGTCATTTTTGAGTAAGGCGCTGTAATCTTCTACAGTCCTGACTACTGCCGAGACGTTACGCTCCAAGGCAGGCCAACTGTCTTCTATCGAGGATGCGACATTTAAGTCAGTCTCCTTTGTAGCCATTTTTGAATCCGTAACACCCTTGTGCGTCCTGACATTCATCTCCTGAAAAAGATCCTGGCCCGACCATAAGTAGGTCATCAGATATGTGTTGTTTTTTAACCACAGAGTCAAATATGAAGAAAATCCAGTACCGCTATAAGAAAAAATGTCCCTCAAAATATTGTTGTACTGGCCCTCGTGAAAGTAGTCCCAGTTTGCGTCAATTTTGCTTACTAGCGGCAACTCGTTCGCCCCATCAAGCGAAATCACCATGTCTGGTTGGTACTTACGCAGTTTGACCGGATACCTTATCAGAAGATGCTGAAAAGAGTAGCCCCAAACGGCCGTATTATAAACTCTTATTTTTTTGCCTTCAATCAGCGGACTACTGTTAAGGATCATTTCCAAATAGTGGGCTATGGTTTCCCTGAATTCTATAGTGTAATAATCCATTGCGGACGCCGCTTGTCCGATAGGACCCAACCCATAAGCTGTTGAACCACCCGTTAGAAAAATGCGGAATTCATCAGCGGGCTTTTCGATCGAAATTTGACGAGGGTCTCTAAAACCAGCGTTGTTGGCATATTCGTAGCGGTTTCCCCTAATAACATTGTACTCCAAACAGGCCCCTGGCACAAAATCGTAATCGTAATGGGTCACAGGGTGGATAGCATCCTTACGAACCATTTCAAAATCTTGCGGGTAAACATGGCCGAAAAATGATTCACTCAATGCGAATTTGGCCAGTCGTTCTATCCCGATGAATAGACCTAAAACGACCATTACCAAAAAGATTACATATAATAGAGCCTTGGATGCTGATTTTAGAAATTTTAATATAGCCATTCTCCCGTTAGCAATTTGGCTTATCCGCGCCTCACAATGGACGACAAAATTAAGCAATTTTCAAACGTGAGGAACAACTCAAAACTTGAATTCTATTTATATCAAAGACGGACGTAAGGCAAGTGATGATGGTCTCCCCAACAGATCAGAATTGGCAAAAATTTCTGCAAGATGTTATATTTTATGAAAATTATCCTAGGAGTATGTTGTCATGCAGCCACGTGGTCCGTTGATGATCGAACACCGACTCATAGAGAGAATGCTCACACATTTCAGAACTGAACTCCAAAGAATCTCCATTACTGGTAAGACCGATCCGGTTTTTATTGACACCGCTGTGGATTTCTTTCGCATGTATGGAGATCGAACGCACCATGGCAAAGAGGAACTGATACTCTTTCGCGAGCTAAGCAAAAAACAGATGTCTGATGCTGACAAAATTACAATGGATGAATTGATCAATGAACACTCTACAGGGAGAATAGTCACCGCCGAACTGGTGGAAGCGAACAGGCGCTATCGGAACGGTGAGGACTCTGCTCTGACAATTATCAAGGACAAATTGCGATTTCTCGCCGACTTTTATCCGAAACATATTGAGAAAGAAGACAAAATATTCTTCCCATCCATGATGAAATACCTTCCCGAATCAGAGCAAAAATCTATGCTCGAAGAATTCTGGGAATTCGACCGGAACCTGATCCACGAAAAATACAAATCGGTTGTTGAGTCCCTGGATAAATAGTATAAACTACAAATCACCGGACACGCACCTTCTTGTCGCAGTTTCGCCCAAGACCAAAAATTATTTTCCTTTGGACGAGGTAAGTGGACATTGCCCACGAAGGTCTCATGGATTCATGTCTTAGCCAAGCCGACTGGTTCGGTTTGCAACCTGAACTTCAATTGAAACATTTTACAAAAGAAAATTTTCCGTTCACAATATTCGGAGAGGCCTCTATGAATGGGAAAGTACACTACTGGATAGTTTGTGACGCTGTAGCCTACATAAAGAATTATGGCACACCAGTACAGAAGAAGGCCTTGCAGTCTTTGGAACTGGCTTATGGCCAACGGAAATCCATTGAGGAGATTCCAGCTTCTCAGAGTGCAATGGAGCGATTAGCCGGTTTTGAATCCTGGCACACGGACAAATTTGGTGACTTGTCGCTGAGGATCCCTGGATTACTCTGGAAAACGAAACGAAACCTGACCGGACTTTTTGGCCACAGGTTTACGGCTTTCAATCATTTTATGAATCCAGACCCGGACACCAGGAAACAATGGTCGACCGGTAGTGGTTACTCGTACAACTCTTCGTCAATGAAAGGTTTTGACGCCTTTGTAGTAAAAGGAATATCTGTCTACCTTAAGGGGCTGGTGGACCAAGATAATTCACTGGTCCTGAATCGGGTTAGACCAGCTTGGACCGAGGGTGTTTCGGAGTGGAGGAATAACTTCGAGCGAGAAATTGTTAACACCTCTTTCGTTCCCTGGAGTGTGCTCGTCAAATTCTACTACGAGTATTTTCTCTTGGAACAAAATGAACCACTTGAAGTTAAAGGACCAAATTCGCATTTGGTCGGCCTTCAACTTTTAGGGCCAGTTTTTCACGCAATCGCTGACGCTTGCTCACCCCAACATGTCAGACCCGCCCTGGGATTCGGCCATCAGGCCTGGGAAAACTATGTTCAGTCAAGAGTTTATGCTCGACAAATAGGCCTGAACCCTCCTCTCATGTCTGAAATCATGTCCAACGGCCCTTTTAACCCTCAAGTAACGGTATCAGAGGGTAAACTCAAAGGTCGATTCGATGTCGAATCTTTCATTTACCAATTGAGTGTAAATACCGCAGAAACCGTGAGAAAATCAACTTCATCGACGTGGCGTGAGCTTTACAAAGCAGGGGAGAACTTCTGGAAATGGTACCTGACCGGGGGCCAAGTAGAAGACGACACCATGTATCTATACAATCAGGCGGTCGCTGGAACCGTCCACACCATAATAAGAGCCTGTCTCGACCTCCAGAGTCTGGGAGTTCTGGAGCATGATGGTTTACAGTGCCATCCAAACTTGCCGTGTCTCAAATGCATACAAGACAATGGAATTGAGATGCCATCCAAGATGCTTTGCGGTAGGGATGCGCCCGCCGAGGAAACAAGACCGGACCCGCTGCGAAAAGCCTCTGAAATCCTTGGTTTTGAGCCGTCGAGGGATTCGGACATTCAAAAACTCATTGATGAATTTGAGGCCCTTTTCACCAAATCAGGACCACTTCGTCGCAAAGGCAGAGAGTTTACGAATCTGCTGGAGAAAATGGAAACGTCAGTTGTCCGGGAATATGAGCTTAGAGCGCAACAAGAGAATAGTCCATTCTGTCCATTACGGTTTGTTGAGAATATACCCCTTGATTCCGACGTGAGCGCCCATTTTGGAGTTGAAACTTTTCGGCTACCATCACTAACGGAATGCAAAGATTCGAACCTATTCTCAAATTACATGGATAGGCTCGACGAACACTCAGAGGTGGCTCATAAGCTTGAATTGACACTGTCTGCAGCAGATCTGATCTATTTCAAGACGACATGCGAGTTAAACGAATCTCAGTCCCGGAGAATTGACGGTTTGATTGATACTCTCCATCATGAGCGAGATGAGGCCCTTTGACTGAAGCAATATTGAATTGTGATTGAGACAAATAGTTGAGGCTGTTTCGGTGGTTTGCTTTTACCCGTTTTTCGCACACGTCATTCGGCGTTTAGTCCAGACTGAGTAAGGCACGGCCACGATAGAGCCAAAAATCATGTAAGCAAAGAGCGTAGGAATGAAGCTTTGTGCATAATCCGACAATTCCGCAATGAACAGGGCGAGTCCGACATTGCGCGCGACGCTTGCAATAGCGAGGACAGAACGCTGCTCCCGAGATGGGCCACCCAATAGATGGCCTATGGCCAAGGAGCCTCCCACCATTATGATGATCACGACACTGGGCAAACCGCCCAAATTCAGCATCATCCGAAAGTCAGGAGAAAGAACAAGGAGAATGATCAGCACGACAAAGAGTACAATGAAAAGGATATTAGCGAGCATTCTCAAAGGGTTAATAATCACATCAGTGAGCCTCGGAGCGAAGCGCTGGATGAGCAGACCAGTGATAACCGGCAAGAATGTGACTCGGGCTACTTGCCGGGCCACCTCGAAAGGGGTCAGCCTCAGGCCTGGCAGTTCAAACAGAGCCCTAAAAATAGCCAGTATAAGTGGTGTAATCACGACAGCCAGCAAAACCAGCGTTAACTGCAGGCTGGCGGAGTATGTGGGATCCCCTCCGGCCATTTGGGACCGTTTGTAGGTGAGCGGGGCGCCAGGCGCGGCGGCCAACACAGCGAGGCCGGTGGCTACAGCGGGTGATAAATTGAACACCCATAACAATAAGCCCACCACCAGGGGGACCAGCACGATTACAGCGAGGAGGGAGCGGAGCAATAACTCAGGTCGACGCCAGAGGGATGTGAGTTGTTGAAAGGAGTGGCTAACCCCCATGGCGAGCATGAGGCTGAAAATAGTCATGGTGACAAACATGAGTAAAATGGGGTTATCCATGATTGTAATCCCGAGCCCTGGTACGGCCCATTTTCTAAAGCTGCTAGTCCTCCTCGTCGATAGTTGAAAGTCAACTCCTGAAACATTCTGCCCCCACTCCCGGACTCCGAGGCGCCACACGTTCGGCCATGCCCTGACTAACCAGAAGCAGACCCTGAATATGTTGTATAATCTCGAAGTCCTTGCGTCCCTCGGCGTATATGCAGGCCCATTTCTTCTATCGCATGAACATTAGGGCCACCTGGCCGCCTTATACTCTTGACTCAATTTCTCCATTTCGGTGTAGCTTGCCCTCAGAACAGACCGCTGCATCCGAGTATTTCGCCCAAGAAATCAGAGGAGAGTGTCATAACAACGGTTCGTCAATTTGTCGCATTCCCTAGTGTGAATTGTTATGTCGCTTACTGTAGTTCAAATATCGCTCTTCATCTTCTCGAACTGACCGTGTTTGTCCGAAGTGCCCCTTCTCCGGTTTATGGTCTTTGGCCTTTAGTTCCAGGCATTATCTCGAAGTCAGGTGTAAATTGAACCAAAACGCTCATTAGTTGCATTAAAGGTTCTGGATTGCCCTCCAGTTTTGCTTTGCCAGCTCTAACCTGCTCAACGAATGAGGAATTGCCCAGCATAACAGTTTCCAGGTCTGAGCGATTAATGGTTAAAGTAATATCAGGGTTGTTCGCCTTAAAACCCTTTGCGCTGGTAAGAGTAGCGTTACTCATCTCGACGACGTACTTCTCGTCGATATCAGGATGAACTAAGTTCATGATGAACTTAATGCCTTCTGCCTTCTGGGTGTCGATCATAATCCCCAAGAAGTCGAGCCACAAATCCGTGGAAATTGCCCGAATCGTATCCGGACTGGAAGACTTCACCGGAATGTTGGCAATACCTGACCTCAGTTCATGGGCAGCTGCGAGGAAACTGTTGCGCAAGCTTGGGCTTTCCTTCTGGTACCCAATCTGCTCAAATACATCCGCTAGCAGATCCTTGGCCTCCCGGTTGGTCGGTTCAGCATAGACAAGTTTGTTCAAGATCTCTTGAGCGTATCTGTATTTCCCTTGATCGTACAGTTCTTTTCCCTTTTTTATGATCTTGGTGGCGCCTCCCATCATTTCCACGTAGAGAGGCGCTGAATCGCGTGGTGAAAGTGGTGTCAACGTGGCAGGATTGCAGTCCCAGTAACCGAGATACCGGTTGATAACCGCACGGCTGTTATGTTCTTCTGAACCGTGATAGCTGTGAGCAGCCCATTGTTCCTGCAAACTCTTTGGTGGCTTGTAAACGTTGTGCACCTCGTTGATAGTCACACCTTTGTTGGCCAGGTGAAGAACCTCGTTGTTAAGGTTTGCATAGATGTCACGCTGCGTTCGCATGACTTCCTGGATACGAGCATTTCCCCAACGTGGCCAATTATGTGACGAAAACATGACCTCAGCCTCCTGGCCAAAAAAATAAAGCGCTTCATTGATCTTTTTAGACCACAACAGCGGATCACGGATGAGAGCGCCGCGCAAGGTGTAAATGTTATGAACCGTGCCTGTGATGTTCTCCGCGGCCCAGAAAGCCTTGAAGTCCGGAAACCATGTGTTCATCTCCGCTGGCGCCTCTGTGCCAGGCGTATTTTGAAACACCATTTTCACGCCGTCGACGCTCAGTTCCTCGATGTCTTGCGCGATTAACCGAGTTGGCGGAATTAGGCCAATATTGGCCAGGGCAACGCTCTTCCCAATAGCTTGATCCACATGACCGAATGGGCTTCTTGGCAGTAGGGCTCCATACTGATAAAACAGACGCCGGTTCATTGCGTTACCGGCATGTACATTCTCGGAAACAGCGTGTTCCATGAAGCCTATTGGTGCGATAATCGGTACTTTGCCGCTCAGGACATCCTCCTCGTTCACGATACCTCGAACGCCTCCGTAATGATCTACGTGGGAATGCGAATAGACAACTGCCACAACCGGAAGCTGGCCAAGATTTTCATTGATGAAAGCCAGCGCTGCTTCTGCGGTTTCTTTGGTGGTTAGCGTATCGAACACTATCCAGCCTGTGTCACCCTTGATAAAGGTCATATTGGCAAGGTCGAAGCCGCGCACCTGGTAAATCTTGTCCGGCAACACTTCGTATAGACCGTAAGACATGTTCAGGATGGCCTGCCTCTGCAAAGAGGGATGGATGGAGTCAATGTCCTTGCCTTCAAGAAGGAACTCGTAACTGCCAATATCCCAGGCCACATTGCCTGCCTCGGCTTTGATCTGTTTGTAAGGTGGCGCGGCGATGAAGCCTCTTTTACTTTCCTCAAAATCCCGC
>JAMCYH010000224.1 GCA_023474025.1 Deltaproteobacteria bacterium
ATTTTGGGGCGTTATATGACCACCATATGATGACAGATGCGGACATGACCATTGCCGTGCAAAAAAAAGCAGTCTCTTCTTCGTTAGGAGTATTGGATATTAAAGATGGGCAAGTAGTTGCCTATCGGGAAAAACCCACCCTTAACTTTTGGGTGAGCATGGGTATTTATGTTTTAAGCAAACCGGTGGTTCAACTAATTCCAGATGGTAGAAAGCTTGATATGCCGGAGTTGGTTCAAAATCTTCTACACGAGCAAGCTCACATCGTGAGTTATGAGAGCGATGATCTTTGGTTTGATATAGGTACGATGGAAGACCTGGAGAAAGCGAGAAAAGTGTTCGGCAGTTCAAAAGAAGGGATCTGAGGAGCATGGCCAAAATACTGATTACCGGGAGTAAAGGAACGCTGGGATCGCGTTTGGCAGAAGTGCTGCAAATACGCGGGCATGAAGTGTGGGAAGTGGATTTGCAGCATCATAAAGAGGAGCGCTACCTGAGGGCGGATATTGGCGAGTACCGTCAACTGGAACGTGTTTTTGAGCAGAATTACGATTATGTCTTTCACCTGGCGGCAGAATTCGGCCGGATCAACGGGGAAGAATACTATGATACGCTCTGGAAAACAAACGTGATCGGGACGCGCCATATTCTCGAATGGCAGCTGAAAAAAGGTTTCAAGCTGGTATTTATGAGTTCTTCGGAAATCTACGGTGAAGCAACGGAACCGGTGTTGACAGAAGATTTTCCTATGCAAAAAACAATTATTCAGCATAACGATTACGCCCTGACCAAATGGGTTAACGAAGTACAGATCATGAATTTTGAAAGGAAGCACCAATCTCCGATCGTAAGGCTGAGGCTCTTTAATGCCTATGGGCCCGGTGAGTATTATCATCCTTACAGGAGTGTGGTTTGTTTATTTGTTTACAGAGCCCTGCATGGAATCCCTTATGATGTTTTCGAAGGATATTCCCGTGTTTTTATGTATGTCGACGATTTAATTCCCACGATAGCCAACGCAGTTGATGCTTTTAAGCCGGGTGAGGTTTACAACGTGGGGGGGATTGAATATCGCAGTGTCAAAGAGCTGAGCGATTTAGTGCTGAAGTATACCGGGGGAGATCCAAAACTTGTAAGGTATTTGCCCGAGGATAAACACAATACCGTGAGTAAAAGGCCGGATATTCGCAAAGCGGTTGCCGACCTGGGGCATAACCCCCGGGTGCTTTTGGAAGAGGGAGTGCCGAAAACCGTGGAGTGGATGAAGAAAGTATATGAAGTGTAATTGCTCCAGATTTGAGGATTGCGGGGTATGAATAATGAACGATCTCCACGATCTGAGAGAAATCTCCATTAGCCTTTGCATGATTGTCAAAAATGAAGAAGGCGTAATCGCCCATTGCCTAGATACAGTTAAAGATATTATCGATGAAATCATTATTCTCGATACCGGTTCTACTGACCGTACGAAAGAAATTGTTAGCCGGTATACTGACCGTATCTATGACTTTTCATGGATCGATGATTTCGCTGCGGCGCGCAATTATTCTTTCAGCCACGCCACTAAGGAATATATTCTCTGGTTGGATGCTGACGATGTCGTATTGGAAGAAGACCGGCAAAAACTATTGGAATTGAAAAAAACAATGGATATGTCGATTGATGCCGTCAATATGCATTATGTTTTGGCTTACGACCAGCACGGTAGTGCGATTTTCAGTTTGCGCCGAAACCGTCTGGTCAAAGCCTGCAGGCATTTTCAATGGGTTGGGGCTGTGCATGAATATATCGAAGTCGACGGTATTATACAAAACAGTGACATTGTTATTACACACAAGGGAGACCACCGTGACTCTGACCGTAATCTGCGGATTTATGAAAATCGCCTGGCCAAAGGAGAGGAATTTGGACCGCGTGATTTGTACTACTATGCCAATGAGCTTCGCGAGCATCTGCAATACAGCAAGGCAGTCGAGTTTTATCGTAAGTTTTTGGCGCTTGATGCAGGGTGGGTGGAAGACAAAATATCAGCCTGCAGCAAACTGGCTGACTGTTTCAATGTACTGGGTGATCCCGCAGAAGAAAGGATGTCAGTTTTAAAATCATTCAACTATGATTCGCCCAGGGCAGAATTTTGTTGCCGCTTGGGCTATCAGGACCTGCAAGCCGGCAAATACAAACAGGCAGTTTTCTGGTATAAGCTGGCTGCCGGGTTAGAAAATCCGACAGAGTGCTGGGGTCCGATTAACCACGCCTATTGGACATGGTTACCGCATCTGCAATTATGTGTTTGTTATGATCGTATGGGCCAACACGAACTGGCTTATCAGCATAACGAAATAGCTCGTACCTATATTCCGGATGACCCTAGGGTCTTGCACAATAAAAAATACTTGGAAGATTTGGTGGGATTGAATCCTCTTCTCTAATGCGTGAAGGTTGTTTACCGGTGGAAGAAATAAGTACCACCCTTTACAGGAGCAAAGGGTGGTACTGGTTGGAACGCTAATTAAGTTTGCGAATTATAAGGGACGAGTTGATACTCGTTGCGGGACCACCTTGATTAACAGGAAGGACGATAGTGGATACAGTGGCATTTCTTAAGGTCGCTGTAATTCCGGCTGTCGCTACAGTGGTGATGACTTGGCCATAGTTAGCACCACTCACACCAATACCGTAAGTTGTGCCTGCCACTACGGCGCTACCTAAAGTG
>JAMCYH010000221.1 GCA_023474025.1 Deltaproteobacteria bacterium
GATTGTTGTGTGTTTTATTCTTCGAGTGCCACAATGCATTCATACTCACATATTAGTATATTCCTTTGCTCCCCCTCCATCTCCTTATTGAAAATCCTGAGTATTTCGAAGGACACGAATCGGCTACTCAATCGGGCATAACAAAAAGCTGTGGACAAAAAAACGTTTTCCACGGAACCTAATCATTTCTTGTGCGGTGGTCAAGGGAATGTCCGAATCCACATCTAATAAAAAATAATCATAATCCCAGTCACCATCCTCGACGCGACAGTTTTCTAGTAGTCTCGTTCTGTTCCCGAGTTCTTTTAGTTTCGACTTTAAATACCGGATTACATCCTTTTTGGTTAAACCTAGTTCTGCCAACTCTTCTAGAGCAATCGTTCCTCCTGCATAAAGTCGGGTAAACTTCTTCCCATCAATTTCAATCACTTCTTGGCCACCACCCACCCTACCCGCTATCCATTCGTCATGGTGTCGCCCACCCCGAGCCTCATAGTCACTTGTCTCAAAGTCAAAACCTCCTCTGGTGCTTTTTCCTCGCCGTGTCTATCCAGCAAAACCAGCACTCAATCCTTCCGCTAACAAGGTAAGATCTTCCTTTCTCATGACCCGGATTATATCTCAAAAACCATAAAACTTAAATGTTATAGGACTGCCTACCCTCCACCTCTGTACACGAATCATGGAAATGGTTACTCCTTTTTCAATCTGTACCGGTTATAGAGTGGATCATCCTCCTCAATAATTAAAACTCCTTCGGGGATCTGACTCTCATGGTTCAAGCCATCATTAAACTGCGACGCCGTCATATCGATAATTCGACCTTGGTCATCTAAATTCCATCCATGTGGTTCAAAAAGGGCTCCATCTTCGGCAATTGGAGTATCAAGTCGGAAATAACCTCGGACCCTTCTATATCCCCAGGATTCAACTCTTATGCTCGCTTCCCAGCAATAACCGGCAGGAAAGTTAGTTTCATCTTTGAGCCTGAGGTAGATCAGCTGAAATTCGAATGGAAATGGTTGTTTCTCCAACATAGCCAGATTATACCAATCAGGTTTCCTTGCTCCCTAGTCCTGAGATTCTAATACAAATTACAAGCAAAATTATTAAGGCTTTTGAAGATAGAATCCCTGTTGAGTTGACAAGAATTAGATGGGAAGAAACTAAGAAACTAAAAAATAATGCCTTTCGTCTTGAAACCTGTTAGGCCAAAAGCTTAATTGTTCCTCAGGTATGCCTATTTTTTGGCCATATTCTATTATCGGATTCCACGTAGATTCCTCAGGCCGTACCTGAAAAGTTGCATCTTTAAAAACAACCCACATTTTATCTTTTTTGTAAAAATGAGCATACCAGGTTCCTTGTTTCATGGCCTTCTTGACCTCGTTAATAACCTTCCCAATTTCTGAATCTTCTACCTCTATGCCATAAATCCTCCAATCATCATCCTGTTTTTTAGCAAACACCTTAAAAGTTTCGGGAAAAGAAGGATTTATAAATTCTTGGTCAATCAAGATTCCATGATACATATCGTTATTTTACCAAAGGCTTCTGAATCCGAAGAAATCCGTAGAAATTGCTCCCTAGTCCTGAGATTCTAATACAAGATTCAGCAACGATAACGAAAGCTTTCGAAGATATAATTCAAGTGGAACTGATAAAAACCAGACGGGAGGAAATCAAGGAATTACAAACACCTTTCAAGCAAAACAAAACTACACTAAAAACTAAGTTCGACCCATCTCAGAAATCTCATTGTTTACAAATGCTGTGATTGTCTTAATTTTCGGCTTAAGTACGTAATAATCATATTCTAAGTCCTCAATTTGACTTGGGTCCCTTAAGAGAGTTAACATTCTAGGATCACCACCAAACCTCAGTTTGACGTACTTTTCGATATCTAATTCTTCTTTGCCCTCTTGTTTTGCTCTAACTTTCGCGGCCTCCATCAACGCACGGTCCTCAACCTCACGTAATTCCTCTCTAGACGGCCCCCCCTTTGGTTTTTCGGGCACAACTCTAGTATATCCCCTTTGAGATGGATCTAAAACTGGCAAGGCTCCACCTACACGATCCCGAACTGAAGTCAATTCCCCACTAGACATACTGCCATTATCCTCTCTTCGTTGTTTATTTTCAAATAAGCGCTGTTTATAGCTAATATTATGTGTCTCTGGAATGTTCATTTATTCTTTTTTCAAATTGCCTCCGCACTTCTTTTATTTCCCTGAGAACAAGTTCACGAGATATATATACTAACTTGTCAAATTTATCCTTTCCATGCTTATATTTCCACTGCGATCCAGCTTTTTTTCGACCAACTTCATCTAGCCCATCAGAACCTTCAAATAATATGTAAAGTTCGACATTTTCCGCGCTGTTTACCAATCCAATTAACTTTTTTCGATTCAATTTTATAAGCTCAAAACCATTAGACAAAACGTAAAAGGGGACACATGGTGAAACTCCGTTGTGATCACGGCCCAAAACCCGAACCGCAGAAAGTCCTAGCGGTGTATCAATATCAAAAATCTTCACTTTTTTACCATCAGCAATGGCATTAGAACAAATATTGTCAATATCACGATTATTTGTAAACCTTCGATCAATGATTACAGACAATCCTTGTCCGCCAAGAACCATTTCCTCTACCTTCCGTGAAACCACTGACCCCTCTTCATAAAATTGAATCGAAAAAAGTTA
>JAMCYH010000212.1:0-1039 GCA_023474025.1 Deltaproteobacteria bacterium
GACATGGGGTACAGTCGTGCTAAGTGGGCGAAAAACTTCTTGAATCAGGAGATCAAGCCGGTGATAAATGTAAATTTCACTCTGTTTATTCAGCTGATCAATTTCCTGATTCTCTTACTTCTCCTCAACGCTTTGTTGTATAAACCGGTTTTAGCCAAGATTCGGGAAAGGGAAGCGAAGATTAAGGCTGACCGGGACAAGGCTTCACAACTGGATGCTGAGGTTTTGGAGCAAGAGAAGAAACATCAGGAGGCGTTAATCGACGCTCGACAGGTAGCTGGAAGAGAAAAGGCCGAGTTACTTACCGTGGCAAAAAAAAAGTGAGGCCGAAATTCTTGAAAAGGCGCGAATCGAAGCAGTTCATATTATGGACGAGATGAAGTTGTCCATACAGGCAGAGTCCGAAAAGGCGCGGACAGCCCTAAAAGGAGAGATGACGCCCTTAGCCAAATCCATTTCGGAGAAGATTTTAGGGAGGGCTGTCTGATGAATTTCATGAAAGTTCTTCGAGGTCTTGTTTTTTTGAGTGTTTTGGTATTAGGCGCTGTCACGATGGCAAACGCTTCGTCAGGTGGGGGTGAGGAATCAAGCTGGACGTCGTGGATGTTGTTGTGGCGGGTTATAAACACACTCGCCCTTGTGGCTCTGCTAGTTTACTTTCTGAAAAAACCGCTTGTAACTTTTTTTGCCGAGCGTCGGGATCAGATCAGAAAAGACCTTGCCGAAGCGCTGGAACAAAGAGAGTCAGCTTTGCGATTGTTGGCCGAATACAAAGAAAAGATCGCAGGCATGGAAAAGGAATTGGAGCGGATGCGGATTGAATTGAGGAAATCTGCGGAATCTGACAGTGAAAAAGTGTTGGCTAATGCTGAAAGGATGTCCGCTACTATGATTGAATCGGCCAAGATGACTGCCGAGCAGGAAGTTCGAAAGGCACGGGAGTCTTTGAAGAGCGAGGCGGCAGAATTAGCAGTGCAAATGGCTGAAACAATGATTCGTGAAAAAATTTCCGAGAAGGACCGTAAGCGAATCGTCGAGG
>JAMCYH010000212.1:1105-2170 GCA_023474025.1 Deltaproteobacteria bacterium
TGAAGTGATAGACACGACTTTAGCCAAACGTTACGCAAAAGCTCTTGTGGAAATAGGCCAAAGTAACAACGCATTGGATAAATATGGGAGCGATTTGACAGCTCTGAAAGAAATTATATTTGAATCTAAGGATTTTAGAGAAGTTCTTGTAAGCCCCGTTTTTACTAAAGATGACAAGAAAAAGATCGCCGGCGAAATTCTTGCAAAAATCGGCGCGGACACTGTGGTGAAAAATTTTGTCAATGTGTTGATTGATAGAAAACGAATTGATCAGTTAAACGGAATTGAGACTGCATATCAGTTAAACGTGGACGAAATTCGTGGAATAACCCGAGGAGAAGTCACAAGCTCCGAACCACTGGAAAAATCCGATCTCAGTCGCGTCACGGAAGTTCTCTCCAAGATAAGTGGGAAAATGGTAATAGTTACTACCAAGGTAGATCCCACCTTGATTGGGGGGCTTGTGGCCAGGGTCGGAGACATGGTTTTTGATGGCACCATTAGAACTCAGTTAAACCAGCTCAAGGAAAGTCTGAAGGGATAGGGAAAATGCAAATCAGAGCCGAAGAAATCAGTCAAATCATCAAACAGCAGATCCAGGACTATGACAAAAAGGTCGAAGTTAGTGAGACTGGAACAGTCATCAGTGTAGGCGACGGTATTGCTCGCCTTCATGGACTCGAGAACGCAATGGCAGGGGAACTTCTGGAATTCCCTCATGGTATTATGGGAATGGTCCTGAACCTGGAAGCGGACAACGTTGGCGCCGCGATCCTCGGTGAAGACGTTCACATAAAGGAAGGTGACACAGTCAAGAGGACAAACCGCATTGTGCAGGTGCCTGTTGGACCGTCCCTGTTAGGGCGTGTGGTTGACTCTCTTGGTCTGCCCATAGATGGCAAGGGCCCTGTAGATACAAAAGAATTCCGCGTCGTCGAAATAGTCGCTCCAGGTATCATCAAGCGAGAGCCGGTGAAAGAACCCCTTCAGACCGGATTGAAAGCCATAGACTCAATGATACCTATTGGACGTGGTCAACGTGAACTAAGCATTGGTGACCGTCAG
>JAMCYH010000212.1:2180-2700 GCA_023474025.1 Deltaproteobacteria bacterium
TATGAGCTACACTACGGTAGTTTCCGCTACCGCCTCGGACCCCGCCCCTATGCAATATATATCGCCATACACTGGCGTAACCATGGGCGAATACTACCGTGACAACGGTGAGCATTCACTAATCATATATGATGATCTATCAAAGCAGGCTACAGCTTACCGTCAATTGTCATTGCTGCTTAGAAGACCCCCAGGTCGTGAGGCTTATCCCGGAGACGTTTTTTATCTCCATTCCAGGTTGCTCGAAAGGGCCGCCAAACTTAATGAAGTCAATGGTGGAGGAAGCCTGACAGCGCTGCCGATTATCGAAACGCAGGCTGGTGACGTCTCGGCTTACATACCTACAAATGTTATTTCTATTACGGATGGTCAGATATTTTTGTCTACCGACCTTTTCTATTCTGGTGTTCGACCTGCTATTAACGTCGGATTGAGCGTATCACGAGTGGGCGGCAATGCCCAGATCAAGGCCATGAAGCAGGTCGCAGGAAGTCTTCGCTTGGACTCGGCTCCGTTCAGG
>JAMCYH010000333.1 GCA_023474025.1 Deltaproteobacteria bacterium
CTTCCGATCTTAGCAGAAACTTAAGACCACTCCCAAGCGATAACAACCGCTCAACAATTGGCCATACACTGGCTGAATCTGATTTTATATCAAAATCAAAGGAAAATTCGGCACGGCCGAGCATCACAGCCATACCGTGATTCCCTACAGGCCCACTTACTAATACGGCGTCTCCTGGGACAATTCGAGAAGCAGTCAATTCAACATTTGACATTACCTTGCCTATTCCAGCGGTGTTAATAAAGATTCCGTCAGTTGCGCCTTTTGGTGTAACTTTTGTGTCCCCTGTCACTATTTCAACTCCACAGATATCGGCTGCTTCCGACATGGAATCCAAGACACTGGAAAGTTCTCCAAGGATAAATCCTTCCTCCAAAATTAGTCCAACAGACAAAAAAACGGGTTGAGCGCCTGAGCAAGCCAAATCGTTACATGTTCCATGCACCGACAAAGAACCGATATTCCCACCTGCGAAAAAAATCGGTGAAACTACGAAAGAGTCAGTAGTAAAGGCAATTTTGTCACCAAGATTTGACAGTACGACCGAGTCAGGCAACGCTGCGAGTTTTCCACGATTAAGTTTTGGAAGGATCAAATCGCGAATAAGTTGTCCACTGATCTTACCACCACCCCCATGCGCCAGCGAAATGGCGTTGACCTTAGACTTAAGATTCAAAAAAACTTCCTCCATATTTGTAATAAGCTGCGCAAGTTCCCTCAGACGAAACCATGCACGGCCCCACGGGTGTTTCGGGCATACACTCCGTCCCGAACAGACCGCATTGGTTTGGAGTAAGCTCTCCCGTCAATATACGGGCGCATTTGCAACGAGCATCATCCGCCGTTGGCGCAACTTGGATCTCAAATTGTCTATAAGCGTCAAATATGTCATATGGCGCTTTCAAAGCGAGACCACTTTCAGGAATTGTCCCCAGTCCACGCCAAGAAGCTTTCGCCGGTTCAAAAACCTCGTCTATCAAAGCCATAGCAAAGGCATTTCCATTAGTCTTGACGACCGTTTTATAGTTGTTTTCAATTCGAGCTTCATTATTAATGGCCATATCCACAAGGCTACGGATGGCCAGCAGTATATCCAATGCGTCGAAGCCCGTTACAACTCCGGGCTTATGGTAATCACGCGCCAGATAATCATAAGAATTCGATCCTATGATAGCGGAGACATGACCAGGTAACAGGAACCCTGTGAGTTCTTCTTGGGAGGCCAAAATCTTCAAAGGCCTATGGATGGTTTTAAAGGCAGGCAAAACGAAGAGATTCCTTATGTTCCTCGACCTGGCTGCTTTTAACGTTGCGGCTACTGTAGGTATGGTAGTCTCGAAACCTACTCCAAGAAAAATTACCGGCTTGGGCTCCATGTCGATCGCTATTTTAACTGCGTCCATTGGCGAATAAACTACTTTAACCAATCCACCTTTTGATCTCAAATCAGCGAGTGATCCTTCAGATCCCGGAACTCTAATCAAATCACCGAAAGTCACCAGACACGCCCCA
The DNA here is from genome assembly GCA_023474025.1 of Deltaproteobacteria bacterium. Classification (GTDB taxonomy): domain Bacteria; phylum Desulfobacterota; class Desulfomonilia; order Desulfomonilales; family Desulfomonilaceae; genus CAJBEZ01. The sequence continues at coordinate 1,513 of JAMCYH010000333.1, forward strand.
TATTCCCTACCCAGAAAAATCGCCTGATCAATGAACAATTTCTCAGTCACGCAAACAGGGCATCCAGGCCCTGAAACCAACAACAATTTTCTGGTAAAGAGGCTCTTTATTCCGGAAGAATGAATCGCCATCGTATGCGTGCCACAAACTTCCATAAATTTGACGGGCCTTGTGTGTTTTGAAAGCATGGAATTTATATCTGAGGCTAATTTTCGGGCTGCCTTTTGTTCGATATCAATTTTCAATCTATTGCCTCATTTGCCGTGGCTTCTGCAAGTTCTCTAAACAAATCCAACCTTGTCATTGCCTCTTCGTAGTCGAGGACCTCAATGGCAAATCCTGCATGGATAATTAAGTAATCACCAATTTTGGCTTCCGGAGCCATGACAAGACTTACGTCCGCCTTCACTCCACCCGCGTCCACTTTTCCTACACCATCCCCGGTAAATTCTACAAGTTTCATCGGAACTGCTAAACACATCTATGCGTCCTTTGACTTATCTCCTGTTTATTAAATGAAGATATCACGTTTTTTCATTAATTCTCATCCAAGTTATTCAGTGTTCGATTTGACCTCAGCCAAATTTCCCGGCCTACTATAACCTGACCAACAGCTATGCCACCATCGTTCACCGGCACATCCCCATGAGTCAAAACCCTGAAGTTTGCCTGTTCAAGTCTCTTTACGGCGCTTTCGACCAGTCTCTTGTTCTGGAAACAACCGCCAGTTAGCCCGACCGTTCCGGAGGATTTTAAGTTAGCCAATTTCTGAACGGTCAAAACAATCAAGTCGGCAATTGTGTTGTGAAAACGGGCGGCGAGTTTTTCTGGTGTAGTCCCGGTCAGAGCGTCCATGGTCATAGCAAACAATAATGCAGCTACATCGGGCTCCAAAACGCCTTGACTATAATTGAAATCAACCGGGTACGAACTTTCTTCAAATTCGTCCGCGATTGATTCAAGCCACATTGCAGCCTGCCCTTCAAAAGTTATTGATTGCCGGAATCCAGCGATGGCTGAGGCTCCGTCAAACAATCTGCCTGCCGATGAAGTTAGAGGCGCGTTGATTCCACTATTCCAAGCCTCTATCCATAGATCAATTCTATTGGCTGATGAACCGAAAATAGGGAGCGCCACATCGGGGAACGAACCACCATTGGAAATCGCCAGTAATGCGGCAGCTATCCTCAAAGGCTCCCTAATGGCAGTCTCGGCCCCTATTAAAGGGAACGGCCTCAATCTAGCCAATCTTTCGAATTCAAATCTGTTAGCAAATAGGAACTCTCCACCCCAAATTGTTCCATCATCACCATAACCGGTCCCGTCAAAAACCACAAAAGTACAAGGATGCTTGATTTTGCTCTCGAAAATCAAGCTTGTTGCGTGAGCATGGTGGTGATAAACGGGAACAAGAAATTTTTTATCCTTATGGGCCAACTGGGAACTAAAATAAGCTGGATGTGGGTCATAGGCTATCACAGTAGGATCAACTTCGAGATAATTGGTAAAGGTTTCAACCGAACGAACGAAATAATCCTGAGCTTCAGGTGATTCAAGATCACCTACATGAGGCCCCACTGTTAGTGATGATCCATCGAGAATAGCTGGGGCATTTTTTAAATCAGCGCCCACTCCGAGTACGGTCGGCATCTTTTGTGTGACGTTAAGCGTTGAATTTTCTGAATACGATGCTTCATCAGATCGAAAACTCAGGGGAACATAACCGCGCGATCGTCGGAAAACCGTCGGCTTTTTCCCAATCACCCGAACAATTGAGTCGTCGGCACTCAGAACAATTTGTCGATTATGAATTAGAAAGGCGTCAGCAATTGAATTGAGCCGTTCAATGGCTTCCTCATTTTCAGCGGCGATCGGTTCATCGGATAGATTTCCTGATGTCATGACCAGATTGGAAAGAGATGTACCGGAATCAAAACAAGGGTGTCTGAACAGGAGATGATGGACTGGGGCATAGGGTAACATTATTCCAAGTGTTCCCACGTGAGAAGCGACGCTAGGGGCCAGTTTCTCTCCACAGGCTTTGAGAAGGACGATTGGAGCTGTGGCGGATTCGAGGATTTTTGCTTCAATCTCATCAATTTCACAGAATTTTCTAGCTTGGGTAATATCCCGGCTCATGACTGCAAATGGCTTCTCAGGTCTACTCTTTAGATCGCGCAGTCTTTTGACAGCTTCATTGTTCAACGCGTCTACCGCAAGGTGAAATCCCCCTATCCCTTTAATTGCGACTATCTTTCCTTCTTTGAGTAGTTTTATGCATCCTATGATTGGGTCGCCTTTAATTAACGCACCGCTATAGTTAACCAATGAAAGCGTTGGGCCACATTTGGAGCAAGAGTTAGTTTGTGAGTGAAATCGGCGGTCTGCCGGGTTGGTATATTCAGCCAGACAATCGTCACACATTACAAAGTCGGCCATGCTGGTCCTCTCCCTATCATACGGGAATGAACGGACTACAGTGAAGCGAGGACCGCATAGAGTGCAAGTTGTAAATGGGAACAGATACCTTCTGTTTTTTGGATCGAAAAGCTCTGATGAACATTCGGGGCAGATAGCCACGTCTGGAGGTATAGGGGTAATGTCCCTTTGTGTTTCCTGACTGGTACGGATATGAAAAGAGTTTTCACCCAAAGGAGGTTTTTCAACGATTTCAATTGTATCTATATGACCAGATTTTGGTGTCGCTCCGGAAAGCTCATCAATGAAACAGTCGCATCGGCTAGAGGGGCCCTCGATTTCAATACGAACAGCCTCAGTGGTATTTATAACCCAGCCCGACAGGGCATGTCTCATGGCTAGTCTATAAACAGTTGGCCTAAAGCCGATACCCTGTAAAATTCCTTTGAGTATAATCTGTTTTCGAACGATCCAACTCAAAAACTGATACCCCGGATATCTCGACGTTGGGACCCCGAACGTAACCGATTTTCCGGGGACTAAATTAGCTTTTTTTGACGAGGAATGGAAGGGAGTGTTTAGTGGGGTCGCGAAAAACTATTGACATTATATACAATTTTTTGAGATATAGAAAAATTCCATTGTTAACGGCGGGAAGCTCTTGACCGCCATGTTTCGGTTTGCCAAACCCCCGTAACCAATTGCGCAAACCTTACCAGAAGAGCAAAACATAGAAGGAGCGATTAATGGCTAATCATCCATCAGCCTTGAAAAGAATGCGACAGAACGAAAAAAAACGCCTTAGAAACATGTCATACAAGTCTAAAGTTAAAACATCCGTGAAAAAATACCTAAAGGCGGCTGAAGAAAAAACTCCTGAGGCCGGCAGTCTTTTGAACGCAACCGTAGCCTTGTTGAGTAAAGGTGTCACCAAAGGGATTTTCCACAAGAACACCGCATCCAGAACTATATCGAGGCTTTCCCGAAAGTTGGCCGGCTAAGAGAGCCGACTCCCAGCCATATAATACAGTTGGCAGCATACGTTCTAGGCGCGTTAACCGCGTCCTAACCAGCCGAACCTTTTGTAATGTCCCAAACGCTATTTGTTTGGGTCGCCAAGGAGTAGCCATCCAGACCAGGATGGTGGCTTGCCATCGAAAGATGAATCCATACCATTAGGCAACTCTCGAGGGGCATCAGCCAAAGCTTGGGCGGGCGACTCTTTCGATGCGATTTTTTTTAAAACATTTGTAAGAAAGGGCTGTTCAGAACCCCAATTAGGGTCTGAATAATTTATAAGTGTGAGACGAGAGCCCGAATAGATTAAAGCCAGCTCCATCAACAACGGACCTTCGCCACAGGAATTTTCAGGATCCCGGATTTCAAACCACGAGATAGGTAAGACGGTGAGTGCTGATGACATTGGAATAGAAAAGAGGTTCTTAATTGGGAAACGTCTTTCACCAGTTTTGTTCGGTGAAAAATAAAAACACGGTTGACTCTCAACAGAGACGGAATCTTGAACTCCTAAAGGAACCGCCAGGATGGCTACTTTTTCTGAACGCGGTATGACCTCTGTAAATCGGCTGATGGTTGCTGTGGGTCCTACGAATACTGAAAAATTGTTAAATAGTTTTTGTACATTAACAACTATATCAGATGGTTTGGGATATACGCTATTCGACAAAATCAGTTTCTGGATCTTTTGACCTTCAGTGAGTTTTGTTGATCCCTTCTTGCCAGACTTATCCCCTCCGGATGCTTCTCGAAGACTCTCTTCAGATACCCAAGGGATCGACTCAAAGATCAGCAGATCATTTTTTTCTTTCAGCTTCTGTTTGTTATCCTTTATCCTCGTTGCCCTGAGTATGTCCGCTGACGGGATCATACTTATAAGCCTGCCCTGACCAAATGGATGGTCCTCAGAATCCAGCATCAACGAGAAAGGCGTATACCAGAGAGCCCTATCGGGAATTATCAATAAAGTCGTTTTTTCTCTCGGAAGGCGGGGAAGCTTACCAATCAGGTGTCTGAAAACACGACGACAAGGCTCTTTCCACGCATGTCCCATGAAGGTAGATTGATCACCTGTGGAATATTCTCTCAGTTTATCCTGAAGATTCACAATGGCTTTATCAATTTCGGACTTGTGGACAGGCGCTTGTACGTAAAACGCTTTCTCTTTTGTTATTAGGCCTACGACCATCCGGTCTGACAACAGGTTAAAATCCATTAATAATTCGTGAGGCTTTAATGTCTCAGTCTGAATTTCGGCCAGTGTAACAGGCAGCCCTTTCCGAAGGAGATTCCACGTCGGCGCCGTTTGTTGAATTTTCTGTCTTAAATCTACCAACGAATTTCGAAGATAATCTTCACTGACCGGTGGGGAATTCTTATCTTTTTGGCTCTTTAGTTCAAGAAGCTGATTTAAGATATTGTCTTCCTGTTTCAGTAACATTGGAGGAACGTCGTGAGGTTCAATTAGCCCAGCCTTTTTAATTGCCAGGTTCCTTCGAGCGAGTCGCCTCTTTTCCATCAAATGGAATATCCTGGGAGTCTCTTGTGGTCTGATGTCAGAACTGATTGATCCTAGAATTTTGGTGGCGATTTCTTCAAATACCGAAAACCTCTGTTCAAGATCACTTAGCACAGGATTGGCTGCAGGGGTGTCATCAAGAATAAACTCATACTGATCTATTGCGTTTCTATATTTTAATATTGCATTCTCAGTTTCTCCTGTAAGATATAATCTCCTAGCTTCCCTAACTTCCTCATCAAACTTTTCCAAAAGCTTCAAACTACTACCCTCTGGTTGGGGTTGTTCTGACTCAGGTTCCTGAAAAAGCCATTGGTATTTGTTTTTCGGTTCATTTTTTTTGCCGAGCGCACGACTGGATGAATTCGAAAACTGTTTCAAAGCCTCCGAAGCCCCTGCGGCATGGGCCTCAGTTACGGGCCAGTTATCCGGAGCTATCTTCAACTCCTGGCCCCAACACAAAGTCCCGGTGCAAGCAAGCGATAAAAAGATAAGAAACAAAAGTATTCTTGCTCTTGACGCTAAAACCAGTATCCCAGTTATTTGACTGTTCACCTTTTCACCACCTTGGAAGCTTTGGTCAGACTTTATGTGGTTGTGATAAAAAATTAAACTCCAGCCGACTATTTATCGCTCGACTCTGGTTTGAAAGCATTTCGTCGGCGTTGGTCTTCCGTATCTTTAAACCACCATGCAGAAAAGTCGGTGTTCATGACACTGCGACAGAGCTGCTCGCCCTCTTCAGTGCGTAGCCTCTTGGTAACGGTTAGAATCCATTCTCCGGAGTAGGGATTGCCGAGGTCGCCAAGCTCTTTGAGTTGGAGGATCATTTCGATCTGATCTGCGTCGTTTGCCAGTAAAGATTCAAACGTAATCTTTGCATTAAATTCTTCAGTTAATTCTCTGATTTCATGTCCGAAAAATAAATCAGACGTCATGTCTCTCAATGCGGAAGCTTCGTCTGTAGTCACATATCGCTTGTTTACGTAGTTAAGGTCCCCGGTTCTCGCCTCAACAAGGTCATGAAAAAGACACATCAATACGATTTTCGATGTGTCACTTGTCCCTGACATTTTGGAAAGCGTGTAGCCTATAACCGCGCAACGAAGACTGTGTTCGGCGACTGTCTCTTTTCCTGTTCCGAGAAATTGAAAACCTGATCGAGGCGTACGTTTGAGCATCCCAACCTCGAACAGAAAGTCAGCAATTGCTTTAAGTTCCAAATCTAATCTCCTGTGAACCAATAATCTATAGTTGGCAAACGCTAATCACGATTCATTAAACTAATCAAGACGATCCGATTTGAGTTAGACGGAATGCATTGATAAACTAATTGAACTACAATATGTTAATTGAACAAGTTTAGATATGCTTAGGTTTTCGGTATGCGCCACTTAAGTTCATTAGAGAAAAACCAACTTCCATTGGAAATCATACAAACGCCGTGCCCCCTGTGTGGGAGTTCCGATTATAAAATCCTGTTCGAAAAGGAGGGTTTCAGACATGTACGTTGCCTCGGTTGTGAACTGGTCTACGTTAACCCAAGGCTGAAATTTCACACGGATTTTCAAACTTTTTCAGGAACAGGGTCAATGGGTGAGGAACGTCTTTCGAACGCGCAGATTTGGAGAATTTGCAAAGAGTTATCCAAATTTGATGGCTATAGAGAATTGAACAGATTGCTGGAAATAGGTCCTGGCAAAGGATGGTTTCTTAGTATGGCAAAACTTATGGGTTGGGACGCATGGGCCGTGGAAATTAACGCAGACGCAATAGAAAGTCTCAAAAAGAAAGGGATCAAAAATATAATCACGTGTAGCGCAGAAGATTATCAAACTGATTCAGGATCATTCGACGCTATAAGAATATGGGACGTGATAGAACATTTGGAATCGCCTAAAAGAATGATGGAGAACGTTTTCAAAGCTCTCAGGCCCGGCGGTTTACTTCGTTTATCAACTACAAACTTCAATTCTCTTTCCAGGGTAATTAATGGTCCGGATTGGGTTTACCTTAATGGCGCGGACCACATCATTTTGTTTGATTCAGTAACGATTAGAAAGCTTTTGCTGTCGGTAGGATTCAGGAGACTATGCGTCAGAACAAGATCATTTAACCTTAGGAGAAAGCTTTATCACCCCGAAAGGGATATAAATGTTAGATTCCACCCACTGACACCCCTGCGAAAAATAATTGATGAAACAATAAAATTTAGCAGCTTTGGACATCAAATGATAATTGACGCGGTCAAGGATGCATGAAGACACATATTTTTCGTTATTAAATTGCAAAAGATCGTGTTAAAATAAAAATTTTCGCGCGGTTTTATGAAAATTAGGGCTAATGTCTCTAAAACCAGACGCCAAGTAAATTTTGAATTGAATTTTTGCGAGCGACCATATGATTAGCCATAATGAGGCCCAATTTATATCACCGGCTTTACGGGCAGGGATACTTGCCGAGGCGCTTCCGTATATCAGGACGTTCCGCGGGAAACGTATCCTTATAAAATACGGCGGTAGCGCAATGACGAATGATTCTCTCAAAAGAGATTTCGCTCAGGATGTTGCGCTTTTGAGTTTTATCGGCGTGAAGCCGATAATAGTTCATGGGGGTGGGCCACAAATTGGTGAGTTACTTAAGAAGCTTGGGAAGGAGAGCCGATTTGTAAAAGGTCTCCGGGTAACTGACGAAGAGACAATGGACGTGGTTGAAATGGTCCTTGTAGCCAAGGTCAACAAGGACGTGGTTTCTCTCATTAATTCCTATGGCGGAAAGGCAGTTGGTATATCGGGCCGTGATGGACGACTCATTAGGGCAAAGAAGGCTATGCCAGCGAAACTTGCCGGCATTGACGAAGACCTGGGACTGGTAGGTGAGGTCGAGAAAATTAATCCGGAGTTAATATCCTCTCTTGAGGATCGTGGATTCATTCCGGTTGTCGCTCCGGTGGGCGCTGGTCCTAAGGAAAAACCATACAACATAAACGCTGACACTGCCGCAGGAGCCATGGCCGCAGCCTTGAAAGCTGAGAAATTGTTACTTTTGACTGATGTCCCTGGGGTTCTAGACCACGAGAAAAATTTGATCTCTAGCGTTTCTGAGGAACAGGCAGAAAAAATGATAAAGGTTGAGGCAATTTCCGGCGGAATGATACCGAAGATCAAGTGTTGCCTGGCAGCCATTAGAGGCGGGGTGCCTAAAGCCCATATAATTGACGGTAGAGTTCCCCATGCTCTCTTATTGGAAATTCTGACGGATGAGGGTATTGGAACCGAAATTGTGCGAGATAAAGCGCCGGGGCTCTAGTTTTAGGCGTCAAAGGCTCCGGGCTTCGAAAGATGGTAAATTTGAAACGGTTTCATACCTTATATTAACTTTTGAATTTCACTAAATCATCAAACTGCGAGATACAAAAATGGCTATGCAATCTTTTGATTTTATTTCGGCTAACCAGGAATATGTTTTCAATACGTATGGTCGATCTCCAATCATGCTCGTCGAAGGCAATGGATTACGTGTCAAGGATAGTGATGGAAAGGAGTATCTGGATTTTATAGGAGGCATCGCGGCGTGCCCACTCGGGCATGCGCATCCTGCCCTTGTAGAAGCCATATGTAAGCAAGCTGGCAAACTCATACACGTTTCAAACATTTTTCACATCGAACCACAGATTGAGCTGGCGAAACTCCTCACAGAAAACTCGTTTGCTGACAAGGCCTTTTTTTGCAATTCGGGAGCTGAGGCGAATGAAGGCGCGATAAAATTGGCTCGCAAGTTTTTCAGCGAAAAAGGCGATACTGACAGATACCATGTAATAACTATGGAGAATTCTTTCCATGGTCGAACGTTAGCCACACTTGCAGCTACGGGCCAAACGAAATACCGCCTGGGTTTTGAACCGGAAACCCCGGGCTTTTCCCATGTTCAGTTCGGTGATTATCAAGCTCTCGAGAGGGCCATTACTCAAAAAACAGCGGCAATAATGATAGAGCCTATTCAGGGCGAGGGAGGAGTCCGCATCCCACCGGCTGACTATTTGTCCAAAGTCAGGAAACTATGTGATGATAAGGGAATACTGCTAATCTTTGATGAAGTGCAAACTGGCATGGGAAGAACCGGTAAGCTATTCGCTTATGAGAATTTTGGTGTTGAACCTGATATCATGACGTTGGCCAAGGGTCTTGCCGGAGGCGTCCCGATAGGCGCATTGGTGGCTACTAACCACGTTGCGGAGGCTTTCAAACCTGGGAGCCATGCCTCGACATTCGGTGGCAATCCGTTATCATCCGCCGCCGGCGTGGCTGTTCTCAACGAAATCTTGTCTAATGGCTTTCTTGATCGAGTTCGTATCATGGGGGGATATCTAAGGTCTAGACTTGAAGACGTCGCTGTCAAGCACAGTGTGGTTAAGGAAGTTCGGGGACTTGGATTAATGCAGGCTATAGACTTGAAGGTAGCTGGCGCTGATCTTGTGAATATTATGAGGGATGCTGGTATATTGATAAATTGCACTTCCGAAAAGGTCATCCGGTTCCTGCCACCTCTAATAGTCACTGGGGCCGAGATCGATGAGATGATAATCATTCTGGACGCGTCACTAGCCAAAATCACGGATTAGCGCCATGAAAAAGCTTCGTCATTTTTTAAGTCTCGCCGAATGTTCCAAGGAACAGATTTTTAGTTTGCTAAGTCGAGCCGCAGCTATCAAGAGAGGAGAGCCTGGGCATGGCCCGGATTTGCCACTCAGTGGAAAAAGTGTAGGCTTACTTTTCGAGAAACCGTCAACTAGGACGCGAGTGTCTTTCGATGTTGGTGTATACCAGTTAGGTGGGCATCCTATATTTCTAAACCCCAGAGACATACAGCTCGGTCGTGGGGAGCCAATTAAAGACACCGCTCGTGTTCTTTCGAGATACCTGGACGCTATTGTAATCAGGACCTTTGGTCAGGATGTCGTTGAGGAATTCGCACGCTGGTCTACTATTCCTGTAATAAATGCTCTCACTGATCGATCGCACCCATGTCAAATTTTGGGTGACCTGATGACTTTGCAGGAAGCCGGGGTGGATATCCTGACTATGAAAGCGGCCTGGATCGGTGACGGAAACAACGTGGCCAATTCTTGGATATATGCGGCCTGTAAACTCGGTTTCCCGTTCGTTCTGGCTTGTCCGGAAGGTTATGATCCGGCAGTTGACTTTGGTTGTGATAACATCAAACTCACCCGTGATCCAATTGAAGCGGCTAAAGGGGCAAACGTGATATCCACGGATGTCTGGGCTTCCATGGGTCAGGAAAAGGAAGCTTCGACCAGGCGAAAGGCCTTTCATGGATTTCAGGTAAACCAAAAGACCCTGGAATATGCCGGGGATCCGGTATATGTCCTTCATTGCCTTCCTGCGCACCGAGGTGAAGAAATTACTGCTGATGTAATGGAATCTCGAAATTCCTTAATCTGGAACCAGGCTGAAAACAGGCTTCATGTACAGAAAGCCTTGCTGGAGGACTTGATCGGCCTGTAAATGAGGTGGTTTGAGCGAACAGTTGGAGGAACATTGAAACATAAAGACATAAAGAAGATCGTATTGGCTTATTCCGGTGGCCTTGACACTTCGGTTATCCTTCGGTGGCTTGTCGAAACCTATGAATGTCCAGTGGTAGCTTTCGCTGCTGATCTTGGCCAGGGTGAAGAACTTGATTCTCTTGATGACAAAGCTGAGGCTTCCGGCGCTGAATCGCTATATGTGGTTGATCTCAGGGAGGATTTTGTAAAAAACTTCGTATTCCCAATGTTTCGCGCAAACGCGATCTATGAAGGATCATATCTCTTGGGGACTTCAATAGCGAGACCCTGTATAGCTAAAGCTCAAATGGATATAGTGGAAAAAGAGAACGCTGATGCTGTAAGCCATGGGGCTACTGGGAAAGGAAATGATCAGGTTCGGTTCGAGTTGACATATTATTCAATAAATCCCGAAATTAAGGTAATTGCTCCATGGCGGACATGGTCATTCAAATCGAGGTCCGAACTAATCGCCTATGCCCAAAAACATAACATCCCGGTGACATCTACAGCAGAAAAGCCATACAGCATGGACAGAAATTTACTGCATCTGAGTTTTGAAGGAGGGATACTTGAAGATCCGTGGGCAGAACCTCCGTCAGACATGTTTATACTCACCACTGATCCGAGGAAAGCCCCTGACAAAGCTGAAGAAATTACGATCATTTTTGAAGCTGGTGATCCGGTGGCCGTAAACGGTACTAAAATGACGCCAGCAAATCTGTTGGATCATCTCAACAAATTGGGGGGCAGGCACGGCGTGGGCCGAGTGGACATGGTTGAAAATCGTTATGTGGGGATGAAAAGCCGTGGTGTTTACGAAACACCGGGCGGCACGATCATAAATGTCGCTAGAAGAGCTATGGAGTCTATAACCCTTGATCGCGAGGTGACCAGAATCAAGGACGAATGGGTCCCGCGTTATGCAGGCCTCGTCTACAACGGCTATTGGTTTTCACCCGAAAGGCGAATGCTCCAGACGGCTATAGACGAAGCAGCCTCAGTAGTCTCAGGCGAAGTGAGACTTCGCGTATACAAAGGAAGTATTACAGTAACGGGTAGGAGATCGGACAATTCTCTCTATGATCAGAGATTTGCCACATTTGAACAGGACGAGGTCTATTCCCAATCAGACGCTGAAGGATTCATTCGCCTCAATGCGTTGAGGCTACGTATTGGCTCATTAATGGGAAAAGGTCCTAAAAATTAGTTTAAGCGGGAATTCATAAGAGACATGGCTCTTGAAAAGAACTCAAAAGTTAGGAGTAATTCAAGCGGGTCATCTGGTGTCAGGAAGGGTCGATTCGCTGACGGGATGGATCCTCTTTTTGCTAAATTTAACGCTTCAATTTCATTTGATCGCCGTCTTTTTCGTGAAGACATAGACGGCAGCATAGCTCATGTCCGAATGCTGGGCTCTCAGCATATCATACCAGCGGAAGACGCCCTCAAAATCGAGGAGGGTCTTAAACAGGTACTGAATGATTTTGAAAATGGTCAATTTGAATTTCGGGAAGACCTGGAAGATGTCCACATAAATATAGAAGACGCTCTCAGGAAGAAAATCGGTGATTTGGCAGGCAAGCTTCATACGGCCAGGAGCAGGAATGACCAGATTGCGCTTGATTTGAGATTGTTTTTGAGGAATCAAACCGGTCTTGTCAAAGCCGCTCTGCTGGATTTGAACGTGGCTTTACTCGAAACCGCCAGAAATAACATCGAACTTATTCTTCCGGGTTATACTCATTTGCAAAGGGCCCAACCGGTGAGGCTCTCCCACCATCTTATGGCATATTTTCAAATGTTTAGACGTGACTGGGAACGCTTCTCTGATTCGGAAAAACGAATTGATGAAATGCCACTAGGATCGGCCGCCCTTGCAGGGACGACGTTTGACATTAACCGCAAATTCGTAGCCGATTGTCTAAATTTTTCACGAATCAGTTCAAATTCGATGGATGCCGTCTCGGATAGAGATTTCGCTGTCGAGTTTATTTTCGATTGTTCACTGGTAATGACCCACCTGTCCAGACTGTCAGAAGAACTAATTATCTGGTCGTCATCGGAGTTTTCTTTCCTGGAGTTACCGGACGCATTCTGTTCTGGTTCGAGCATTATGCCGCAGAAAAAGAACCCCGACGCCTGTGAATTGATTAGAGCCAAAACGGGAAGAGTATATGGAGACCTGATTACGCTTCTTACAGTATTAAAGGGCCTCCCATTGACATACAACAAGGACCTTCAGGAGGATAAAGAACCGCTCTTTGACGCTATAGACACCGTCTCGAATAGTCTTAAAGTAATGACTGGCTTAATAAATGGAATCAAATTCAATACCGAGAAAATGCGAGAAGCGGCTTCGGTTCCGTATCTAGCGGCAAAGAGCGGTTCTT
>JAMCYH010000152.1 GCA_023474025.1 Deltaproteobacteria bacterium
AGGCGATGAATCCAAAAAGCTCAAAAACTCGGGTTGAGTCAGGTCAAAATTTACACTCCAAGCGGTTTAGACTACAAGTTTGTCCTTGGGAGGAAAGACGGCAGGGAATTGTTGGGAAAGAAGCCCAATATAGCTACTGCCGAGGATGTGGCCGCATTAGCTGAACGCGCCTTTAGCTATCCATTAATTGCGGAAATCTCCAGTACCAAAACCTACGTGATGAAATCCCTCAACCCTAAGCCTCATGAATATCACCTTGTTTCCAACGACAAGCTGTTGAGGACCAACCTGCCGGTAGCCGGAGCCAAAACTGGTTTCACCAATATGGCTGGTAAATGTATTGTCGCCTTTTTCAAAGACAACGAGAAAGAGCATGTAGTAGTAGTTTTAAATACCCCGCATCATTTTAAAGCTGCCGAAAAAATTTATCGCTGGGCTTCCAAAACGTTCTAGAATTTGTCTCGTCAAAAATAGGTCATTCTCAAATTCTCATTTTTCGTGTGTTCCAAATCTAACCGGCAGATTATATTGATATCTTTGTTTCCCCGCGAACCTAGAGGGCCCATGAAAAAAAACAGGATCGCTATAACAATTTTTGGGGTCTTCTTAATTACGTTGGGCTCTTTGGCATCCATGGACCACATTCCAGCAATTGCGGCAGGTTTTTCCCATGACGTGGGTGGCGCGCAAGATCGATACACAGGGTCAACTAGTTGCCGGAAATGCCACGAGAAATTTTATATGTTATGGGCGCCGTCGCATCACGGGCTAGCAATGGAGCCGTATACCGCTGAACTGGCGAGCGACAAACTCTCCCTCCAGACTGAGGGGATCGTTATTGGGGACTCCCGGTACCGTGCTGACGTCGCAGGCGACACTGGGTGGGTCATTGAACGAGGCCCCGAGGGTGAAAAGAAGTACCGCATCGACCACGTGATGGGGGGCAAGAATGTGTATTACTTTCTCACCACACTCGATCGCGGGCGACTCCAAACCCTTCCCTTAGCATACGACGTGAACAGGAAGGAATGGTTCGACATGGCTGCGAGCGGGGTACGACACTTTCCGGGTCTTACCGATGAACCGATACACTGGAAGGACTGGCAGTACACCTTCAACACAGCCTGTTATGGATGCCACGTGAGCCAGGTTTCTACGAACTATGATCTGAAATCTGATACTTATCACACGGTATGGAAGGAATCCGGCATAAACTGCGAGACCTGTCATGGCCCTGCGGATGAACACGTCAGCGTCTGCGAGTCTGCTCCGAAAGGGACCGTTCCAAAGGACCTGAAAATCATACGAGGTGGTAGAGATTTTACTCACGAACAGAACAACGTGACATGCTCCAGTTGTCATGCAAAGGCGGTAGTGCTCACGAACACCTTCCTACCCGGGGACAGGTTCTTCGACCATTTTGGTCTGGTAACTCTGGAAAACCATGATTATTACCCTGATGGCAGGGATCTCGGAGAAAACTACACTTACACTTCCTGGCTCATGAGCCCCTGTGTGAAATCAGGCAGGCTGGACTGTCTGCATTGCCATACATCGAGCGGTCGGTACAAGTTCAAGGACGACGAAAAGGCCAATCAGGCGTGCATGCCGTGCCACAAAGACAGGGTTAGCAATCCAACGGAGCACACGCGCCACAAGGCTGACAGGCCTGGGAACGCGTGCATCTCCTGCCATATGCCCACCACGGAATTCGCCCGGATGCGCAGGACCGACCATTCAATGCTCCCGCCTGTCCCTGCCGCAACCATGGCTTACAAATCGCCTAATGCCTGCAACCTCTGTCACCCCAATAAGGACGCCGCGTGGGCTGACCATTACGTCCGAGAATGGCGAGACCGTGATTATCAGAAGCCATTGTTAAAGAGAGCGTCTCTTGTCGATGCGGCTCGAAATCATAACTGGCGCAATCTGCGGGAAACGCTTGAATATATTACCAGTAAAGATCGGGATGAGGTCTTTGCGACATCGCTTCTCCGCCTTGTTCCTGCTTCAGGGGACCCGCTGGTGGTACCTGCTCTGCTCAAGGCGATCAAGGACCCCTCGCCGCTTATACGCTCTGCGGCTGCCACAGCCCTGCAAAACGTCCCGACCGAAGAATCTGTTTTAGCGCTCGTTGAGGCTGCAAGCGATGACTACCGCCTTGTTCGCGTTCGAGCTGCAGCGGCGCTTGCCGCTTACCCGAACCTCCCGCTAACGGATGCGGACAAGAAAAAAGTCGAGGCTGCAAACGGTGAGTACCTGGCTTCGATCCTGTCACGCCCGGACCAGTGGGATTCCCATTACAATCTGGGCAACTATTATCTGGATCGAGGGGATTTCAAACAGGCGGTTGATTCGTATGAGACAGCGCTCAAGATGGAGCCCCGAGGTGTGCTGGCCATGGTCAACGAAGCAATGGCGTATGCCCGCATGGGGGAAAACCTAAAGGCCGAGAATGCGTTGGAGAATGCGTTGAAAATAGCCCCCGATAATGCTGCGGCAAATTTTAACATGGGTCTGCTCAAGGCCGAGGCGAATGATCCGAGAGCCGCTGAAGAATTCCTCAAAGCTGCCTTGAAAGGTGATCCACAAATGGCGCAGGCAGCCTATAACCTTGGTGTCATAATCTCGAAAAACAATATCAATGAAGCTGTGGCTTTTTTACAAAAAGCTGTCGAGTTGCGGCCTAACGAGCCTAAGTACTTATATACGCTGGCCTTTTACCAGATGAACAGGGGTGACGTGGCCGAGGCGATCAGTGGACTTGAATGCATCATTTCGAGGTATCCGGATTATGCGGATGCCTATATTCTTCTCGGTAATCTATACGAGAAACAGGGAAAAAATATCGCTGCCGAGAAGTTGTTCAGCAAAGGCATAATTACCGGGAGTGTTCCTGACTATTACAAAGCCATTATGAAAAATCGTCTGGAGAAGCTCAGACGTCCAGTTGGAAAGTAATTGACCATGGGGTTATTCAAGATATTCTTCGTCTGTCAAAATGTGTTGAACATGCTTCTGTTGCCAAGGGAGCTGTTTCCTAGCTCATTTTCAAATAGGTTCGACTGTCTGATCCGCAATGTATTGATGCTACAAGGGGGCTTTTCATGGGATTGGTAAACAAGGACATTTCAAATGGCATCGGCATCATTACTCTCAATAATCCCAGGAAACTAAACGCTCTTAGTACATCGCTGATTAATGACCTGTGTGTCTGCCTCGAGGAAATGATAGAGGAGAATGCCAGAGTTGTAATCATAAGAGCGCCGGCGGGTTCAAAGGTGTTTTCAGCGGGTCATGATGTTGCAGAATTGCCTACCAACGGCAGAGACCCTTTGACATACAATGATCCTCTGAGATTGGCTGTAAGGACCATTGAACATTTCCCTGCGCCGGTAATTGCCATGGTTGAAGGTAGTGTATGGGGAGGGGCATGCGAACTGGTTATGAGTTGCGACATGATTCTGGCGTCTGAGGATAGTCATTTTGCTATAACTCCTGCAAAACTTGGTGTTCCCTACAATATTTCAGGGGTCCAGAATTTCATGATAACTGGGGGAGTCCCACTCTGTAAGGAAATGCTGTTTACCGCGCAACCATTTCCAGTAAATCGACTGGTGGAAGCTGGCGTTGTAAACCACGCAGTACCGGTGGAACAACTTGAAGATCTTGTTATGCAGATAGCTAATCAAATTGTGAAGAATTCGCCTTTGGTAATCAGTCTGCTCAAGGAGGAACTGAGATTACTTTCGGCGGCCCACAATCTGAGTCCTGAAACGTTTGAGAGGATACAGGGTCTCCGTCGTCAGGTCTATGATAGTCGTGATTATCAGGAGGGTATTAGAGCTTTCTTTGAAAAAAGACCTCCGGAATTTAAAGGCAGTTAGTTCTTTCATTACTATTACTAAGACTCTATCAAATCGGGTCAAATGCTCATTGGAATTCCAGAACATTCTGGATCGACTTGACCGGATGTTTTCCACGGTGTGTCTGAAGGAGAAAAAGAATTGAAAAATATTTATGATCTTTATCAGCAGAAGCTTGCCACACCTACGGAAGCTATAGCCAGGATTCCGAGGAAATGCAGTTTATCCTTTGGTCTTGGGCCCTCAAATCCGCCGGCGCTTCTTGCGAGTCTGGCTGAGCGGGCCGACGCCGAAGATATTGATGAAATCGATCTCTATTATCAGATCGCCAAGGAGGGAGCGAAACCCCTATTCAAGACAAAATATCTGGATCGGTTACACTTTCACGCCAATTTCATGACTGATCTGGACAGAAAGCTTATACAAGAAGCAGGCACAAGTTCTGTAATAGATTTCATGCCCTGTTATCTCTGGCAACTTCCACGGGTTCTCCAGGAGTTGATTAATATCGATGTCTTTATGATCACCGTATCACCCATGGATAAGCACGGTTACTTCAGCCTTGGGACCAGTTGTGACTATTCGTCGACGCTGGCCAGACAATGTAAAATGACCATGGTTGAAGTAAATGAAAACATGCCTCGCGTTTTTGGCGAAAATCTTATTCATGTTTCCGAAATCGATTGGATTGTCGAAAACCACAAGCCTCTAATTGAACTGGAAGAAAGAGCCCTAACTGAAAAAGATTTGTTGATAGGGTCCAAAATTACGGAGATGGTTCCTGATGGAGCCTGTTTACAGTTTGGGATCGGAGGCATACCCAACGCTGTAGCCAAATCTTTAACGAATCACAGGGAATTGGGGATTCATACAGAAATGCTGAGTACTAGCATAGTTGATTTGTACGAAGCTGGAGCGATAACCAATAGCAGGAAAAATTTACACAGGTATAAAACGGTTTTCACTCTTTGTTGGGGCACGAAAAGACTTTATGATTTTATCGATGATAATCCAGCGGTAGAAAGTTACCCGTCTTCTCACATTAATGATCCTTCCGTGATACAGCAAAATGATAACGTCGTTTCTGTAAACTCAATCATAGAAATTGATCTCCTCGGGCAAGTCAATTCTGAATCTATTGCCGGCCATGAGTTTAGCGGCGTCGGAGGCCAGAGGGATTTCATGAGTGGAGCGTTTCGTTCGAAAGGAGGGATTTCATTTCTAGCCTTTTATTCAACAGCCAGAAACGACCAGGTGTCTAAAATAGTTCCCCGTCTGACAGGGCCAGTTACAGATTCCAGGATGGAACCGATGTACGTGGTCACCGAGCATGGTATGGCCAATCTTAAGGGCAAAACGAATTCGCAGAGGGCGCTAGCTTTGATTGAACTTGCCGCTCCGCAGTTCAGGCAGGAGCTTTTGACACAGGCCAGAGAAATTCGATTAATCCGTTAACTTTGACCCACTTCCGGGTCTCCATCCGGAGGCAGCGTCAATCTTGCGTTATTCCGTTCTGGACGGCGCATTGAGACTTCATGCGGCATCCAGAAGCGCAATTTAAAAATTTAGTGTATCGGTCTAACGCATGATACGAAGTAGCAGGTAGATTCGCTTAATGAGAGGCTGAGGAAAGGAGTAGGTAGAATGCGGTGGCGAGACAGTTTAACGTTCATTGTCGCTATTGTAGTGGCCGTCACGTTAGCGTCGGTAGTTTTATCTTCCAGCCCGGTGATGGGCCAGCAAAAAAAGCCAAATTTCATCATGATAATGACTGACGATGTCGGTTGGGGCGATCTAGGATGCTATGGTGGTGGAGAAAACCGTGGTTGCCCGACGCCCAACCTGGACAGAATTGCGTCGGAGGGTATGCGATTCACAAACTATTATGGTCAGGCAAGCTGCACAGCCGGTAGAGCTTCTTTCATCACGGGCAGGATCCCGATAAGGACTGCTCTGTCTACAGTTTTGGCTCCAGGCGATCTCAATGGAATAAAAAAAGAAGACCCAACCATAGCAGAGGCTCTCAAAAAACTCGGGTACCAAACCGCTATGTGGGGCAAATGGCATCTTGGTGATCGGCTTGAGACTTTCCCAACGGCGCATGGTTTCGACGAGATGCATTACATGCTGCCATATTACGCCGGTGTATATGCATACGACTATTTACCCTTGCAACCCGACTTCCCGATACACAACAAAAAATTTATGGAGGCTTGGAACAAGGTTAACCTTGGCCAATGGGAAGGCCAGGCTGGAGAACCTCCTAAAATTGTCAAGAAAAAGTTTGGGTATGAGGACCTTGCTACTGTAGATGACGTCATTCGTGAAGATGCGGTTAAATACATAAAGGAGCACGCCAAGGACGACAAACCGTTCTTTATGTACATCTGTTTCATGAAGGTACACAACCCTAACAATCCTTCCCCACGTTTCAAAGGAAAATCGCCTGGTGGTGGTCGTTATCTGGACGCCTTGATGGAACTGGATGACAATTCCGGACAGGTAATGCAAGCTGTGCGAGACGCGGGAATTTCGGAAAACACGCTGGTCGTTTGGACAACAGACAATGGGGCGTGGGTAGACGCGTGGCCCGATGCTGGCTATACACCTTTCCGGGGAATGAAGGGGAGTTCCTACGAGGGTGGATACCGGGTACCGGCGATGGCGTGGTGGCCTGGCCACATTAGGCCCGGAACGGTGGCCAATGAAATCATGTGTCATATGGACTGGTGGCCTACTATTGTGAAACTAGCCGGTGGGACACCCCCGACTCGCATTTTTAAAGACAACAACGGTAAGGACATTGTCTTTGATGGGGTTGAAAACACTGACTATCTATTCGGTAAAGGGCCATCCAACAGGGATCATTTTTTCTATATAACGGATCTGGCTTTTGGTGGATTGCGAGTAACCAACTTCAAACTTCTTTTTACAGCCAAGGACACGTGGCTTGGGCCAGACCTGAACCTAGCTTTTCCGGCTCTTTACAATCTCTGGTGGGACCCGGGCGAACAGTATGACGCGATCTTCAATGGAGCCGCTCCAACGCGGGGCGCCTTGAAGACATCTCCTGGCAGGTACTCGGGAGAAGACCATGGTTGGATAGTTGAATTGGCCCAACCGTATTTCGAGCAATTCTTTGGAGAGCTTCTGACGTGTCCGAACCGACCAACAATACCAACAGCGGGCTCTACAAGTCAGTTAGTAAACCAGTTTAATAACCCTCCTGGTTTGAGGCGTCTCTTTCTGCTTCTGGAACCATCGTCCCAGCCAGAAAAATTGTCCCAACCGCCAGCTAAGAAGAAATAGGCTCGTTTCCAAAACATTTTTATTCCTGCGTGGCGAGGTTTAACCTCAATACGCAGGAGCCATCTCTCAGGTCAAATGGGTAGGGGGACTAATAATGACTCCTCATCCGCTTGGCGGTATATTTGCCGCCTATTCCATTGATAACAACTTTTCGGGAAACACCTCTTCGCTCAAAAGGTTTTTCCACCGTCCGCTGTCTCTTTTGGGGACCGCCATTTGCACACTTACTCTATGCGTTGTTCAATGCTACGCTCAGACCGACCCGCTTCCCTCATGGAACGACGGCCCTGCCAAACAGGCGATCGTGCGTTTCGTGCGAGCCACCACTGACAAGTCCAGCCCTGATTACGTCGCGCCACGAGACCGCCTTGCGACTTTTGATCAGGATGGCACAATGTGGGTGGAGCACCCAATTTACACACAGGTTATGTTCGCATTGGATCAAGTCGTGGAGTGTGCGTCGAAGCATCCGGAATGGAAAGAAAAAATGCCATTCAAGGCGCTAATCTCGCACGATAGGGCTGCGCTGGAGAAGCTCACGACAAAGGATCTCGAACAGATCGTCTTTGCTACGCATACAGGGATGACGACTGACGTGTTTAAGACTGCCGTTAAGGAATGGATCGCAGGAGCTAAGGATCCTCGCTGGAAACGCCCATATACCGAACTCGTTTATGAGCCAATGCTGGAGGTAATGCGCTACCTACGGGATAATGGCTACAAAACCTACATTGTGACAGGCGCAGGACAGGATTTTGTTCGCGCTTATTCGGAGCAGGTTTATGGCGTTCCTCTTGAGCAGGTGATTGGCTCGGCGGTTGAAACCATGTTCGGCTATGCCAGGGACGGGCAGGGCATCCTGATGCGATCGCCGAAGCTGCTGTTGAATGATAACTTCTCAGGCAAACCGCAGGATATCTATCTTTTCACAGGCCGTCGCCCACAGGCGGCATTTGGCAACTCAACCGGCGACCGGCAAATGCTCGAGTACACACAGGGTAGTGGGAAAGGGACCCTGATGATGCTGGTTCTCCACGACGACGCGAAACGCGAATACGCCTATGGCCCGGCCGAAGGCTTGCCAGAAACCAGAGTCGGCGCATTTACCCAGGCGTTGTACGATGAAGCGAAGGCCAAGGGTTGGTTCGTAATAAGTATGAAGAAGGACTGGAAGTTAATTTTCCCGTTCGAGAAAAAATGAGCCAGTTCCGGTAATAGGCTGTCTGAGTTCCTCAATCACCGATAGAGCATTTTTGATTGTTTGGAACGATCGCCAAAAGCTAAACTATGGTCGATTCGAAGAAATGGATTTTCTATTTGGAGGGACAAATCATGACGAGGCGCTCTGTGTTATTTTGTCTGTGTCTAATCGGCGTGGCGCTAATGGGCTCATTTGGCGTCGCTCACGGTTGTATGTGGTTTACCTTGGGGGCTAAAGATGGTTCAGTCCTTGTAGGGAGGACGATGGAGTTTGGAGTTCCATTGAAGTGGCAAATCGTAGTGGCGCCACGTAAGATGAATTTCCAGAGTCAAGCCCCCAACGGAAAACCCGGGATAAGCTGGAAAACCAAATATGGTTATGTTGGGTATTATGGGGCCGGGCCGGAAGGCGCTGTAGCTGATGGGATGAATGAAGCCGGCCTTACCATTGGGGCTCTTTGGTTCGAACCTGACACTAGGTATCAGGAAGTAAAGCCAGGGGAAGAGTCTAAGTCGCTGAATCTTGCGCTGATGGGACCATGGATTCTGGGAAATTTTGCCACTGTTGAGGAAGTCAGGACAGAAGTTCAAAACGTAGTAATTTTCGGAGCTGTTGTTGAGGAATTGAACATGGTTCCGCCAGTGCATCTTGCTGTCTCAGACGCTACGGGCAAAACCATTGTGTTGGAATTTGAGAATGGACAGCTTCACATATACGACGACTATATTGGGATATTAACAAACGCCCCGAATTTCCCGTGGCATATGACGAATTTACGCCAATACATTGGGATGAACAACTCAAACCCAACAGGTGGTGTGCTGGATTCTCTGAAGCTTGTACCCACTGGTCATGGCGTAGGAATGTTTGGAGTTCCCGGGGATATGACTCCACCAAGTCGCTTTGTGAGGCTCGCGATTGTAGTAAAATCCGCTGAGCGGCAACCCAATGTCGACAAAAACCTAAATCTCGCTCAGCATGTGGTGAATTTCTTCGATATTTCCAGAGGTCTGGTTGTAGAAAAGGGAGCGGATGGAAAAATAACAGCAGCGGAGACTACCCAATTCGCTACGTTCAAGGACCTGACTAACAGGGTAATGTATCAAAGAACTTACGATAACCTTGATGTTACAAAGATTGACTTGAAGAAGGTCGATTTCGGCGGGAACAAATTCAAATATATGCCGTTTAACCCTGTCCCGCAGAAATACCCTGATATTACAGATCAGGCTAAATAGTCATGTATAATTGATGATTTTGCAACCGCAACCTCGTTTCATCTATTGATATTAATTGGTTGCGGTTGCGACCGCGATGTTGATCACGAATCCATGATCATTTTCCTGAAACGTTCAAACAGATACCTTGAATCATGCGGACCAGGCGAAGCCTCGGGATGATACTGGATCGAAAACAAGGGGTATTTTTTGTGAACCATGCCTTCATTAGTCTGGTCGTTCAGGTTAACATGTGTAACTACGCATTCCGAAGCGACAGTCTCTGGATCCACTGCGAAATTGTGATTCTGTGAGGTTATTTCTACCTGACCAGTATCCAGTCTTCGCACTGGGTGGTTGGCTCCATGATGTCCGAAGGTCAGTTTGTAGACCCGGCCTCTCAGTGCCAGGCCAATTATCTGATGCCCCAAACAAATTCCAAATATTGGTTTTTTACCAATGAGGTTCCTGACCGTTTCGACGACATAAGGGACCCCTTCGGGGTCACCGGGACCATTTGATAGAAAGATTCCGTCAGGATTGTATGCCAGGATTTGTTCTGAAGTTGAAAAAGCGGGGAAAATCCTCACATGGGCGCCTGAATCTACAAGCAGCCTCAAAATATTCTGTTTAATGCCGCAATCCAGGGCAGCGACCTTGAACTTATTTCTTTGAGAAGTCGCAGAGCGGGTATTCCACCGCCATGTGCCTTGACTCCAATCATAAGGCTTATCACAAGTCACTTCTTTTACAAGGTCCAGTCCTTCTATGTCTGGATAGTTTCTCACCTTTTTTAGAAGGTTGTCAGGATCGTGGTCTTCCGTAGAAATTATACCCTTCTTGGCGCCAGTTTCACGTAGATTTCTCGTCAGCCTTCTAGTGTCGATCCCTTGGATGCCAATTATATTGAATCTCTTGAGGAACGCGTCAAGGTCTTCGCTTTTTCTCCAGTTGCTGGGGCTGGCGCAGTATTCCTTGACAACGAACCCCGCAAGAAATGGCATGGCGGATTCATTGTCCTCGAAATTTACTCCCGTATTACCAATGTGGGGGTATGTCATAGTGACTATTTGACCCCGATATGACGGATCAGTCAAAACTTCCTGATATCCTGTAATTGCCGTATTAAATACGACTTCTCCTATTTTTTCGCCGGTGGCTCCCATTGCGGAACCCACAAAAGATTCGCCATCAGCCAAAACCAGAGTGGCTTTCATCATAATCCCTTTACAAAATTCCTGAGACGTTCCATGGCCTTTTCTATGTTGTCATCAGGCGCAGTCATAGAAATCCGGAAAAAAGCTTCTCCGCTCGGTCCGTAACCAACGCCGGGGGTAAACACAAGCCCTTGTTTTTCAAGCAAATCAGCGCAAAAGACCACCGAAGAAGAATAAATTTCAGGTATTCGAACCCAGAAATAGTAACTCGCTCTGGGCAGATCAAACTTGAAACCAAGCTGACTAAGAGCGTTTGCTATGATATCTCGTCTCTTTTTAAACAATTGAGTCCTCTGTTCATTGAACAATGGCGCGTCCGGATGCGCCAACGCTCTGGCGGCGGCGCGCTGGATCGCCATAAAGACTCCGGAATCGAAATTTGACTTCAGAGTGAGAAACGAGTCTATCAGGACTTTTGACCCTACGACGAAACCAATTCGCCATCCGGTCATATTGAATGTTTTGGAGAAGGAATGTAATTCGATAGAAAGATCTTTCGCTCCTGTTATCTGCATTATGCTTATTGGTTTGTCCTGTGGTTCAAAGTACACTTCAGAATAAGCGTTGTCAGCAAGTATGACAAGATCATGCTTCCTGGCAAAGGACACAAGATCTTTAAAAAATGACTCATCTGCCACTGCCGCTGTTGGATTGTTTGGATAATTAATAAATATGAATTTTGCCTTGTCCGCTACGTCAGTAGGAATAGCATCAAGATCTGGTATGAAACGGCGCTCTGCAACTAGAGGGATGCGTATAGACGAACCACCGGCAAAGCCTATGGCGGATTCATAAGCTGGATAGCCAGGGTCGGTAACTAGAGCAGTGTCCCCTGGATCAATAAATACGAATGGAAGGTGAGATACTGCGTCTTTGGACCCTATGGTAGCCATTATTTCATTCCTGGGGTCCAATTCAACACCGAAGCGTTTTTCGAACCAGTCGGCCACGAGTCTGCAAAAATCAGGTTCTCCTTTGTAGCTGGGATATTGATGATTTCGAGGGTCCCTCATTTCTTCATTCATGAGATCCAAAACAAAATCCGGAGTTGGCATGTCCGGATCCCCTATGGCCAGTGATATGACATCAATCCCTTTTTCCTGGGCGGCTTTCCGCTTTTCGTCAATCAGATGAAACAGGTAAGGCGCCGTTTCCGTTACCCGTCTGGATAGTTTCATTCCGTCCTCCAAAATGCTATTTCTATAAGCGAACGATTTAGTCAAACCATCAATCGGTGAAAATCATACTTGGAACCTTTTTTTTTACTCGATTGTGCCAACATATTCAAGCTATAAACAATGAACAGGCTGATTCCTCGGGATGTTTCCCATCAAATTCAGTTATTATTTGGGGACACATGGGCTAGAATTTCCCTGCGGACCTTACTTCTTGACTTGAGACCCAAATTACCATAATTTTCACAGATATATTGATGGAGATAAAAATTTTCTCGTGACATTTAATCTTGAAACAATTCTAAATTTAATTTGTCTGACATTAGCAAGTGTATCGGTGATTGGCAGTTCCGTTGATAACAGTGATGAAGATGAAGAACTGGTCAGGCGTTGCGCTGGAGGTGACAGAGAAGCTTTTAACGATCTTGTGCTGAAATATCAGAAGAAAGTTTTCAGTGTCGCTTATCGTTTTGTTGGGGACCCTGAGGAAGCTAACGACCTTGCCCAGGAGATATTCACGGCGGCATATCAAAACCTGAAAAGTTTCAGAGGAGATTCGAAGTTTTCTACCTGGTTGTTTCAGATAGCTA
Organism: Deltaproteobacteria bacterium; assembly: GCA_023474025.1. Lineage (GTDB taxonomy): Bacteria > Desulfobacterota > Desulfomonilia > Desulfomonilales > Desulfomonilaceae > CAJBEZ01. Next base: position 12,576 of record JAMCYH010000152.1, read on the forward strand.
CGAACAGAGGTAAGAATAGGTTCAAGTATCTAAAACGCCGAGGCTTTTTTATGAATAAGGGATCGTCTGACACTGATGATGAAGGAGATCAGTTCAACAGAGCATTACCAGACCAGACGGCCAATCCTGAGGAATTGCTGTCCGGAAACCAAATTCGCAGAGCCGTTGTTGAAGCAATTAATGAACTTGAACCGGACCATAAGGAAATTGTAATTCTCAGAGATATTGAGGGTCTATCCTATGATGAGATAGCCCGCATATTAAATCTGCCGGAAGGAACGACTAAATCCCGTCTGCATAGAGCGCGGATGGTAGTAAAAGAAAAACTCAAGAAGGTCCTGTCATGATGGATTGCGAGAGGGTTGCTGATTATTTTAGAGAGGTTTATGAGGGAGATTCTGACACGCAAACCGAAAAAAAGGTTGAGGATCATTTAAAATCGTGCGCGGCGTGTCGGGAAGATTTTAAGTGGTACAGGGTCACTGTTCATGCGTTGGCGAATTTGGAGCGGGTTGTTCCTCCAAACGACTTCCTGGAACAGCTAAACTCCAGAATTGATAAAAACTCCTCACTTTTTCAATTTTTTATATTTCAAATCAAAAATCTGCTAAATTCGGCGCCTGCTGCGCCGGTACCCATAAGCGCGATGTCGCTCGCTTTTGTTACTGTATGCGCCTTCCTTGTTTATAGTTATGCTCCAACTGATTTTTCCCATGGTGAGAAAACGGGTTTATCGCTCAAGACTAATTCTCAAAACGTCACTCTTCCCTCCGGTCAGGTCTCTCGTCCGGTTGACTCTGGAGTGGTGGCTTCAGCGCCGTTTTCGCCTCAATCCTCGACGTTCTCTCGCGCTTTTGTTCCTTACGATGGCCCGGGTCGTTCTTCCGCAGTCTCTTGGCATTTTCCAACCGTAGCGGACCAAATCGGAGCGGACAACCTAACAGTGGAGAGCCCTCAAGTTGATCTGGCGTTAGAGACTCTAAGGAATATCCTTCCAGGCATTCATGGTAGGTTGGTTGACGAAAGATTCAGAAACGCTTTTGGGGAGGCTTTGGTCGGCGTGATCATCCCTTCGAACAGATACGGTGATCTGACTTCAGCTCTGGTTAACCATGGAGCTATTGAAGTTGGAGCGCGCTCCCTGGGGTCAGAGTCCCCAGCCCCGACTAAAGTTGACAGTAGAAACGTTCGTCTGTACATTCGTTTTACTCAAGCCCCAAAATAGTGCGCTTGAAATTGTTTTTCAGAAGGTAACTATCCATTGAAGCTAGGAATAATCGGTTTGCCGGGAGCGGGGAAGAGTGTGCTTTTTAGGGCGCTTACTGGGGGGCTCAACAGTACCGACCAGCGAAATCGCCAGGAACCTGGTTTGGGTGATGTCAAAGTATCCGATCCGCGGATCGATTTTCTTGTCAGCTATCACAAACCCAAGAAAATAACTCCGGTTCATGTCGAGTATATGGATATTGCCGGCCTGGCGGGTGAAGGGAAACAGGGACATACTCTCGGGGACAAGTTTCTTTCAATAATTCGTCCGCTTGACGCTCTTGTTATCTGTATCCGCTACTTTGACTCTTTATCGTCGGGAATACCTTCACCTCTGGCGGACTATAAGACTATAGAAGAGGATATGATCCTGTCTGATCTTTCGATTGTGGAAAGGCGTCGAGAACGCGTAACCAAAGATCTGGGTCGCGGCAAAAAAGAACTGACCGAAGAATTTGAGCTTCTTACGAGAGCGAGGGACTTGTTAAACGAAGCTAAGCCGTTACGATTGATGAAGGAAGTAGAACAGAACGACAAAATACGAGGATTTGCCTTCCTGTCA
>JAMCYH010000034.1 GCA_023474025.1 Deltaproteobacteria bacterium
TTAACAGCGTAATGGGTGGTGGGTCTCATGCCACCCATTGCATATCAAACCTCATTTTAAACCTGTTTGATTGACCAAATGGGATGGTGGTATTTGTTCCTGAGGAGGCCCGCGCCGGTAAGCAAATAGTCAGTAAAGCCGCCAGAGATATCCACATCGATTGGAACCCCGCAGTGAAGCAATATTACGTGCAAGTTGTTGCGCCAACTTTTGAAGAGCCCTCGGGCGATTTTGAAAGAATTTGCGCGGAACTGGAGCGAAACTATGGGCTTAAAAACCTCGATATTGACTGGTATACGCTGAGGAAACTACCGCGACGTCAAAGGGAAGGGAATTGGGCTGTCACTGTGGCGGTTTGGATGGACAAAAAGATTATCCGGGTGCTTCCCGGAAAAGTTGATGATTGCTACGGCATAGCCATCGACGTCGGTACAACAACAGTTGCTGCGTATTTGTGTAATCTGAGAACAATGGAAGTTATCAAAACGGTTTCCATGATGAATCCGCAATGCAAATACGGGGAAGATGTCATGGCCCGCATTACCTACCACATGATGAACCCCAGGGGACTCGAAACCATGAGCAACGACCTCATCGAAGGTCTTAACAAGCTCGTAGTAGAAGCGTGCGAGAGCACCCACCCGCCAAAAAAGAGAAAGAAGAAAAAAACTGAAGGAGAAGACGAAATAATCGAAGCGCCAGATGTCACAGACGCTGCTGAACACGGAGGGAAAAAATACCTAAATTTAAGATCGAACGACATCGTCGATATGACGATTGTATGCAACACTGCGATGCACCACATCCTGCTCAAGCTTGATCCTGAATTCGTGGGACTTGCTCCTTTCCCCCCGGTGATTCACAGAAGTCTTGATATCCACGCGCGTGACCTTGGTATAAAGTTAAATGAGTCTGCATACGTACATATTTTGCCTAATGAAGCCGGTTTCGTCGGCGCAGACAATGTGGGTGTTCTCATTGCGGAAGAACCCTACAAACATGACCAAATTCAACTTCTTATAGACATCGGCACAAACGGCGAACTGGTCCTTGGAAACAACAAGAAGCTGATCTCATGTTCCTGCGCTACGGGGCCAGCTTTGGAAGGGGCGCAGTTGAGTTACGGAATGCGAGCGGCGCCAGGCGCCATAGAGCGAATAACCATAAGTCCTGAAACTCATGAAGTAGATTATAAGGTCATAGGACGAGACGCTTGGAAAAATTACTCTAAACCTGAGGAAATGAAAACCAAGGGGATATGTGGTTCAGGTATTTTAGACGTACTTGCCGAACTTTATTCTTCTGGTGTTATCATGAAGAGCGGCAGATTCAGCAAGAACCAAAAATCTAGCCGCTACCGGGTAAATCCCGACACTAAACAGCCCGAATTCGTAATAGCCTGGGCTAACGAAACTTCAATCGGCAAGGATGTTGTCATTAGTCAAAAAGATATTCGTCAGATACAACTGGGCAAGGGTGCGCTTTACACTGGGTGTAAGCTGATGCTGAGGCGCATGGGACTCGCCAAGGTTGACACAATCAAAATAGCCGGAGCTTTCGGGACCCACGTAGACAAGACCAAGGCATTGATCATGGGGCTTTTCCCTGACTGTGATCTGGAGAATGTTCTGGCCGTAGGCAATGCGGCAGGTGACGGAGCGAGGGCCGCTTTGTTAAACCGTGAAAAAAGGACCGAGGCGAACTGGGTTTCCCGCAATGTAGAGTACATAGAACTCACAGTGGAAAAGGACTTCCAGCAGCAGTTCATGGAAGCAATGCAGATTCCTCACATGAAAGATGAGTTTCCTCATTTGGAGGGTATCGTCGCACCTGAAGTTCTCCACCAGAAGTGATCTCTTTTAACAGCGTAATGGGTGGTGGGTCTCATGCCACCCATTGCATATCAAACCTCATTTTAAACCTGTTTGATTGACCAAATGGGATGGTGATATATATGTTATGAATTATGAAAACTCAAAGCTCCGGAGGAAAATTTGACTGTAGTTAAAGTCAAAGCAGGCGCCTGTGGCTTCGTCACTCGTATTCTTGCCACTCGGGAAAACAAACGAAACGTAATGATCAAATTAGAATCCGATTGTGAATCTGTCGATGATTTAGGATATATATTGCAGGAAATGGGTCCGCTCGGAATGAAAGACATCCTCGCCAGAGGTCTAAAAGCAAATCCGGTCTTTCATGTGTCCTCGGAGAAACTACCTCATTCAGGTTGTCCTGTGCCGATAGCCATAATAAAGGCTTCTGAAGTTGAGTTGAAACTCAATTTACCGAGTGCCGTTTCTATAGAATTCGAACCTGATATAGAGGATTAAAAATCTGGTTCAACAAACAGCGCCAATTTATTGAAATATACTTGAGAGCCTATTTAGTATTCACAAACCATGATGGCAGGTTAAAGAATACGAGGGATGTGCAATGGCCGTGAAAATTGAAGAACTGATAGACTTACGAGACGTACGCCAGATGCGAAGCAAACAATCTTCAAACATAATGCGTCAAGACTCTTTTAAACAAATAGAAGCAATGGCCAAAGAATTAGGTTTTCTTGAGGTCCACCTTATGAAATCTTCTGACGTTGTGACCGCTAGGTGGGTGCGACTGAAATGTCGCTATGGGTGCGCTAAATACAATACCAGTTGGTGTTGTCCACCTGCGGCTCCAAATC
>JAMCYH010000311.1 GCA_023474025.1 Deltaproteobacteria bacterium
TTGGTTATGGACGTTTCCAAAAGCCCTTATATCAATGTAAAAAACAAATATCTCGGTATCAGGCCAATGCTCCTTGATTAGCAAAGCGTCCTTAATCGTATTCATGCAACATACGTTGCTACAATAAGGGTTGCTACGTTTGCTTCTCGATCCAATACATTGCAGAAAGGCCACCCTTTCAGGGCGTCGCCGGTCTGAGGGCCGTATCAACTCACCCGAAGATGGACCGCCTGCGTTGATTAGCCGTTCAAATTCCAACGTGGTAATTACATTTGGGAAACGTCCATAACCAAGCTCCGTTAGGGCCGTTGGATCATATACATCGACACCCGTGGCCACAACAATAGTGCCAACTTCCAATTCCAACAACTGATCCTTGTCGGCAAAATCTATGCACTTCCTGGCGCAAGCTTGAAAACAGCGGTCGCAGGCTACGATACCCTGGTTATTGAGGCACAGGTTCATATCAACCACGTACCTCGATGGGACCGCCTGGGCAAAAGGTATGAATATTGCGTGTCTAATAGACAAACCAGCGTTGAATTCATCAGGGGCCAACTGTGGACAGGCCTGTATGCAATCTCCGCACGCCGTGCAGCCATCCGTCACATATCTGGCCTTTTTCATTACCTTGATTCTGAAATTTCCAATATGCCCTTCAACTTCCTTAACTTCTGAAAGCGTCATGAGCTCAATGTTGGGATGACGTCCTACTTCACTCATTTTTGGAGCCAAAATACAGATCGAGCAGTCCATTGTAGGGAACGTCTTGTCTATTTGAGCCATACGTCCACCTATACTGCCGCTTCTTTCAACAAGGTAAACCTTGTAACCAGCGTCGGCCATATCTAACGCCGCCTGTATGCCTGCGACCCCGCCTCCGATGACCATTGCCGAACGCTTTACTGGTACGGTCAGCTCAAACTGAGGCTGTAATCGAGTCGCTCTTGCCACGGCCATGGCGACCAGGTCCTTGGCTTTTGCTGTGGCCCCTTCTTTGTCATGAAGGTGTACCCAGGAACAATGTTCCCTTATGTTCGCCATTTCCAGCAAATAGGGATTTAGTCCAGCGCTCTCACAGGCCGACCTGAACGTTGGTTCATGCAACCTGGGGGTACACGAAGCTACTACAACCCGATTCAGTTTTTGCTCACGAATATCACTTTTTATTTGTTCCTGACCAGGCTCGGAGCAAGTATAAAGAGAATCTTTAGCTAACACTACATTGGGAAGCTTGGCTGCAAACTCCGCTACTTCTTCACATTTTACAGTGCCACCAATGTTTTTGCCACAGTGGCAAACATATACTCCAATGCGTAAATCTTCTGGCGTGCAGCTTGTTTGTAAGTCATCCAGCGCTTGTTTCAATTCAGATGTCTCCTTGCGCTTATCGAACATAAAGTTTGAATCCTATTTCCTGTTTAACAACGATTGGCCATATTCGAAGCCTTGATCAAAAGCGCTCAAATTAAAATCTTCGGTGCCACGTGGTATTGAGTCCAAAACAGCCTTCTTCATGGAATCGTACGTAATCACTTTACCCAACGCGGTGACTGCGCCTAACATCACTATATTGGCTACTATTCGGCGTCCCAACGACTCTGCTATTCTAGTCGCAGGTACCCTGTAAACTGTAAGCTTTGAAGGGTCTTTATCGATCTTGACCAGGTCTTCATCAAGGATCAAAATCCCACCTTCCCGGATAACACGACCGTAAGTTCCCCAAGCTCCCTGACTCATTAATACCAGGACATCCGGCTGTTCCACTTTAGGATAGTGAATCGTCTCTTCGGATATAATTACATCAGCGCTACAAGATCCACCACGAGCTTCTGGGCCGTAACTCTGCGTGAATACAGCGTTCTTCCGTTCATGAAGAGAGGCAGCCTTACCCAAAATATGTCCAGACAATATTATCCCCTGACCGCCAAATCCCGCCATTCGTATTTCCTGCTTAACCATTAGGCGGCTCTCCCTTTGCTCTGCTTATCGCCTTTGCCAGCTACCTTTGAAACCACGTTCGCATTATAGTTCTCGAGGAAGTCCGGTCGGTCGACATCCACGAAAGTACCCACGATAATTTTAGACCTCAGCCTTATTGCTGCCTCACTGGGGTCCATTCCATTCCTTATTTCGGAATTTTCCCTGTAAAATCTCATCTCATCAAGCCCTGACCCAAGCTTGTTGGGTCTACCAAAGCCAGTCGGACATGGAGCAATGGCTTCGACGAAAGTGAATCCTTTCTTGTCCAGTGTCTGCGATATGGAATGGACCAACTGTCTAGGATGAAAAGTGGTCCATCTCGCAACATACACAGCGCCTGCGGCGTGGGCGAGAGATGGCAGATTGAACGCAGGCTCCGCATTTCCAGTAGGAGTGGTGGATGTCCTTGCTTCGAGGGGAGTGGTAGGAGCGACCTGGCCACCCGTCATTCCAAAATTGAAATTATTGACGCAGATAACCTTAAGATTAATATTTCGTCGGGCGGCATGGATAAGATGGTTTCCACCTATGGCGAAAAGGTCCCCATCTCCGGAGAAAACGGTTACGCAAGTGTCCGGCCTAGCCAGGGACAGGCCAGTTGCAAATGGAATCGCGCGACCGTGTGTAGTGTGATATGTGTCCATATCCAGGTATCCTGCAACACGGCCAGTACACCCAATTCCGGAAACAACTGCGCATTTGTCGATTGGAATGCCCTTCCTGCGTATAGCTTCAATGAATGTGGTCAACACCACGCCCAAGCCGCATCCGGGACACCATATATGAGGAATTCTCCCTGGCTTAAGATATTTGTCGTCAGGATGTAGGCCATGATCCTTTTGTATCAGATCATCTTCGGCTTCTTGGTCAAATGGCTGAATCTGTCTGCAACGCACTCTCATTGTGGTTCCTAATCTCAATGGCAATATTTTGGCTTACGCTAGCAAGCCCAATGAAATGATGACGATTAAAGAAATTCCTCAACGGCTTCCCTAATTTCTGCTGGGGTGTGGATGGATCCGCCCATCAGAGCCAACAGTAAAATTTCACTAGCTCCACCTGCTGTTCGATCAACCTCATAGGCAACCTGACCGTAATTGATCTCAGGCACTACAAAGGCCTTTGCTCTGTGGGCTATCGATCTAATGAGGTTTGATGGAAAAGGCCATATTGTTATCAGCCTCAACAAACCGACTTTTTGTCCACACTCTCTTAAGTCCTCTACAGCTTGTCTTGCGACTCTTGCAGTGCAACCATATGCGACGACTACAACCTCGGCGTCTTCGATCCCTATTGTTTCAACACGAATAATTCGCTCCGCGTTCTGTCTGATTTTATCCACGATATGACGCACATTTCTTTCTTGGACCACGTCGGTAATGACAGGGTAGCCCCGTTCGTCGTGAGTAAGGCCTGTAACGTGGGCATGATAACCCTGACCGGCAATGGCCATTGGAGAGGGCATATAGGAACCCGAATCGAACGGAAGATAGCGGTCTTTTGAAACGGTCGGGGTTGGACGATCCACCACTACTAGATCTTCTTTTCTTGGGATTACGACCTTTTCGGTCATATGGCCAACAACCTCATCGCCTAGTACAAATACCGGCAAGCGATAAATTTCCGAGAGATTGAAAGCATGGACAGTAAGATCAAAACATTCTTGAGGTGAAGAAGGAGCAAGGGCTATGCAACCGTAATCGCCATGAGCGCCCCAACGAGCCTGCATAACATCCGCCTGCCCAACAAGAGTGGGTAACCCGGTAGAGGGGCCACCTCTTTGTATGTTCACGACTACACACGGCGTTTCAGTCATCATGCCAAGACCGATATTTTCCATCATCAATGAGAAACCAGGTCCCGAGGTTGACGTCATAGCCTTCACCCCGCCCCATGACGCTCCAAGAATCGCGGCCATGGATCCTATCTCATCCTCCATCTGGATGTAAATACCACCAACTTCGGGCAACCGCCGCGCCATGCGTTCAGCTATTTCCGTTGCGGGCGTGATCGGATATCCGGCGAAAAAACGGCATCCGGCGGCTATCCCACCTTCTGCGCAAGCAGCGTCACCATGTATGAAATGCTCGCCACTTAAAAGCTCTTTGCCCATTTTAAATTATCCTTACAGCAGTAACCCTCCTCAAAGAATTGAGAAGGGCCACACAAAGAAGTTATGTGTTAATGAACACCTAGATCGCTAGCGTTCCAAAAACCATAAAGACCAGGCGCCCATAAAGAATGCACGGGTCGCTAATCCTTCACGTAGCGTTTGTCTTTTCGAGAATATCTAGTGGTGACCTTCAGGATATCGTTTTCAGTGATCTCTTTGGCTTCTTTAAGTTCGGTAAAAATGGCGAACTCAGGACATATGAGGCTACAAAGTCCGCATTCAACGCAATCTTCCGCCTGAGAAACAACCTCTGGAGGGTGATATCCCTTTGTGTTGAACCGTTTGCTCTGTTTAAGGCATCCGTTGGGGCAAAACTCGATGCAAAAGCCACACCCCTTGCATCGATTTTCAATGATATGCACCGTTCCATGTGGAATCGAGTGCGCCTCGGAATCAAGTGGCAGTCGCCAGAATTTCATAGCAGGTTGACTCCAATAATAAGTCTAAACTTTCTTATTATAGTTTTTTTGAACAGTGAGTCAACTTCCGAGACGCATAAAAACGACAAACTTGCCTAACTCGGGCTTTTGGTAGACTTAACGGTCAGGACAGGACATTTGGCGGTCCTAACTACGTTTTCAGCCGTACTCCCAAGGATCAGATGACGAAAGCCCGTCCAACCATGTGTTCCCATGATGATTAGGTCTATCGAGTTTTCTTCTGCAAAGCGAACAATTTCTACTGCGGGAACCCCTACTCTCGATGTAGTTGTTATCTCCGCCACCTGCCCCTGGAACTCCGATATGAAGTCATTGAAGGCAGCCTTCACAGAATCCTCAATATTGAGAAGCACAGATTGAAGATCAAATGGAACGCCTGCCTCGAAGGCCGGATATCCAAGTCGAGAAGAGTTGACTACATGAAGTATGGAAAGGCTCGCGTTAAAGGCCTTAGCGAAGTCCACCGCATAACTTCTGGCCGGAAGAGAGTTTTCCGAAAAGTCCGTACAAAACAAGATCTTCTTCGGTATCATTTTGTCCCTCCTCATTTACGGGTTTTTTTACTGGGAACGCCCTTGTTTAGAATCTCACAGCTAAGGCGCAAGCGCAAGTTTCTTTTGAATTTGTGAAGTCGAAATAAACAGCGAGTTCCTTGAAAAGACGAATTTGTTCAACCTGACAATTTAATTGTAAGCTCAAATCTCATCTGCTTTGATTCCGGTTCATGATCGGCGCTATTCTCCATTAACAGTCGGGTCATCTGGGAACTTGGAAAGCTGACGGGCACGTTCCTGCAAATCTACGACTCTATCTGTCTCATCCACGATTTCGTCTCCCAATAGTGTTTCAATCAGGTCCTCCAGAGTGACCAAACCCGCGACTCCTCCATACTCGTCAACCACAATGGCGATATGTCGGCGCTTTTTAAGGAAACTGGTCAATAAAGCAAGTGAATCCCATGTTTCAGGCACAAACGAAATCGGTTTGACGATTGTTTTTATTTTCGCTTCCTGGTTACTTAGGGTTTTAACCGAAAGTAAATCATGAATCATGATGTAGCCTATAATATTTTCCCGGTCATCTTCATAAATCGGAATACGTGTAAAACCCTTCTGATCCAAAGCCCTTGTGGCTTCCCTTATTGTCAAGCCTGCATCCAATGAAAAAATCACCGTCCTCGGCGTCATTATGTCATGAATAGGCCTGTTTTCAAGGTTAATGATGTTGTGAACCATGGCGCTTTCACCATCCGAGATTTCCCCTTCATGAGCGCCTATACGAACAGCCGCGAGTATTTCTTCCTCTGTGACCGTCGGCGTGGTCTGACCTTTCGTTAGAATATTGGTAAAAGATCTTATCATCACTACAACCGGATACATAAATATTGTTAGCCAATGTATAGGCCAAACAACCACTTGCCATAAATTCCTCCAGTAAACCGCTCCCAGTGTTTTGGGAGCAATCTCGCCCAAAAAAAGGATCCCAAGGGTCATCAGTGCAGAGAATAGAGGCATTGCCCCGTAACCAAGCGCTTCGTTCGCGTAATAACCAGCTACGACAGCCCCGGCAGTATTAGCGACAGTGTTGAGAATCAGCACTGAAGAAAGGGGCGCAGCGATCATCCTTTTCATTTCAATGAACTTCCTGGCTGCTTTGGATTCGGCTTCCCGGCTCAACGCGACTTCGAGCGTGCCGATCCTGGTAGAATATAAAACCGCTTCAAAAAGAGAGCAGTTAGCCGAAATAAGGATAGTAAGAGACACTATTATCAAAAGAATGGTCATGACGAGCCCCTCATGTAATAAAGCTCAAATTCACTTCAGTCATAGAAAGATAAAGTTGATGATTCTGTTGAAACGCAAACTTTGTAAAGGAGGCGCCAAAACATGGAACGCGGCGATTCGTATATTTCTGCCGCGTCATTCCAGTTTTTTGTAGCGGTAACCATACTAATCTCTATAACTAGAGATGGTGAAGCGTAATATTATGACAATGACATCATGTGAGAGTTCGCGGGCAAAGTTTCTCCATCTTTAAACTGAGATTGGGGTCAACAGTGATCTTTTCGGCCGGTTTTAATCTGATGACACCATATCCTTTTTGTCTATATCGCTCGTCATCATGCATCACGATTGCCCGCGGGATAAATTTTAACTGATAACCCGCATCAAATAGACGTCTCGAAAACGATACGTCCTCACCCTGATAGAAACCAAGGTCATCATTCCACGAGTGATCATCGAATATATAGTCCTTGTATATCCCGTAGCCGCCTGTCACATACTGACACTTGTCAAAAGTCTGATCGTAAGTCCTCAGGAAAGTGTAATTCTCGATAATGTTTACCCAGTCGCAATAGCGTGAAAGGTCAGGGTTAAGAATTATTCCGGTAGCAACATCAAAATCACCCTTGACACCATTCATCGCTTCTGCCCATTGAGGATGGAGTAGAAAATCGTCATCCAGACACACGAATTTGTTAAATTGGGCTGCTTTTGCAAGCACATTTCGCATGGCGCCGAGTCTTCCCTGGTTCGCTGCATCTTCCATGGAGAAGGCTCTAACCCCGTCTGTGCAATTCAAGCCAGAAACGCTACCAGCTACCAAAATCTCATAATAATCCTGACTCAATTTCTGAAACCTTATAGAGTCTAACAATTTGGCTAATTTCTCAGGTCTCCTGCCGTTAGTGATTATTCCAAAGCTAAAGCCCTTTGGTTTGTGCGACGTCCTCGTACGCCCAGGCATCGTTGGTGGCAGTGCTTTACCGAATTCCGTAAGCAAATCCATTCGTGCAGAAAGAGTCAAAATTTCCAACCGGTGTATCGCCGCAATGTTGTCTTGCATTTCATTCCGCAAGATCTCGATTTCCTGCTTGATGGCCCCCATATCCTTACCCAGCTCAAATGAGCAGGCTCCCAGAGTGGGATTAAGGCCTTGAATCTGGTGATTTGGATTTTCTGATCTAACGTTCTTCAACTCCTGCCTGAGAGCCTGGACTTCTCTCCTGACTGAGGCAAGTCCCTCACTTCCATTACCACGCCAAATTCTACTTAAGACCGATTTGATCTTATTGAAAATGTTTGTTTCGGGCATATCTTTTCTCCGAATATCGCCTTGGAAATTTTTCCATGCCACGGAAAAATTTCATAAGCACGTTGTTTCTAATCCACGTGGACGGCTAAACTTAACAGATCACCGAATCCCGTCCCAGAGATATCCCGCTTCGGGGATCAATCCACCTAACCTTTGGATCATAGGAGTTAACCCAGAGAAATTCAATAAAAATTTAGGGACTATGAAAATGATTTTTCATGTCCCATCAGGTCAAACTCGACACGAATTCGAAGATCACGTCGTTCACAATCATCAAGGCCGTATCTGTTGAAAAATTCCGCTAATGTGTCACGGGCCAGCTTAGGAGCCTTTTGAGACACTTCCGGTAATTGAAACTCCCAGTATAATGAACGCAGATCGATAAGGTCCTGATCTTTTAACTTCGGATTGCACGATCTGAGGTTTCGGTTGCTGATCCAGATGGCAGCCTGCAACTGGTCGTCGTAATTTTTGACAGACGCCTGTTCACCTGCTGTGTTCATCCTGTATTTGTATAGAAATTCCGGAATCATATGAGTGTTATTTCTTTTGGAAATCCTTGACCAAAGATCAAAATCCTGGGCAAACCGCAAACGGGTATCGTACATTCCTGCCCTTATTACTGAAGATTTCTTAAACATGATCGTTCCGTGACCATAGTTGTTGTGAAAAAGTAAACGCCATAAACGGTAAATAGGGTTTGTAATCAAACTTTTCTTTTGGACTGATTGTCCAGTCTCATCGATTATCTCAAAAAATGTCCCAACCAGGTCAGGTTTGGCAGACGATGAAATGATTTCATACTGCTTCTCAAGTCTGTCCGGCAAACAAACATCATCGGCGTCCATCCTGGCTACATATTCAGCGCGCGCAAGTTCTAAACCCTTGTTTAGCGACCTTGTAAGGCCCATGTTGTCCTGTGTCAAAAGCCTTATCCTGTCATCACCAAAACAATTAATTAGCTCAGATATCGGTTCAGAAGACCCGTCATCAATGATCAGGAGTTCAAAATCAACGAATGATTGAGAGAGAATGCTTTTAACAGCCTCCCCAAGGTGACATGAACCATTGAAAACCGACATTAGAACTGTAACTTTAGGATTAGACATTCTTGATTAAAAAGGATCAAATTATCGTGGGAACAGTTACTGCTTCGAACCTATCCCGTTATGGCGGTTACGATGAATATAATACATGATTGTGAGTTCCAGCCGCCCTACACTTTCGAGAGAATAGTTTTCCACAACATAACTTCTGGCGCAACTCGATATACTTTTTGCCATTTCTTCGTCTTTTAGCACCCTTATTATAGCGTTTCTCAAGCTATTCGAGTCTGTGGGACAAAGTAATCCATTACATCCATCCTGAATTATTTCCCTGATTCCAGGAGAATCACATCCAATAACTGGAATAGCGCAAGCCATCGCCTCAATTAGGGCTTTAGGATGGCCTTCATAAAACGAAGGCAATATGAAGGCTTTTGCTTCATTAATATGTCTTGGAAGCTCGGAATTGGGAACTCCGCCTTCCCAAACAAGTTTGTCTCCAAGGTCGGAGTACTTTTCCTGGAGCAAAGGCCTCAGCCTTCCTTCACCGATGATTCTCAATTTGACGTCTAAAGGACGTACAGCTTCGAATAGGGCTTCAAGGTTCTTTTCCCGCGCTATCCGTCCCACAAAAATTAGAGTATCAGTACATAGAGGAACGTCTATAGATCGAAAGACTTCTGTGTCGACATAGTTGGGAATAACAACAACCTTGTTTTCAAGTCCGCTAATCCTCGACAACACATCCTGTCGCATGGCCTGCGTTGTCACAAAGACTCGGTCTGCGGCGGTAAATACTTTGTTTTCAACCCGAAGCGCCTCCCTTGTAACCTCAGCGTCAATTCCATGCTCCAATTGACAATTCCGGGACCACATGTATCCACAACGGGCTACCAGAGGTTTTCCAAATTTTGTGGCTACATCCAAAGCAAGTTCAGATCCGTACGTTTGGTTTGTCTTTATTATATCCAGGGATTCACATGTATCAGCATGAATCCGCGCTAAATCCGATTCATATTGACCCAGTTCCTGGCCGTGTTCATTACAGCAAATCCCTATTCCACCCAGCCGGTCCAAATATCTGAGGTCTCCGGAATCTCCATAAGTGAAAAAGGACACTCTATTCCCGTCCTCGATCATACGCAGGTAGACCGCTATTTCCCGGTCAAGATTCCCTACCATGTCCCAGGTCCGTAGAGATACGCCACGTGTGAAAAACAAGCCTAGGTGAAAGTTCATGAAGCTATTTCTTTAGCTATGCTGAGATATTTTCCCGCCACATCTTCAAGCCTGGACACCGTAATCATATTGCGAAAAAACTGATAATTGTCTGAGATCGTGTCCAATTGCTCCAAAATCTCAGCTTCCGTTCTGAAAGGCAGACCTCCAGTGGAAACCAGTTCTGGATGTCCTCCATCCTCGTAATAAATTGCGGGCAGTCCACAGGATAGAGCCTCGATCAAAGCGTTTGAACACGGATCGTTTCGGCTCCCTGTAATATATATGTCGTGGCTCCTTAGTATATCGGCCAACTCTTCTGAAGGGACAGGCGGTATATGTTTTATACGTTCAAATTGCTCCGATACATTTCCTACGAAGGTATAATCAAAGCGCCCCCAATCGAGATTTTTGTCGATCCATCGGTAAATTGGGCCACCTTTCCGAGGATTGTCCGACCAACTCGTGGAGATCAGTTTGACTCTGTTTTTTCTGTCAAAACGTTCGGTGGCGCTCGGGTAAAAGATGTCACTATCTACAGCGTTGTGGATGATTACCGGATACACTGGCTTGTATCCCATCTCTGTAATCCGTTGATATGTCCATGCTGATTGCAACACCGTAACAGAAGCAAACTTCTGATTAAGATCGAAACACAACTCATCCTTTTCACGATCATAGCCTCTGATAAGATGAATGGGCCCATCGATTCTGTGGACAATATTTAGTCGGTGGTTTTTACTGAATTTCAGAAACTGATCGACATCAAAATGGATCGAATTCAAAACATAAGCGTCAATCGATTCATCCAGTTCATTTTCACGTACATCTACCCCCAGCTTTATCAAACCCTTTTTCAACGCGAGCATGAACTGATTGCCACCCCCATATGGAGGTTTAAAAAAGCTATGCCAGAGGCAAATAGTAAATTTCGACTTTGATTGCGTCTTACCCACTTTATTCCTGAAAAACCGCACGCTTTTTGGGGCCCGGGTACTGAGTTCAACTGGCTTTTCATTTGATGACAGGGCCGCGCCAATTTGCGAGTAAATTCGCTCAAAATAAGGAGCCACTGACAGCGGTGAATGTTTGTCAACTACCCGTTCGTGAAATCCCGGAACCACGTGCGTCAGGGTATCGTTGGTGATATCACTGGCAATGATATCTACGGCTTCGATAGGGTGATCAAACAGACATTCAGGCTCAAGGGTCTCCGAGGCCAGACCTACCCGCGAGCTAATAACTTTCCGACCTGAAGCGCCAGCCTCAAGGATAGCGTGTGGACCTCCCTCTGATCTGCTGGTGACCAGGTACAGATCGAGCATGTTGTACAGAAGATTCAACGTTTCTCGCGAGAGGGCGTTGACTCTTAGATCATCTGTTTCGAGTTCCTGTCCAACATAGGTGAAAGGGATATTGCGTTCGCGAAGACGCTTAATCAACCAATGTCGCCGCGGACCGGCGAGAACGGCGTGGAAATTTAACCCTCTATGTTTTAGTTTGGTCAGAATTTCCAAAAAAATATCGGGACCTTTAACGAGCTTCGGGGCCGATAGATCATGTCCTTCGGAATCTCTCTGAAACGAGCCAATAAGGTATGAGTCCGATGGTAATCCATACTCATTCCGTAACCTTACTATCGCTGGGTCATTGCGTAAAACTGGTTTGAAAACATTGGTGTCTATCACATACGGCGCCAGCTGGCTCTTGATTCCAACAGATTCGAGCTGTCTTTTTGCCTGAGAATTGCGGGATATCCAGGTAGAAATCAAAGGGACCGCATATCTGTGTGGCATGAGAGTAAAATACCGGAATGGCTCACCTGGAACATGTGAGACTATCCACTTGCGCTGAATTTTCTCCCACGGCAAAAGATTAAGACCTTCCCACCAAGCCATATGCACCACTTCACTCTCGTCTAGATCGACCAGATCGACTATCCCTTCGAGGGCCATAGCGGACAGTCGTATATCCTCATCGATAGCCCAGCCGAGGCCATCGCCTCCAGTCAGGAACACCTTTATTTTCTTTTCGATTGGCAAACTTGAACTCCAAGCTTTTTGCAGTGATTAAATATCATTGGACCATTCAGCCCAGGTAAGATCCAGCTACGGCACTTGTGTCTGCCACTTGCTTGATTAGTGAATTGTAAATGAGATCCGACCACGTCTCGAACCCCGTCCCTGTCTTGTGTTCTCCAATAGATTTGCGAACACCACGTCCTAAATGTAAAAAGATTATGTTCCAGTCATCATCGAATGCGCGATCAACCCGAACCCCTTTCAGCGGAGATCCTGCCGGTATTCGATCATCAAGTTCAGGAGACCAGAGCGTATTATTGCAGGAAAAGATTTCGTATCCAGCTTCACGAAGCTTCAGGGTCACGTTGTCGCCAACGTCCTGTTGTGGAAGGTTTGGAAACAAATTTAGCCCAAGTTGTTTAAACAGTTGGAAGTCAACCATGTACCCGAGCACATGTAGGACACCTTCAGGAGTCCTTGTCCTGTCTAGGCGAACTCCTGCCGCACGAACATTACCCTCAATTTTGGATCGAAGAAAGGTCAACCAACCAGCGGAACACGGACATGTATCCATATGCATAAACATCACTGCCGTCGACAGAGAGTCGATAAGCCTAATCCCGATTTCCAGGCCAATGGCATTAGCGTAGCTTCCCCAGTTTTTTTGATCCTCGACGACCATTTCGCCCTCCCTGGAAGCTTCGTGAGCTTCAGGGGGCAGGGGCTCTACACGATTTAGGGCGATGTTAATACCGTCTCTATCTATTAACCAATCTAGATTTTCTCGAGGAGAGTTGTTATCTACAACCCAGACCTCATGACTCTCTGGTGTGAAATGTTTCACGCCGTCAAGGCAGGTTTTAAGGAGATTCTTACCAATTTCGTTGGCCAGGTGCGAAACAATTATAAGTCTGGGAGATCCCGCTGGCTGAACTGTTCGCTGAAACAACTCAACATCGTAAAGTCTCCCATCGATCTCCAAATTAACATATTTTGGCGATTCTCCCACGGTTGCATCCTCTCAACTGACTTTTACGAAATACGCTTAGTCCCGGAAATCATAATACTGTCACACCAATCGATTCTGAATTCCTCACAAACGGTTTCAACAACCCATCTCTTAAGCGGGTCCGCTGTAAGTGGGAACTTGTTGTAACGTGCCATCCCATCAATTTCAAAGCCGACGCATCTAAAAAGACTGTAAAGATCGTTGGCTACCCAGGGCGTAATATGGGATATGTCACGCTGGCGAACAGGATGAGCAGTGTTTGGAACTGTCGCGACGAATTTTCCCTGGCATTTTAGTTTCGAGAAGGTGGCAGTAACCATCCCCAGCGCATCTGGCACACTCAGATGTTCTAACACCTGATTCGAGATAGCCAGATCAAATTCGAGATCTTCAGGAATTTCCGAGAACGAACGAAAGTCAAATATCCCGTCAGGGTCTGTGTCCAGACAATAGTAATATGGTGTAACCGCACGAATCGCTTTTTCAAATGGTTTGTGAGCGCCAGCGCCAATATCGAGGACTTTGGTTTGCGGACCCAAAAGTTCCCGAAACCGCTCTTCAGGTGTTTCAATTGGAAAATTCAGGATAGCCCCGAACCTTTTGAAACACTCGCTTCTCCATTTCATTAGCCGGTTCCAGGAATAAGCTAGCGACTCAGTCATAAGTCTGTTCCTTGCGTAAAACAGCCAGAGCGGAATTCTGGATACCGGTGGAGCTATTCGCCTGGTCAAACGGAATTAGTTTCCAGTCAATTTTCCCGCGAACTATGCCTCGAGAACGTTCGGGGCCTATAACTGCAAAGTTGACTAAGCCGGCTATTCTTTCCAGTGTCTCAAATGATGCCGCATCTCTGACCGCAAAGTGAGCTTCGTATGCTCCGGTCGAAAGCCTGTTTTCCGGATACCATGCGCGCAAAATATAATGGTTACGCGGACCTGGCTCCGCAAGTCCATCTTCCTTGGAGACGTTCCACTTGCACAGTATGCCCGCCATATTATGAAGCCCAAGCGAAAACATTGGATGTTCCAGGTCTCTATGAATGTGCAGGTCCACTTCGATCCCGAAGGGCTGTCCTGAGCGAATTTCGGTCAATGTGTTCCCGTTTTGATCAAACAACCTGGCCCCAAAAATGTTCACGTCTTCACTCGTGAGGCGGGCTCGTACACGATGCTCAACATGCTTTTGTTCAGATCGAAACACGAGAGTTTCGTAAGCGCAAAATATAATGGTTACGCGGACCTGGCTCCGCAAGTCCATCTTCCTTGGAGACGTTCCACTTGCACAGTATGCCCGCCATATTATGAAGCCCAAGCGAAAACATTGGATGTTCCAGGTCTCTA
>JAMCYH010000124.1 GCA_023474025.1 Deltaproteobacteria bacterium
GCTGATGAAAAATGCAAGCAATGTGAAAATCTCCCATCGACAGAGTGGACAGGAGATTACACTGTTTTGCTTAGACCTTAAACTTCCTCTACCTGTATCGCCTCTTCAGGACAAACAGACACACACGATTCGCAACCGAGGCAGTCCTCGGCGTTTGCTACAACTGTCTTAGAGTCATTGGCGGCCAAAACATCGGCTGGACAGACATCTATACATTCTCCACATTGCTTGCATTTTTCATCAGCTATTTTTGGTAAAAACATAAAACACCTTCCAATTTAGAATATTTTTTGAAGTGAGCCACCTAACAACGTGGCCTCAATTTGAACTTCATCTACTACCAATTAGCATATTGTGCTACTATGATCAATTCAAAGCATTACCGTCCTGTGTCCAGAAAACGGGTAAGGATTCGGCGTCTTCCGAGAGGCTAACTATGAGCTTGAAAACAGAGGAAATTTTCTTGATTGATGGAAGCGCTTACATTTTTCGGGCCTATCATGCCATGGGGGGGCTCTCAAATTCAAAAGGATTCCCTACCGGCGCCATCTTTGGGTTCACAAACATGCTCATGAAAACATTGAGGGATAAAAGTCCTTCAAGAATCGCAGTAGTTTTTGACGCTCCGGGCCCAACATTCCGTCACGAAAAATATCCGTTGTATAAGGCCAACAGACCTGAAGCGCCTCAAGATCTCGTCATTCAAATTCCCAAGATTCTGGAACTTGTCAGAGCTTACAGGCTGCCCATGATCAGTGTTGCGGGATTCGAAGCTGATGATGTAATAGCAACCCTAACCAGGCAGGCAAAGTTACTAAAATGGAATGTGATCATTGTCTCGGCGGACAAAGACCTCACACAGCTGGTTTCCGAGGGGGTAGTTATGTGGGACCCCCAAAAAGACACCCTTTATGATGAGAAAGGGGTTCAAGAAAAATTTGGTGTGTTACCGACCCAAATGCTCGATTTTCTGTCTTTGGTAGGGGACTCCTCTGACAATATACCCGGTGTTCGTGGAATAGGTCCAAAGACTGCCACCAATCTTATTCATGAGTTCGGGTCTCTCAAGGGAATATATGACCAATTGGAAAAGATCTCCAAGCCAAAACTCCGTGAGGCGCTTAAAACCAACAGGGACAACGCCTTCTTAAGCAGGGAATTGGCGAAACTTGATGAAGAAGTTTCGCTTGATACTGATATAAAAGAGCTTTTGATTGTGGAACCGGATAACGAAGGTCTTAGGCATATCTTTCGGGAATTCGAATTCAAGCGCTTGCTGGATGATCTGCCCGCTGTCAAGAACCTCGATTTTTCCGGTTACAAAACGGTTCAAACTCTTGATGAGCTACAAAAAATAATCTCTGAGATCAAACAGAGTGGCATATTTGCCGTCGACCTTGAAACCACCTCCCTGGCTCCAGTTTCGGCCAAGATTGTTGGAATCTCACTCTGCGCCAAACAAGGTCGGCCGTATTATATTCCCGTAGGTCACAACGAAGGGCTCCAGTTACCCAAAAAGGAAACGCTGGCCATTTTGAAATCTGTTCTTGAGGACCCAGGAATAGACAAGGTAGGCCAGAACATCAAATATGATCTTATAGTTTTCAGGGGAGAGGGGATCGACATTAGAGGTATAGCCTTTGACACAATGTTGGCTTCCTATCTCCTTGATCCAGCGCGCCGAGGTCATTCCCTTGATGACCTTGCTGAAATCTACCTTCAACACAAAATGATCCCAATAACTGATCTCATTGGGGCCGGTAAAAAGCAGACGTCATTCGCTGAAGTCGATGTTGAAAGGGCCTCAGAATATTCCTGTGAAGACGCAGATGTGACTTTCCGGGTCGCATCACTAATGGTTCCAAGATTACGTGAGGCTGGCTTGATGGATCTCCTGTCAAATATTGAGATCCCCATAATTTCAGTGCTTGCGGACATGGAAATAAAAGGTGTGCTAGTCGATTCCGATTATCTTAGACAATTGTCGATCGAGTTTGGAGAAAGCTTAAAACTGATCGAACAAAGCATCTTCAATTTGGCGGGTCAGCAATTCAACATAAATTCGACCCAACAGGTTGGAGAAATTTTATTCAAGAAATTGGGGCTTAAAGGAACAAAGAAAACCAAAACAGGTTTATCAACATCGTTGGCTGTGCTTGAGGAATTGGCCTTCGAACACGAGTTGCCCAAGAAGATTCTCGAATACCGTTCGATTTTTAAACTCAAATCGACGTATGCGGATTCATTGGTAAACCTGGTTAACCCCAATACAGGGCGTATCCACACTTCGTACAACCAGGCGGTAGCCGCTACGGGTAGACTTTCCTCGTCGGATCCGAATTTACAGGAATACCCGATAAGGACACCGGAAGGTAGAAAAATTCGAAAGGCTTTTGTGCCAAACAGGGGCTATGTCCTTGTTGCGGCTGACTATTCGCAGATAGAACTTCGAATAATGGCTCACTTGTCTGGAGACAAAAGGCTCCTGGAAGCGTTCGCGTCGGGAGAGGATATTCATTCGATAACGGCGGCAAGCGTATTTGGTCTCCCAATAGAATTGGTGACTTCAGAAATGAGGAGAAAAGCCAAAGAAATTAACTTCGGAATAATTTATGGAATGGGGGCTTTCAAATTATCAATTCTATCGAGGATCA
>JAMCYH010000270.1 GCA_023474025.1 Deltaproteobacteria bacterium
AGCGCTGTAAATAAGGCGACGTTTGTGAACGACTTAGGGGAGGCTATAGACGTTGAGCCGAAAGTAAATGAGGCTTATATGCAGTATGAGTACGACGCGGCGGGTAACCGCACGGCGCAGTATTTTACGGTGGTGCTCACGCACGAGACGCACTACCGGTACTATGCCAACAGCAACCGTCTTCTCGCCGACGGCAAGTGGGCTTACATCTATGACGCCAATGGAAACCTGATTAAGAAAGGGAACCAGTACCAGATTACCGGGGAGCAGGTGACGTTTACCACGGACGGTCCATTTGCGGAACTGTGGGAGTATGGGTATGACCTATTAAACCGGTTGGTGACGGTGAAGAAAAATGGTGTTCAGGTAAGCTCTTATGTCTACGATCCCACGGGTTTGCGGGTGGCCAAGCGTGGCTCCAAAGGAGAGACAGATTACGCCTTCGACCTGAGCGGCAATGCGATCTATGAAAAGGACGTCGCCACGGGCCAAGAGCGCTCTTATGTCTGGGTGGGCGGCCAGCATTTTGCCCGGGTGGATGGAGGGATTGGCGGCACCGGGGCGAAATATTTCTACCACACCGACCATGAGGGGTCGCTGACGGCGGTGACGGACAGCGCCGGTGTAGTGCTCTGGCGTAGCGATAATCTGCCTTTCGGCGGAAAAATTGAGCAGGACAGGGAGTATACCTTTGCCGAAGACCGTGGGTTTACTGGAAAAGAGTGGGACGAGGATACGGGGCTGTATTACTTCAACGCCAGGTGGTATGACTCCGAGCTGGGCAGGTTTATAACTGAGGACACATATGCAGGGGACCCGAATGATCCGCGAACTTTAAATCTTTTTATCTATGTCGGAAATAACCCGCTCAGATATGTAGATTCAACAGGAAACGAGTGGCAAGATACAACGATCGTGATTATTGGTTTTGCGGACAACAATGTCATGACCTTTAGTGCCAGGAACACTGATCGGCAACAGCGTTTGGCAGTTAAAAATACTTATATGAACGCTGAAAACCAAGAAATGAACGTGGCGGAGTTCCGAGCGCAGGTCTATTATGCTAGTTCCATCGAAAAAATACTTCAGAAAGCATTCGGGATTTTCGGCCTGAATATTGGTGATCCCAAACCCCGAAACGTACAACTGACCAGATCATCCGGTTTTAGTACGTTTAGGGCACCCAAAAATGGTAGTGGTGAAATCGGGTTAGATTTTGCCGCGTTCTTAATGAGTCGGGCTGGTTTGGATACCTATGGAACTGCTGGAAGGTTAACCGATATTATGTTTGGACCGGGCACACCAGGAATGATTGCCAACAGGATAATAGGGTTCACCGGAGTAGCTGACAGCTTTTATCGTTTACAAGAATCGGTGAAACAGAACGAAAAGATGCTGGCATCTGAATCAATTGGGCTCGACTATCTAAGCCAAGTCTTTGCTATGAATCGTGAAGAGGCTGAAAATTATTTTGGGGATTTCGAGGTGGTAGCTGCGGCTAAGGGATTTAATAAAACAGCCATAAAAGATTTTGGTTTAGAGGAAGCAGCCTTAATTATGAAAGATACCGTTGCTGAAAGGGGTTTCGTAGACCCCCTTGAAGAAAAAGAAATAAAGGTTCTTAGCAAGAGATTTTTAACCGGAACAGCCCAATTTGGTTTAAATGTACTCGATCTTACACTCAATATTACTAGGTTTCTAAAATAGGCTGGAAATGGGTCGGAAAACGGAGGTGGCAATTCTTTGATGAAAAAGAGGTTGATGTTTTGTACATGGCTTGTAGTGTTTTCAACAATAACTAGTTCTTGCATACCAAATAACAATGTGCTCCAACAATTTGAAAGCAAACTCAGCCATTCTGCGAATTTTAGGTCCGTTTCACTTATAAAAATTAGTAGCTTTTATATGGGGCTTCTTTGGATTGCCGAAGGAGATAAAGCTATTCAAAATACGTTGATGCTAAGACCAGGTGAGAGAAATACAAATTGGAACCTCAGTAGAGGTTGGATAAATGTTTATGATTATGTGTTAGCCAAGGTTACAAAAGCACGTTATATGCCAAACAAAGTCCCAGATGAGGAAACGAAACAACTTCAAGGAAATTTGGACGATCTTAAAATGATGCAATATCCTTGGAGGGAAACTCCTCGACGTTTTTTGTTAAACACGAAATATGCAAAAAACGTCAAATTTACTGGTGCCAAAGATTTTGGTGGGTATAGTTGGGAAATTTATCATGGGGAGTATGATTTGACCAAAATCGATGCCGAAGGGCTACCTGATTCGAGGAAAGGTACTTTTGAGATCTGGATAAGATCCGATAGCAATGCATGGGTAGAAATATACAAAGGTGGGGATGGCGCAATAGTAGCGGTTCGGGAAGGAGAACTTAAACTGCGTCCTACTGACCACAAATTTGAAGTAGTCGAGTCAGCCTCTCAACTTATGGAAAACTATCTTTTAGAGTATCGAAATTCGATCATTTCTCACCTCGTAAGTGATTAAGTTAGGGAGGATGTCCCAAAATCCGTAGAAATTGAGATGGCGGTAACCGCCCCGTTCATGGTATAACAGTGTTGAAAGAGACACAATCAACCATTAACGGGAGGGACCGCCAATGAGATCGTATCATGATTT
>JAMCYH010000123.1 GCA_023474025.1 Deltaproteobacteria bacterium
CTATTAGGACAGCGTTTGGTACTTAGCAGCGTCTTCCGATGTTTTGGCAATGTGGACCCTGTCCTCACAATAGGCGGCGTAATACAAGAGAGATCTGATTCCTTCTGTAACACTTTTCATCCACATCAACATTCTTCGAATATCAGGATGCTGAATTATAGGAACCTTGGGCGCCTTCGGATCCTTCATGGTCGAAATTTCCGGGCCCTGGTAACGTTCCTTGGCGTATTTCAAGGCGTGCATATAGGCTGTGCTTGCCTGAGCGAGACCCTGGACGCCTACGGAAAGCCTGGCTTCGTTCATCATGTTAAACATGATTTTCATGCCCTGGTTCTCTCCACCTAGCAGGAATCCAATACAATTATCCTTTTCTCCAAAATTCAGCGCACACGTGGCGGACCCATGGATACCCATTTTTTTCTCGACAGCCATTGTGGTCACATCATTGTCTACAAGATTGCCACTCTCGTCGTAACGGAATTTGGGAACAATGAAGATGCTGATTCCTTTCGTTCCCGCAGGAGCGCCCTCAATTCTCGCAAGGACCATGTGAATTATGTTTTCGGTCAAGTCGTGGTCACCAGCGGAGATAAAAATTTTACCACCTGCAATCGAGTAAGTTCCGTCAGGTCTTTTGACTGCCTTGGTTCGTAACGCGCCGACATCACTACCTGCCTGAGGCTCAGTCAGGCACATTGTTCCACACCATTCGCCAGTATACATTTTATCCATGTACATTCGCTGCTGGTCTTCAGTTCCGTACAGCTCAATCAGACGAGCCGCTCCAATGGTGAGGCCGGGATACATCATCAATGCCTGGTTCGCGGACACAAACAATTCCATTGCGGCCACATAAAGGAGACTTGGGAATCCCTGTCCGCCATGATCCTGAGATATCGGCAGTGACGCCCATCCACCTTCACAATACCGCTGATAAGCTGAATGAAAGGATGGCGCAACGGATACTTTTCCGTTTTCGAGTTTAACCCCAATCGTGTCACCCTCAACATTCGTGGGAGCTATTTCTTTTTCTGCGAGTTTCTGAGCGGCTTCCATAACCATATCGAACATTTCTCTGGAAAACTCGGAAAACTCTTCCGACTCACAAAGCTCTTCGATGTTTAGCTGCTCATAGAGCACAAATTTCGCGTCGCGCTCGTCAACGAGAAGATTTGCCATCAGTTTTCTTCCTCCTTCTGTAACTTGCCAGAGTATCCAATTCTGGAAAATCCTTTTTAGGGGCGCTCCGTAATATGCTAGGCGCCTTGGAAAATGCGTTCATGCGAAGTAAATGAAGCAGGTTTATAACAAACATGATTGGCGCATTTCAGAATACGTTTACACGTTACAGTTTAATATCTCAAGAAAAAAAATTCCTTACTCAATCAGTCAAGAATAAAAAACACTACCTAATCATTGACTTTCATTGATTAAGATCTTACCTCTTTTGAGTATTTATGCGCCGGAAGGAACTATTTTATGTGGGAAGAAAATAACAAAAAGGCTGTAGAACTTTTCCAGACAGGCAAACAACTTGACGCCATAAAACTTGCGGAAAAAGCGCTCGCGCAGGCAGAGGAAGAATTTGGGGCAGACGATCCCAGAGTAGCGCGCTGTTTAAATAATTTGGCCGAAATGTACAGGAGTCAGGGGGAACTGAAACAAGCCCTGCCTTTGTGGGAACGGTCGCTCGAAATTCGTGAAAAGGCGTTGGGACCAGATCATCCTGAAGTCGCCATAGCTTACAATAACATCGGCGGCGCGTATTTTGAGCTGGAAATGTATGTGAAGGCGGAATCATCCCTGAAAAGGGCTTCAAGAATTATTGAGAAGTCTGTTGGGGCAGAAACCGACATGATGGTCAAGTCTTTAAATAATTTGGCTTCTGTCAATCGGGCCATGGGGCGTTTCCCCGCGGCCAGGCCATATTATGAGCGAGTTATTGAGATTGAGGAAAAGATCCATGGTCCATCAAGTGTAGAGCTTGGAGTAGCTCTCAATGAACTGGCGGGATTTTTTGAAAATCTCGAACGCTACCCTGAGTCAGAACCGCTATATCGGAGAGCATTGGCAATTGCTGAAGAGAATTTTGGCCCGTATCATCAACATGTGGCAGATTCCCTGAACAACCTTGCGACAGCCCTTGTTGGTTTGGGAGAATATGAAGAAGCCGAAAGATTACTTCTGCGTGCATATGAAATAACGCAAAAAAATTATGGTTCCTGTAGCCCTCTCACAAATCACAGCCTCGAGAACCTTGTGGCGTTTTATGATGGAACAGGTAAGTCTGCGGACGCTGACAAAATGCGAGAGCGCATGTCACAGGGATGCGTTGGAGCCAAATAATCAATCAACGGATCATGCTAACGTCGGCAAGGAGCCCAAAACCAGGTTGATAGTAGCGTTATCCTTTAAGACTAAACCTCCATTTGCAAAACTGCTGGTCAGGTACCCGGTCCGGTGGACAATAGAGGCACTGTGTAACAATATTCGGATCTATCCCTAAGGCAAATTCCGTGTACTCAGTCATGCCCGCCGACTTGCAGGGATAATCGTCCATTTCCTTACGCCGACGGGTTGACTGAACTCGACATTCAGTCATGGAAAATATTAAACTTCCATCCTCATCCC
>JAMCYH010000181.1 GCA_023474025.1 Deltaproteobacteria bacterium
AAAACGATCAGAGGCGCCCAGACCTATGACCTAAATTTTCCAAGAAAACAAAAAGTAGTGCCCCAGATAAAAGCCAAGATGTTAATATATCAGTGTTTTCAAGAAAAAAGTGTCAAAGTCGGGAATATCAGTCTGGACGTATTATGGATTTAGGCACTGGACAGGGCAGTGAAAGAGGGAATTATGTTGAGGTTCGGGCCGACCAGAGGAAGTCCTCCCATTCAATAATAAAAAGGACGGCATGGTCAAGTGGCGCGTAACCACCTGACATCTTAGTTAATTCGAGAACGACCCTGACCAGATAAGTAAATTAAGAGGAGATTAAGGATAATCTTGAGACTATTAGACGACGAAAAAGAAATTTTACTAAATTGTGAAACAAATTGTGGGAGAGATTTCGCCCGCTGTGAAAACAAGTGTTGTGCCCAGTGGGTTAAGATGCAAATGGTACTTACACGATTATGGAATTACAACAAAACGATTCTCAAAAGGCGCCGAGTTAATCAAGCTCAGTGACGATTTCAGCAAGATTATGAACACAAATAGATTACCATCAAATACAGCTCGTGTCTTGCTCTCGCAATTGGAGCTTTTTTGGCTTCAGTGCGGATGCGGCCCATGTCCTATCTGTCCGCATCAAGGATGCGAGGTTCATCAATTTATCGAGATACTCAAGACCAACATCCGGGAGGCTAAGAGTGAAAAGTAAGGAGCTTCAGCGATTGTTAAGGCTTTTAGACTCCTTAGCGCAGACATGTTCGTCAGGACCATGCTCTATGTGTGAGTCATTGGATTGCCGGTTAAATGTCTACAAGAAGGAGCTGTACTTCATTTTAGTGGAAGAACTGGATGGAAAGCAAAGATTGGAGTGGCATCGTTCGGCAAACACTAAAAACAGACATCAGGGAGTCTCTTTTAACCTCGGAGTTAGTGATAAAGATTGAGCAATTCAGGAATAGCTGGCCGCCGTATGGCTCCGAAATACTTCCCTTTTCTGACCAAACAAAGATTTATTTCAATGCTAATTGAAATTTAACCTGTCGACGGCAAAATTTTCCTGAGGATTGAGAATTACAGAAAGGAGAGCTCAATGGTTATGAGAAACTTTAGTAGATCACGGTTTAGCAGAAGTCAGACTGGCTGTAATCGGGGATATGAGCTAATTGAAGCCGCACGTTCCGGGGATCTTGTGGCCTTGAGTATCATCCTGCATGATGGAATCTCTATTGATTTCAATGATGAAGCTGGCAAGACCGCCTTCCAGTGGGCCTGCGCAGAAGGAAGGATAGAGGTCATGAGCCTTCTTGAGGCAAATGGGGCGGACATTAACCATGTGGCTGGCGACGGTCGTACCCCACTCATCGAGGCTTCATTTTGGGGGCACACTGAGGTGGTAGAGCTATTGCTGCACAACGGGGCAGACGTTGCAGCACGGGAATGTCATATGGGAACAACTGCTTTGATTTATGCCTGTTTAGCAGGACGCCTGGAGATTGCCAAGAAGCTGCTAGATCATGGAGCGGAGATCAATGCGAGGGACAAGGATGGGCGAACGGCACTTTTTGAGGCTTCATTTGCGGGCCATATCGAACTTGTTGGAATGCTTCTCAATCGGGGGGCTCTGGTAGATTCTAGAAACAAATATGACGCTACCCCGCTCATCGCAGCGTCCATCAACGCACAGCCGGAAATTGTTGAACTGCTCATTACTAACGGAGCAGATGTCAACGCAAAGACCAAGTTGGGGAACACGCCTTTGATGGGGGCTTGTCTGGCGGGATGCCCTAAAACAATTGGACTTCTCCTGACCCGAGGCGCTGATATCACCGCAACCGATGACAATGGCAAGTCTGCTCTTATTGTTTCCATCGAATCTGGTAACCGGGAAGTAGCTCGCTTACTTTTAAGACACCTGGCAGACATCACCCGCAAGGACATGAGAATGAAAACGGCTGCAGTGGAGGTTCTTGAATCACCTAACGCGGACTTGGTGAAGCTGAATCTGGAGAGTCTAGAGACTGAAGAAAACAGGCATGACAACGCAGCCTAAGCACTAGTCAACGATGCTACCTTTAATCTCGATTAGAAACGGCAGGTTCCCAGTTCCGAAATCTGCGTGATGTTAATATTGTGGATTATTCCTTAAATCTATAGCCTACACCCCTCACCGTCTGAATGATGTCCTCCGATTCTTCCAGTTTTTTCCGTAACCCTACAATTTGAACATCAACGGATCTGTCGGTAACAGGATAGTCGGTTCCCTTAACAGAATCGATAATTTGCTCTCTCGTAAAGACCCAACCGGGTCGCCGGGCGAGAAACTGGAGTATTGAGAATTCACTAGCTGTTAGTTCAACCAATTTCCCTTTTACACGAACCTCGTGGCGAGACGGATTTATGGTTAGATCGTGGGTGTTAAGTATCGATTCATCATTTTGAGGCTTCGAACGCTTTCTTCGCAAAACCGCCTTGATCCTCGACAAGAGGACCCTTGGGCTGAAAGGTTTGGTTACATAGTCATCTGCGCCGAGTTCAAGTCCCAAAACCACGTCCACTTCTTCTGTTTTAGCTGTTAGCATGATCACAGGGATAAGGGCAGTTTCCTTGCTGTTTTTCAAGAGTCGGCAAATTTCCATTCCATCAAGACCCGGCAACATTATGTCCAGTATTATAAGGTCAAAAGACCCGACACGAAGCTTTGCGACAGCTTCATCCCCTGTTACAGCACAAGTGACGACAAAATTGTCTTTAGTTAAATTGTATCGGACCAATTCGAGAATATCGTCGTCATCGTCGACCACCAGTATGCTCTCTCTGCTCATTGATAATTACCTTTGCGAGTCCTAATTGCTTTGACTTGACAAAATTATCTTATAACAGTCATCAGGGATCGCGCAATTCCCGACAACGTTACCTGTAGAAAAACCGATTCAATCATGCAGGAGATCTCTCGGCGCTCTCGTCAAACGAGCAACGCTCTAAGTGTAGTAATAAAGGTCGTCTTTTTCAGCCAAAGAAGTTTCATTAAGAGTTTTCTAATGATTTTCTAACCATTCTTAACATTCCGATAATTGTCGTCGAACAATTCATCCCAAAAATGGCGCCACCGACAATGTCTTCGGTCTTTACCTTAAATTTAAAAACCCGGAGGGCCTATGACGAAAAACGATCAGGGAGTGCGGGAAGCAATTGCTGAACTTGCTGACAATCTCGGCGTAATAGGCGTCTTCATGCTTGGTGAGGCGAGGATTTTCCTTACAAAGAGTTGGGGCGCTTCCCGGGAAGAATTTTACATAGCCGTTGATCAAGTATCTCGAACCATGAAACAATCTGGCAAACTGGCTGTAGATGACATAGACAGGGCGGCTGACAAGATCAAGCAGTCCTGGGATATCCTGGTTCAAGAGAAGGCTTTGGACTGGGACGCGTTTTTAAATGAACTGAAAAATCGCCTTGCCGCTCTAGGAAATGTTAGCAAAGACACTTTCGATCTTTGCGTAAACCAGGCCGCAGTGACGCTTGAAAAGCAATGGACAGCATTCGGCAGAATTGGCGAGAACCAGGCAAAATATGCTCGAGAGCAAATTGGAGACATGGCCACAGCCATCAAATCTCAGTGGGAAGTATATTGGGAAACCATGCAAAAAACTGGTAATAAGATTGAGAGAGCAGTTGACGCCGCTTGGGAAGAACTCAAGAAATAGACCAGAATTTTTTCAACGTATCATCTAACAGATTTCTGATTGGAACAAATTGTTTACCAAACATATGCGTCGCATTATTAGGTCCGGGCTCTCCATGCCTCAGATTTCCAGCTAGTCCAGCCTCGTATCGTCTCCCCTGGGTGGCCCACTTTTATATTCCCACGTTCTTCGAACAATTCCTTGATCAAAAAATACGGTTGACCGAACTCAGCTTTCAGCCTTTTTGTGGAACACAAGGCTCTGCGATTAATGCACTTCTAATCAAAATTTAACTCGATCCAAAAAAATATCAGCTATCGTTCACTCAGGGCCGCTTGGGCACTCTTTCATAAAATCTACCAGCCGCTACCCGCTCTCATACCCTGGTGGCCCTCTATATCTTTTAAGCGGATGCAATGTTATCATTTTTCCCAAATATGGGGATATCGCATCTTCCCATGGCTCGGATTAAACTAGGCCTGAAAATTCTGGACCTGGACTCTCCCCCCAAAAATTAGAGATCTGCTCAATTTGATAAATCCTTTCACAAAATTAACACAATAATTGTACAATGATAAACACACATTTAGCATTACAAGGAGGTCCGTTCATGGTCCATTATCAAGAGGAGTACGAGCAACGCTCAAAAAATCCAAAAGCGGCTTTGTTGATGGCGTTGCTGCTAGGGCCTATAGGAATGTTTTACGCTACAGTCACGTGGGCGGCAATAATGCTGTTCATGAATATCGTCTTCGGAGCGCTGACGTATGGCCTTGCGATCATTATTCTTTGGCCCGTAGGAGCGCGTATCGCTTATAGGACCGTTCACGCGCGTAATCAAAAATTTCTGCGACAAAAGGATGAGCGCATGGAGCGATTGTCTCTATTAGCCGGCAAACATCCGCAGAGACTAGTGGAGCATGAATCAGGCCTTTGCGGGGCTAATGACCAGACGAAAACACTTCCGCCAGATCGGCGGCAAGAGCACAAAACTTACAGACAAGGGAACGCCTTAATCAGGCTTGGGGTGGGTCTCATCCGTACTGCTGGTGGAAAATGCTTCTCAAAAGGTTTGACTAAAAGTTGGCCTAAGATGGAATTCACAAAAATGCTCTCAAGTTTCAGCGCAGGAAGACCTTCTCGGATCTCCGGCCCTACTCTGAGGCCGAATGAAGAGGCTTTTGGCACATTCGAATTAAGGCTGATGAGCTTGAACAACCTCAGAGACAAAGGGTTGATAGACGGGTTGGAATTCAATAACAAGAAAAAAGCGATATTAGATGAACTTTGAAAAGAATTCGCAAACTTCAGTCATTTATCATCGCAAGTTATTGATCGGGAAAATTGTGCGTAAATGATTAATGGGAGAGTTCTAAAGGAATAAATCGTTTAATTGATCTTATCAACCTTCTAACAGGGCACTAACGACCTCCTAACATCGGTTTCTTTTAGTAAGATCCTAAAGCAGGGTTTGCCGAAACTCTCTGACCCCAATCGCGTTCTGTCTTGGCCGGGTGGCGCTGGGGAGAAATTGGCGCATCGAGCTTTAAATGAAAAAATGTCACTGAGACTTCGATGAACTGGGGGTTAGCAATGGCAACTCACTTTTGCCTTCACTTAAAAAACCATATGAAACGAATCGAAGGTAGTTGTGTACTTTCGGTTTTTTTAGCCCTTATATTTGTGTCCAATTCGACCGGTTCAAAGAATTTGGATTCTGACATTGTTAGTGCTAGTGGCGCCGGAGCAACTTTTCCGTACCCGGTTTATGCCAAATGGGCTAAGACTTATATGCAAATAGTCAGATGTGATTTGCGCTATCAGCCTGTTGGATCCGGCTCAGGAATAGCTCAAATCAAGGCGGGAGCGATAGATTTTGGGGCCTCTGACGAACCTTTAAGACCTGAAGAACTGAAAAATAATGAGCTTTTACAATTCCCCATGATAATGGGCGCCATCGTGCCAATAATCAATATTGGCGGCATAAGAAATGGAAAACTAAAACTAACCCCTGAACTTCTAGCCGACATTTTTCTGGGTAAAATCAAAAAATGGAATGATTGGAGGATAATGAAGGTAAATCCAGACCTCCGGTTGCCGGAACAGGAAATTACTGTAGCGCATAGGGCTGATGGATCGGGGACGACCTGGATTTTTACCAATTACCTGAGCAAAGTTTCGACAGAATGGCAGACAAAAATTGGAAATGACAAATCCGTATCGTGGATAACCGGAGTTGGAGCTAGAGGAAATCAAGGGGTAGTGGCTATAGTTAAGAAAATCAGTGGATCCATCGGATATGTCGAATACGCGTATGCCTTTCGGGACAATATGAATTGCGTTCAGCTTCAAAATAAGGCGGGCCGATTTGTATCCCCAACCATGGCGACTTTCCGATCTACCGCCGCTAATGCCAATTGGGACGAATCTCGAGGTTTCTACACCGTCTTGACCGATCAGTCAGGTGACAACAGTTGGCCAATAATGGGGGCGTCCTATATACTAATACATGGGAATCAGGCAAACTCTGAGAAATCCTTTGCCATGATGAATTTTTTTGACTGGTGTTTCAAACACGGTCAGGATTTGGCCATTGATTTACATTATGTGCCCATTCCCCCTAATGTCTACGATCGTGTCCAATCACAGTGGTCAAAAGAAATATTTGTTAACGGCGCGCCGGTTTGGAAGGCAAATTCGTCAGCCGACTAGTCGGCTGAAATGGCCTGCTTGGTTAACTCCACGTTTTCCGAGCCAATAGTAGCCCGAAGAATTTCGCTCATCTCCGCCGCGCTGTACGGTTTGGCAAGTACAGCGGTAAAACCATACTTTTGGAAATCACCCATGATGGGATCATTGCAGTAGCCACTCGAGACTATGGCCTTAATCTCAGGATCGAACTCTCGTAATTTTTCTAAGGCCTCTTTACCTCCCATGCCGCCGGGAATGGTTAAATCCATTATTACGGCATCAAACGGTTCTCCACGATCTTTCGATTCTTTGTAAAGGTCAATCGTTTCCCCTCCGTCCTTACTGGTAAGGACATTATACCCAAGGCATGTCAGCAATTCCGCTGCGAGATCTCTTATTAAAGGTTCATCGTCCATCAAAAGGACCCTTCCGGTTCCCTTCTCAGGAATTTCTTGGAGTTGACGTCTGGGAGCAATACATTTTTCAGAAGCCGGTAGAAATACCGAAAATTCGGTTCCACATCCAACTTTTGAGTTAACCTGGATGTGACCACTATGTCTCTTTATCACTGCATATGACGAAGCAAGACCCATCCCGGTTCCTGTTGCCTTGGTAGTAAAATATGGGTCAAATATCTTTTCGAGGTGCTCAGGGGATATACCAACACCTTCATCCAATACGGATATTTTAACATATTTTCCAGATGCAAGGTGTAACAGATTAGATTCCTTATGAATATAGTTCTCCGCTGAGACAAGGATCGTGCCGCCATCCGGCATTGCCTGATCAGCATTAATGATCAGATTATGAATTACCTGACTGACTTGGCCTTCGTCTATTTCGGCGTGCCAAAGATCGTTTTGAATTTGAAGACGCCATTTGACATTTGAACCTCGAAGAGCAAAACAGACCCAGTCTGTCAGTAATGTTTCCATCGAAGTCGTTTTCTTAATAGGCGCCCCACCTTTCGAAAAGGTCAGCAATTGCTGAGTTAGGTCCTTTGCTCGCATTGAGGCCCACGCAGCTTCAGCGAGTCTGTCGTAAATGTTACTTCTCGGATCGATATCCATCTTAGCCAAAGAGATGTTGCCGAGTACAGCAGTTAGAATGTTGTTGAAATCATGAGCGATCCCACCGGCCAAAATGCCTATGGATTCGAGTTTATCCGCTTTCAAGACCTCTTTTAGCGCGTGCTCCTGTTCTGTTATGTCTCGGAACACAAGAGCTATACCCACAATATTGCTGTTTTTGTCCCGTATTGGGGTCCCCCTGTCAGAGATGAGCAGTTCAGTTCCGTCCTTAGAGGTCAAAATGGTATGGCCTGGTAACACGCTGATAGGACCGGATTCGAAAAATCTATTAAGAAAATCTAGACGCCTTTGTCTAGTTTTCTCATCCATAATGACAAATACCTCTTCGAGATTTCTACCGACCGCGTCTTCCTGGAGCCAGCCTGTAAGTTCTTCCGCTACACGGTTCATCAGGTTCACTGTCCCTGACAAGTCAGTCGTAATGACGCCTTCACCTATCGATCGCAAGGTAACGGATAGTCGTTCCTTCTCTTCAGCCAACGCGTCCTCTGCCTGTCTACGCAATTCCAGGTGTCTGTTTATGACTATGGATACTCCTAGCCAGGCAATCAGAAGGACCGTTACTGTGGCGACCCCTAGAATTCCTATTAACAGGATCCGTCGCCTGAACAATAAAATTTCGTCGGCAATACGAGTTTGAACCGCTTCGGTCATTTGTCTGATTCCGTTTGAATATAGGGCCTTCTGCTTGTTATATTCCTGGCTGAAAAGGACATCGACGGCTTGCTTCTGACGTCCCTGCTGCACCAACGCAAAGGCTACGGATTCCATTTCCAGCAGTTTCGTATAAGCGAGCTTGGTCTGTGACACATAGTTCTTGTCATATTCAGCTCTTGCCTCGACTGCAATCCCTAAAAGAGCGTTGTCAAGCTGAGGCTCTACGGCCTGATAATTTTTTTCCCATTTGGGATCACCAGTTGCCGCGGCTAGTCTTGCGTACATCGTAAGAAGCTCGTTAAAGTGAGCGACACTTCCGGCCAGCTTTTGAAGAGTCAGTTCGTGGTTCCCCATTCTTGATAGGGAATCATACATGCTCCAAACAACTGGCCCAAGGACCGCCAGCAAAATTACCCCAAGGGCTAATCCCAAGGATAGGAGTCTCATAGGCTTTGAGTGTTTGGACGATATGAACCGCGAGATTCCGGACATGATTCCTCCCAGCTCCCAAAAGGACTAGCTTTTTTCTCACTGCGCCACAGCGCAAGCCCTAATTCACAATGAGAAAATTGTTCATTTTCAGGTTATGGCCCAACAATTGTCTTTCTGTTAGCAGACTGTTAAATTGTTATGAAGATATGGGGAGGGGAGGTCTGCGACCAAATGAATATTGTGGTTCGATGTCCTTGCCAAAATTCTTCTAAAATTGGTCTCTCAACATCAGCTAACACTTTTATAACACTACAGTAACGATATGTTAACAATTGGGAATGATTCTTGATGACTGGCGGCTGGACGAGTTCAGGAAAGCCAACTCTATTTTCAACATTCCGCCTTTGTTGGGAATTTTTACTGATGGTCCTGCCTAATTACGAATTCGCGTCGAAAGAAGTAACTAGTGTTGTTGATGAGAGGGATTAACGTAAAATGGCTGATCTTCATATTCTAACAATCTTTTTACTGGCGCTGTCAAGTAACCTCGATAACGTAGGAGTAGGCACATCCTATGGCGCCAGAGGAATAAATATTCCCTTCAGTTCGAATCTGCTGATCGCCGTTATCACTAGCGCTGGAACCTTTGTTTCAATGGCCGTAGGTAACGCGATAAGCAATGTCCTAGACTCAAGTGTTGCAAACGCCGTGGGCGCTTTTCTTATTGGAGGCACAGGGGTTTGGGTCCTTATCCAAGAGGTTTCGCATCGTGATGAGGGCAAAAGTGATGTCTCAGAGCTTCTTCAAGAAACCAATTTTTCCAATCAATCGGTATTCAAAAAAGCCCTCACGATTCTTGACCATCCGTTTCTTGCGGACACGGATTTTTCCGGGCATATCAGTGTAAAGGAAGGATTCCTTTTAGCCTTCGCTCTGACCTTAAACAATTTGACCAATGGAATTGGAGCCGGTCTCCTGGGCCTCAACATTACTCTGACTACCGCCTTCGTCGTGGTCTTAAGCATTGTTACGATTTGGTTCGGCATACAGTTTGGACGGTATTCCAGTGTGCATTGGTTTGGCAGATTTTCAGGTCGTATTTCAGCTCTGATTCTTATTTTTCTTGGTATTTATGAGTATTTTAATTGATTTTTAGGGCTATTGCAGGCTTTCAAAGCACGATTTGAGTTCACGTAGAACCATACAAGATCAGAGAATTTGTTGACACGGCAGCAAGTATAGTAATGTGAGAGATTAACAAAAATGGTACGGGCCGGGCAAGCAATCTATATTAGGGCGGCTATGATCGAGAGCGACGAACCTTCAAAGGCTTTATCTAATGCTAGACCTACGATCGCTTTGGATGCGACTCTTCCGGCCTGGAAAAACATTGTATCCATATATCTGCTGCTCGAAACAAGTTTTGTCAGATCAATGTGGCCTTCCTGAGACAAGAGATTAAGCAATGTGGTCGAAGACACCTGTGATTCATCAAAATTTACCTTTATACTACCAGTGAGGGGATTGACTTCAATTAAATGAATCCCTTGTTTCTCACGTAGCAATAGAGTTAACTCATTGGCAAGTTCAACGTTCCTTTTTAGGCCTGGAATTTTGACTCTCAATCTTCCCGGTGTCTTATGAAGATAAAAGCCCATTTCAACCTCCTGTGACTAGCATGATCGAACGTTCAAAACTTGGGCTTAGGCCTTAAGTTTCAAAACATCGCCGGTTAAAAGATAATTGTATTCAAATTGTTAGACGTATATTAGGACCAAATTAATTTTTGGTGTGGACATTAATTATTAGTTGAATTTCCGGTTTTTCTCGTTTTCACTCTATTCAAGGAGGCACAGGAGATGCTGACCCTCAACACAGAAACATTTGTGCTACGGCATGTTACAGCAGGTAGGGTTAGGGTCCAATTAGGACCACTCAGGCCACGGGAGGACTTCGCAAACGCTCTTGAGATTCACTTGCAACGAGCCGACGGTGTGAAACAAGCGCAGGTACGTCGTTTAACCAGCAGCCTGATAGTTTTTTTCGATCCTCGAAAATTCACAGTTAAAGAGGCTCTGAAAGTAATAAATGAAACAGCGCTCAAAGTGAGATCTATGGATGTCAACGCTTTGGCGCGTTTCGGCCCTGCCAGACCTTTGGCGCCCATCGCCACCTTGGATTATAGAACTGTCACAACAGAAGCTCTTAAGTTGGCCGCCATCACAGTTTTTTTGGGCTACAGTCTTGTACGGTCTTTCATATTCCATTCTCCTTTACGGGAAGGCGTCGTGGTGATTGCCGCTGGTCTCGGAGTAATTCCGCTGTCCCTACGAGCGCTAAGAGATTTATTCGAAGGCAAGAGAGGCGCATTGAATATGTTTCTGGCTGCAACCTGCGCTCTGGCGATATTTTCCGGGGCCGCGGATGTAGCTTTGGAAATTATCTGGATTGCAGAAATTAGCCGATTCCTTGGAGAACTCGCTCGAGACCGTTCGAGGAGAGCAGTTCAAGATTTACTGACCGATTCTGTTCGAAACGTCTTTTTGGTCGTAGATGGGGTAGAGGTTGAAACCTCCTCGGATTCTCTACTTCCCGGCGACATCGTATCAATTAGAAAAGGCGATAGGATCCCTGTTGACGGAGAAGTGGAGAGCGGTGAGGCCATGGTGAATGTGGCGACTTATACCGGCCGTGCGGAACCGGATTATCTCAAAACTGGAGATAAGGTCTTCAACGGCATGATTGTAGTTCAGGGGAAATTGCAGGTCCGCGCTGAAAAAACAGGCAGAGACACTCAGTTAGCGCAAACCCTAGCGTTCGTAGAAAAATCTCTAAACAATCGAGCACATTCTGAACAACGCGCTGACCAATTGGCCGAAAAATTAACGAAGTTGAGTATTGGCGCCTCGATTTTAACTTTTATCTTGACTCGAAATTTTGGCCGAGCTTTGGGTGTTCAATTGGTCATGGCGTGCCCTTGCGCCACGGCTCTTGCGGCTTCCACCGCCGTAACAGCAGCACTAACCAATGCCACGAGAAACAAGGTGTTGATCAAAGGTGGACTGTTCCTCGAAAAATACGCCCAAAGTAACTCCTATTGTTTTGACAAAACGGGCGCTCTTAGCGAAATGGAACCGGCCGTCTCCGAAATCTATCCACGTTCAACCTGGATTGAACCTCAAAAAATCGCGTTAATGGCCGCTTCAGCTGAGGGAGACAGTGGACATCCAGTGGCTGTAGCTTTGAAGAGGGCTTCATTGCAAGACAAAAATTCTCGAAACACTTATGTTGAAAATGAAGAGTTTGTCGGTCGAGGAGTCCGGGCCAAGATTGGAAATGACATAGTGATGGTTGGAAATCTTCAATTTATGATAGAGCAAAATGTGAATGTGAGTTATTTCAAAACAAGAGACTCTGATCTTCGGAGACGAGGGCTCACTGTAATCTATGTGGCAAGGAATGACAAAGTCCAGGGGATCCTTGGTCTGGGCTTTAAACCTCGCAAAGGAGCTAAAGAAACAATCGAGGGGTTAAAGAATTTGGGAGTCAAGAATCTTCATATTATCAGTGGGGATTCTGAAGAAGCAGTTTCGGCCATTGCGGAATTTTTGGGTATTCATAACTATCTCGCCAACGCTCTGCCGGACGAAAAAGCGCGTTATGTTCAACAACTTCAGGATGCTGGAAAAAGGGTTGTGATGGTCGGGGATGGAATCAATGACGCGCCCGCCATGTCAAAAGCATGGGTAGGGGTCGCTATGGGAAGGGAAGGCTCGGAGATCGCTATTACAGCTTCTGACATCACACTGTCGGATTCGAATCTTTTACGATTGGTGGAGCTTCGACGACTGGGAATGAACACATTCAGGATTGTAGATCAAAACTACTATCTGGCCGTCGGCACTGACATCGTCGCGGCCCTCATGGTGGCTACCGGCGCTTTGACCCCGTTATTCGCTGGTTTAATCCATTTGGCTCATGTTGTGGGCATTTTTACTAGCTCTTCCAGGTTGCTAGCGAGATCATCAGGGGATCTAGCTGTTAGTCACTAGACATAAGCTACCCAAAATACCTGAGTGCGATTTTGGGATGGCGTAATGGACACTAAAGATAATGAAAATTATGAAAAAGTAGCTGATTCTTTGATCGACCCGTTTGATTCACCGAAATAAATTGACTTTAACACCTTGAATTTACATTATATGTATTAAGTGTTATTATTGCGGAACAAATGGAAAGGAAGGAGAAGGAAGATGGCAATTTCAGATATGATCCCAAAGAATAGTCTTTGGACAGGTATTGCCATAGGCGCTGGCCTTCTGGTTGCGCCCGTAGTTATCCCGGCAGTCGCGGGCGCCGTAAGGCCACTGCTCAAGGCTGTCATAAAAGGCGGATACATGCTTTTTGAAAAAGGTCGGGAAATGGTCGCCGAAGTGACCGAGCTTACGGAAGACCTTTTTGAGGAAGCAAAGGCAGAAGTTCAGGCAGACTTAACGGAAGCCATGGAAGCAAAAGAGTCTTAAATGGAAGCCTAACAAAAAATGACCCCAGAAGCGCACATAGTCCACAAGGTGAATAACCGCCTTCGGATTAAGATTCCATCTAAAAGAGGTGACAAAGACTTTTTTGCCTCACTGGAAAAAAAATTCTCGAAGGATTCCGCAGGCCAAACCGTTGTGATCAATCCGGATACAGCATCCATACTATTTCTGGGCCACTTTACCGCCAAACATATTGC
Organism: Deltaproteobacteria bacterium; assembly: GCA_023474025.1. GTDB lineage: Bacteria > Desulfobacterota > Desulfomonilia > Desulfomonilales > Desulfomonilaceae > CAJBEZ01. The sequence continues at coordinate 13,293 of JAMCYH010000181.1, forward strand.
TGAAGTGGCTCTGCAATCTAATTTATTCAAATTGAACACCAAGAAGCGCCGCCGTGAGACTCTCCTCGGCGGCGTAAAGGACACGTTCCGCGCAGCCGACAAAAGCCTTCTGAAAATGACTGGGGGTGAATTGGATATACCAAGTGTGGTCTTTCTTGGATTGATAAGTCATGGCATTTATCAATTCGCGCGTGGAAATTTTACCGGTCCACCATGGTACGTGGCGTTTTGGTATGCCCTAGGCTTATTTTCTAAATCCAGGCTCAGCGACTTCGAAGAAATAGAAGCGGATTTTCTCTGAAATCGATAATTCCCCCTCTACTTTCATGAATTAAGTGTCCTAACCCGGTGCTAATTATTTACTAACCTTTTTTTAACATGCATACGATCTAGTTTATCTTTATTTGTACCAATAGGTAGGCGAAGATAAAAAGATTTGATTCGAGAAATTCATAACACGGTAAAAGGTCGAGTCAGGTTTAAAGTTGAGGGACTTTACCGTTCACAAATCCTAAAACAGACAATTGAGGTCCAATTATCCGAATTTGATTTCGTGAATCGTGTTACCGCAAATGTATTGACTGGAAATACACTAGTCCTTTTTGACCCGGCATGTAATCGTCGCCTAATATTCTCCGCTCTTGAAAAAATCGTTACAACCTACTTTGTGGAGAGGAAAAGCAGG
>JAMCYH010000280.1 GCA_023474025.1 Deltaproteobacteria bacterium
GTAAGGCTAAAAGGTAGAATCCTCCCATATCTTCCCCTACAACTTCTTCTATAGTCCCTCTAAATAACATTACACCTTTTTCAAGTTTTCTGAAGGCATCAACAGGATCCTGTCCATTGTTTTTAGCTTCTATAACAGCCTTACCCATTTCTATCGCATGAGTTACAGTTTTAGCTACACAGCTTCTCTTTAATTCACCTCCAGACATAGCATAATGGGCATTACCTCCCATACCACCACCTTTTGTAACTACAAATCTGCCTATTTCATCCGCGTATGTTGAGTCATTAGAATTCATAACTACTATCGTATTTCCTTGATGATCAACTAAAGGCATAGGATTTAAGGAAATACCATGTCCAATAAAGCTGGTCATCTGTGTCTCGGGAGCAGATCTTCCTACAGCATCACCATTGATCATTGGAATTCCCAGTCTTGCTGCAAGGGTCATTATAACAGGGGTATTCAAACCACCAACTTCAAAAGGTATGATATAGTCGAGTTTTCTACCTTTTAGCCTTTCCATTTCTCTAAATGCCTTTATAAGTACAAAGTCATCTTCCCACTTAGCAATAATTTCATCATAAGACATTTTTTCAAGGGCTTTGACTGAACCCATTATTCCACCACTGCAAATAAACGCATCATCACTGACATCCTCTGGGTCAACTATTTCACATACTCTACCCTTTGCAAAATCATTCTCAATTATCTTCCTGCCCCATTCAGGATCTCCTCCACCACCTGTTCCGTATATTGCCAGACCAATCAGTAGTTCTTCTACTTCTTCACTATTTAATACTCTGCGTGCCAATATTTCATTTCACTTCCTTTTTATTATATTTAAGCTCTCTATTTGCTGGTTTGAACAGTCGCTGAATGCGTTCGATAATAGCTCCAAGTTCCATAGAATGTTCCCCCTGATAAGCATGATTTCCTATAATGAAAAACTTTGTTCCACTGTATGGATTTGAGTTCCGAAATTACATTTTCTAAAAATATTCGTCAAGTTTTCGAATATTCCTGCTTATAAATTGAAATGTATACTGTATTTCTCAAAAATATTTTGATCTATTTAGCTTCATCCTATCGTTAATCCAGTCGACAATCTCAGTCGTTGGGGTTCCCGGAGTAAATAGTGCCTCAGCATAGCCGTCTCGAATTAAGCTTTCTGCATCTTCCTCCGGTATGATCCCGCCACCTATCAATAAAATATCTTCGGCTTGTTGTTGTTTTAGCAATTCTTTAACACGCGGGAAAATTGTCAAATGTGCTCCTGACATAATACTTAAACCTATTAAATCAACGTCCTCTTGGATGGCAGCTTCAACAATTTGTTCCGGTGTTTGATGCAATCCAGAATAAATAACTTCCATCCCTGCATCGCGAAGTGCCCTGGCAATAACTTTGGCCCCACGGTCATGTCCATCGAGTCCTGGTTTGCCAACTAATACCCTGATACGGGTTTGGCTCATATTTTTCACCTTCCCAGCTCATTAAAATACAGCATTTTCTCGATATTCTCCGAAAACTTCTTTCAGAACAGTAATTATTTCTCCTTCAGTAGCGTAGGCCGAGACCGCGGCAATGATCTTAGGCATCAAATTATCTGTACTGCTTGCCGTCGTTCTTAAATCATCAAGAGTTGCTTGAACCTGCAAATTGTCCCGCGTTTGCCTTAATCTTTGAACTCGTTTTATTTGAGAACGCTCAATCTCAGTGTCAATTTTGAGTAAGTCAATACTGAGTTTTTCTTTGTTAATAAAGTCGTTTATCCCAATAATAATCCGATCCTTATTCTCAATTTCCCTTTGATAGCGATAGGCGGCATCGGCAATTTCCTGTTGAAAGAAGTTCTCTTCAATGGCAGGAAGAACGCCGCCCAGTTCCTCAACTCGCTGAAAATAAGCTTCTGCTCCTTCTTCCATTTGGGTCGTGAGGGCTTCGATGAAGTATGATCCGGCCAAAGGATCGATGGTGTTGGCCACGCCCGTCTCATAGGCAAGAATCTGCTGCGTGCGGAGGGCTATTTGGACAGACTTTTCCGTGGGCAAGGCCAGTACTTCATCCATAGAATTCGTGTGTAACGATTGAGTGCCCCCAAGCACCGCTGCCAAGGCCTCATAAGCGGTACGCACAATATTGTTTTCGGGTTGGGGAGCGGTGAGCGAGCATCCGGCCGTCTGAGTATGGAACCGCAGCAGTAAGCTCTCTTCTTTCTTGGCACCATACTTTTCTTTCATGCGACGGGCCCAGATCCGGCGGGCCGCCCGGTACTTCGCAATTTCTTCAAAGATATCCATATGGGAGTTGAAAAAGAAGGATAAGCGCGGGGCAAAATCGTCGACTTCGAGTCCCGCTTTGATTCCGGCTTCGACGTAAGCGAACCCGTCTGCCAAGGTAAAGGCTAATTCCTGCAAGGCGGTAGACCCAGCCTCCCGGATGTGGTAACCGCTAATGGAGACCGTATTCCATTTGGGTACGTGATCACGAGCAAACCCAAAAATGTCCGTGATGAGGCGCATCGAGGGCTGAGGTGGAAAAATCCAAGATTTCTGGGCAATATACTCTTTTAAGATGTCATTCTGAAGTTGAG
>JAMCYH010000335.1 GCA_023474025.1 Deltaproteobacteria bacterium
TCCTATGAAATTTCAATATTTTCCATTTTTCCCTGGCTCAAAAAGAGCTATTTCTGGGGCAGAAGAACGAAATCACTTCGCGATGGCTTATTTACAGTTCAATTCAGATCAGATAATGTTATAATATAATGTAAACATTCCAAATCAGCAGGACGCAATGTCGAAATAGATCGAAATAGGTTGAAAAATATTGAAATTTCATAGGATACAATAAATGCGACTTCATTCTTCTGGGGCAATCAAAAATTTTGCGCATAGGTTTTGCGCGTAGGTATTGTTAAGGCTCAACAATCAGCTAACATCCACCAGTTGAGCCTTTTTCACGCGCAAAACTTCCGATTGCTCCCTTCAAGAACCGTCTCGTGTCGCACATAAATTGCCGGTCAAGGATATTTACCTTTATCCGCTGGTGAAAAATTTCCGCAAGGTGCTTTGTGATTGATATCCGGGTGTCATGTGTCATGGAAGCGGTCTAGCCTCGATTTCCACGCACTGGATTTCGATGGCTGATTTGGCCTTTTCTGTTATCCAGTGCCCATAATTTTCAGCATTTTTTTCGCCGAAGGTGTTAGCAATATCGGTTACTTAAAATGCCACATCTATCATACTAAAAATATTGTGCCAAAGTCTTGGTAGTGCGTGAGGCCTCTTTCTATAAGAAATTACAGAAATCATCATTTTGTTCCTTGACAATTTAGCATTTTTATAGCATATTAAAATTGCTATGATAAGTAATGGAAATGGGCTAACGCCTGAGCAGCTATTTTTCCTTTCACCGGAAAAGCCTCTGCATCGTCAATACGAGGCACTGCGCGCATATTTCGTGGAGAAATTGCCATCGGATCAGGTGGCTGAGCGCTTCGGATACTCACCTGGCGCCTTCCGTGTCCTTTGCAGTGAATTCCGCCACAACCAGGAACGGCAAGGCCGCTTCTTCAAAGATGTCCAACGCGGCCCTCACACAGCCCCCAAGCGAGACCCGATCCGGGAACTGGTAATCAGCCTGCGCAAGCAAAACCTCTCCATATATGACATCCAGCGAGAGCTGGATGAAAGGGGAACAGAGATAAGCGTCAATGCCTTGAGCATCCTCCTGCGAGAAGAAGGATTCGCGCGGCTCCCTCGCCGGCGGGATGATGAGCGGCCGGATACGAAAAGAACCGATGATGCACCGGTGGCTGATGTGCGTAAGTTTGACCTTTCCCCCCGCAAATTCCGGACGGCTTTCGCCGGTTTGTTTCTGTTCATCCCTTTATTGTGCGAGATAGATCTCCAGGGAGTGGTAGAATCTGCTTCGCTGCCGGGAAGTGGAATGATCCCCGCCGCACAAGCTGTTCGTGCGCTATTGGCCTTAAAGCTTTTAGGCAAGGAACGGACCAGCCATGTGATGGAAATGGTCTTCGACCCTGGAATTGCCTTGTTTGCGGGCCTCAATGTTGTACCCAAGCGTTCCTTCCTTTCCACGTACAGCGCCAGGGTGGATCCCAGAACCAACTTCCTTTTAATGAGTAAATGGAGCGAGGCGATACAGGCAGCCGGCTTTCGGCACGGATCTTCTTTCGATTTGGATTTCCACAGCATCCCGGCCAATAGTCAGGCCGAGCCCTTGGACAAACACTATGTGTCAAGCCGCAGTCGTTCTCAGAAAGGAATTCTTACCTTCTTGGCCAGGGATGTTCAGGAGAATGTCATGTGCTACGGCAACGCCGGTGTCCCCAAGCCGGAAAGGGACGATGAAATTCTACGTTTCGCCGAGTATTGGAAAGGCAGGACTGGCCATTACCCGAGAGAACTGGTCTTTGATTCCCAACTTACTACTTACAGCAATCTGCAAAAGCTGAATGAATGCGGCATTTCTTTTATCACCCTGCGCCGACGTACCAAGAAAATGATAGCCGACATCTATGCCACCCCGCCCTCGCAATGGCAACGGGTTAATTTACCGGCATTGACCCGCCAGTACCGAAACCCGCGAGTTCTTGAAAGCACTGTTCAACTCAAGGATTATAATGGAAGCTTGCGTCAGCTGGCAATCACAGATCTGGGGCACGAGGAGCCAACACTATTATTGACGAACCAACTTAACGCTTCTATCGTTCAGTTAATCACCCGTTACGCCCAAAGGATGCTGATTGAAAACGGCATCGCCGATGCAATAAACTTCTTCCATATAGATTCCCTCTCATCAATGGTTGGACTAAAAGTTGATTTCGACCTCCAACTTACGCTTATGGCCGCCTCTCTTTATCGCATTATGGCTCAAAGAATCGGACGTGAATACAGGCGGGCCACAGCGAAAACCTTATTCAGAAAGCTGTTTGATGTATCGGGCCAAGTCATCCTTACGGACTCGGAGATTACCGTAGAACTCACAAGGCGGGCACATAACCCCTTGCTGGTTGACGCCGGCCTTACCGACAGAACTGTAATCGTTCCCTGGTTGCATGGCAAACCACTTCACATAAGTCTGGATTAAATCGTGTAAATTAGCTGTAATTTAATGGCAATGTTAGCCCAATTAAAGTACCGTGGAAATCGAGGCTAGGCATTCAAAACCAGGGCCTGATGAGTTTACTTGC
>JAMCYH010000348.1:0-13105 GCA_023474025.1 Deltaproteobacteria bacterium
CTAAATTGTCTACTGATCCCGAGATTTGCAGAATTCGGGGCGGCGCTTGCGGGAGTCTTCACCGTTCTAATTTTTGCTATTCTTCAAATTATATTTGTTATCAGAAACATGTTTACTGTCAGGTTGATCCAAATCGTAATTAAGCCGTTGCTGGCTTCGATCGGGATGGTCATTGTGACTTACGCGCTAAGGGACACCAATCTCTTGACAAATTATTTGATTTCGACGCTGCTCTATTTCGCTTTCCTGGTTTTCCTGAAGGGCCTGTATCCCCCCAGCACATAACAATTTAAAGTCACGAAAGGTTAAAATCCGGTTTGTAGCATTGCGCACGGCTCAAACGTAAGTTATACTGTGTCGAGAAAGTAACACAGAAATACCTTTAGACATGTAAGTTGGGGTTTTTGGGGCATAACGATATGTAATTCAGTTGTAGAGGACCAGCCTGACCGACCAAAGATTCAAAAACCCGGTCCATTAAGAAGTCGGCCCAGGGTAGGGGCGCTGGCATAGTCGTCTGGCGCCGAATAGACCGCACTGAGTGAAACGTTTCCAAACCCGGCATAAAGAACCTAAAATGCTCGATCGCGCTGATCACATTATACCCTTTTCGTTTCCAAAGGATCATGGGCGGCACAGTCAGTTCGGAACGGAGTGGTGGTACCTTTCCGGACGGCTCAGTTCAGAATCCGGAACAGACTGGGCCTATCACTTTACCATCTTTAGAAGGGCGTTTAAAAGATGGTCTTCCTTGGCCCTGGTCGCTTTAGCAATTAGCGTGAAATCGATTCGAAACATTGAATTCTTTAAACGCTCTTTTGCTAGAATGCTCGAAAGCCGGGAACACCGACGTATAGGGGTCGAAGGTTACGTTGGACATCTTTCTATTACGAACATAAAAGAAAAGAACTTCGTCTTCTTTGAAAGAGGTGGAATTTCTCTGCGAAAGGTCGCTGGAGCGACTGACGACGGTTTGTGTGTGTGGGTCAAAGAATGGAAACTTAAGGAAGAAAACGGTACCATACATTTAGCCGCTGAACGAAACGACTTTAGCGTCGATCTTGATTTGCTGCCAATGAAACCTCCAATTCTAAATGGAGCGAGAGGCTTGAGTGTTAAGGGACAGGAGCCTGGAGAAGCTTCGTATCACTATTCGATCGCTTCCTTAAAAACAGCCGGGAGCCTGAAATGGCGAGGGAATACACATCAGGTTTCTGGCGCAAGTTTCATGGACAGGGAATTTGGAACTTCGATACTGCCGAGATCAATTAGAGGTTGGGACTGGTTTGGACTAATTCTGGACAACAATCACGAGGTCATGGTCTCGATTATTCGCATGTCTGACGGCACTATGGCGGAGACGTCTTCGGCGACAATGGTCTTTCCGGATGGCGCTTGGCGATGTGTTGCGGCAGTCGATTTGCAGGTTGAGATCGATGATTTTTGGACCAGTCAGGCAACCGGAGCCCGCTATCCTGTCCACTGGTTTGTACGAGTTGAGCCCCTTAATGTGGAACTGGAGATTGCCGCTCTAATCAAAGAACATGAACTCGTATCAGCCACCTCAACAACCATCAATTATTGGGAAGGCCCGGTAAACGTTTCTGGTAACATGTTTGGGCAAAGTGTAGCGGGGCACGGACATGTCGAACTGGTAGGTTATGCCGAGTCGGCGGGCGGCAAATTTTAGCTGTCATCTCATAAGTTAATACTGAGTTTGCCATACATGTATTTAATTAGTCTGGCCTGTCCGTTTATTGATCCCGTCCTGTTCAGAATCGGGCCCTTTCAAAGCACCTGGTATGGCTTGATGTATGCCACGGGAGCTGTTTTGTGGTTCCTGATAACACGCCATGAAATTATTCGGAGAAAGGGGCCCATTCCGGTTCACGGGTTGCCAGAACTCCTGTTTTATGGTCTGCTCGGTGGCCTAATAGGCGCCAGGCTGGGCTATGCGTTATTTTATAATCTGTCGTTTTTTTTACAAAAACCATGGGAGATAATTGCATTTTGGCATGGGGGAATGAGCGCTCATGGATGGTTGATAGGAATGTCCGTTGGCGGACTTCTTTTTATTAGGAAACATAGAGTGCCCTTGAGGGAATTGTCGGATGTTGTCTATCTCGGCATTCCTCTTGGATTGGTTACTGTCAAGATTGGCAATTTCATTAATACATTTAGCCGCTGAACGAAACGACTTTAGCGTCGATCTTGATTTGCTGCCAATGAAACCTCCAATTCTAAATGGAGCGAGAGGCTTGAGTGTTAAGGGACAGGAGCCTGGAGAAGCTTCGTATCACTATTCGATCGCTTCCTTAAAAACAGCCGGGAGCCTGAAATGGCGAGGGAATACACATCAGGTTTCTGGCGCAAGTTTCATGGACAGGGAATTTGGAACTTCGATACTGCCGAGATCAATTAGAGGTTGGGACTGGTTTGGACTAATTCTGGACAACAATCACGAGGTCATGGTCTCGATTATTCGCATGTCTGACGGCACTATGGCGGAGACGTCTTCGGCGACAATGGTCTTTCCGGATGGCGCTTGGCGATGTGTTGCGGCAGTCGATTTGCAGGTTGAGATCGATGATTTTTGGACCAGTCAGGCAACCGGAGCCCGCTATCCTGTCCACTGGTTTGTACGAGTTGAGCCCCTTAATGTGGAACTGGAGATTGCCGCTCTAATCAAAGAACATGAACTCGTATCAGCCACCTCAACAACCATCAATTATTGGGAAGGCCCGGTAAACGTTTCTGGTAACATGTTTGGGCAAAGTGTAGCGGGGCACGGACATGTCGAACTGGTAGGTTATGCCGAGTCGGCGGGCGGCAAATTTTAGCTGTCATCTCATAAGTTAATACTGAGTTTGCCATACATGTATTTAATTAGTCTGGCCTGTCCGTTTATTGATCCCGTCCTGTTCAGAATCGGGCCCTTTCAAAGCACCTGGTATGGCTTGATGTATGCCACGGGAGCTGTTTTGTGGTTCCTGATAACACGCCATGAAATTATTCGGAGAAAGGGGCCCATTCCGGTTCACGGGTTGCCAGAACTCCTGTTTTATGGTCTGCTCGGTGGCCTAATAGGCGCCAGGCTGGGCTATGCGTTATTTTATAATCTGTCGTTTTTTTTACAAAAACCATGGGAGATAATTGCATTTTGGCATGGGGGAATGAGCGCTCATGGATGGTTGATAGGAATGTCCGTTGGCGGACTTCTTTTTATTAGGAAACATAGAGTGCCCTTGAGGGAATTGTCGGATGTTGTCTATCTCGGCATTCCTCTTGGATTGGTTACTGTCAAGATTGGCAATTTCATTAATTGTGAAGGCTTTGGTCATGTTACCACGCTTCCCTGGGGGATAATCTGTCCTGGTGGAGGGCCAATCCCTCGCCATCCTTCCCAGTTGTATGAAGCGGTTTTTGAAGGACTTTTATTGTTCGCCATACTCTGGAAAGTTCGGACGATGTCACTCAAACCTGGGGACCTTAGCTGCTTTTTTCTCATTGGATATGGGGTCCTTCGATTCGTAATAGAATTCACAGCTCAGTCTGATCAATACTGGGGGGGTATTCTCGGGTGGTTGACTGAAGGTCAGATTCTTTCTCTGTTCGTGATTGGTGTGGGTATGGTCGGCTATGCTATCCCACGTGTTAAGTGGCTAAAACAAGAATGAAAAGTGGAACAGGTTTCAGTGTAATAGCCCTGAAAAGTAATTGAGAATACGGCTAACGCCTATTTTTAGCCACCTGAGTCTCCAGAACCATAACTGGTCATTATATCAGCAATCATGTCCAAAAAGGCCTGAGCTTCCTCTTTCGTGAATTGCCACGCTGCCGCCGACAATATCAGGTTAAGCCGCTTTCGAAAAAAATAGGCGGTGAGATATAAAGGGGTGCTGGAAACAATTCTGTAGGCCATTCCATATGCTTCAGTTACGTCAAGACCGCCGACCGATCTTAGGTAAGAATCTCCCGAGATTCTGCGACCGTGAGATTCCGGCCACAACACTCCCATAAAGCCCAGAGCAAATGACGTTTGATGTCGTTGGAGAATTTTTAAGTATGCCTTTTGTCGAGTATTAAAGGGAAAGATTCTGAGAAAACTGTTTAGCTTGGCCAGGCCCTTCGAATATTTCAGGTCCGCCGCCTCTCTAAATTTCCTCATTCGGAAACGGTACACCATGCGGGCCAAGGTTTTAGGATCTTTTCTCTGCTCCTGGCTGAACTGGAAATAGAGCACGCTGTCGTTGTTTGGGCCTTCCTGGTCTCGAAACCGTCCCTGCATGTTCACGGTTAGAGCAGCCGAAAGCATGGAGGACTCGGCCTTGCGGATAGCGTTCCATCGATCGACGGCTATGCATACTACGGCCAGAAGATAGTCAACAAAAGGTACCCTAATTTTGGTCGCTTTCGAAACAACATCCCCCGTTTCATTCACTGGAAATAATCGTTTGACGTAATGTTCGCGAAAGTCTCCGGGAACGCCGTTACCATTGGGAATCGAACACCTGGTGTAAGGAATTATGGCCTGATGAAAGGTTTTCCTGTAGTCTGTCAATCTGGTCTTCTGATTGCGAACGAAGCGCTTACTACCAGTGGACACAAACATCGGAAAATTTGAAAACACGGCTTTTTCTCTAACGACCAGTTCATGATATCTGGCCATGAGAGCCTTTACAATTTCCGCCAATCTGACTGCGTCACCGGCTGGATGCCACATTATACAAGCGAGTGAATGGCGATTTTCGTCAAACCTTAGCAAGTGGAATTCACTGGCGGGTTCACGAAAGACATCTCTTTCTCTGTTCAATCTGGATTCCAGACTATCTAATAAAATCTCCAGACCAGAACTGGACTCGTTGTTTTCGCTAACATCGGAAACAAATAAAGGAACATCAGATGAGGACATGAATTCCCATGTCAGACAATATTTTCTCTGGACCTTGAACTCTTTGAGGTGCGCCTTAATCTGGGGGAAAAGATTACCAAGGTCCGATACCGCCATCTTTAGGGCGTCCAAATCGATAGGCCCCATCAAGTCCAATGCTCCCAGGATTATATTCTTGTTGTTATAGTTGGTGGTTAGAGCCAAGGCTTCCGCCAATGGGGCGAGGACATTGAAGTCGCGGGTCATAAAAGCGTCATTCTTCACTTCGAATAGATAATCCTCACATGCCTTGAGGAGCATGGCAAAATATAAGATTTACATCAGCCGCAGCTTAAGAATGAGATTATTGTTGGACTGACACATGACCTTTATCAATTGCGATGTTGATGACTTTTTTCTCGCCACCAGACAGAGTTATATCCTTGATAATTCGGGCCGGCTCAGTGAGCCCTCCGATTTTCGGCAGTTTAAGATCACATGATCCGGATTGAAGTTCTACGGTTGATCCAGGCGTCAGCCGCCAGCTCTTGTCATCCTGCGTGACTATGACTGGTTCTTCCTGCGGCTTATTCAGAGTCCTTAAATAGTCCGTGAGCCCCGAGTTTAGGGCTTCAGGCGAAGTCACACTAAAGCTGAAGCCACCCGTATTCTTGGCTATCTCCCGAAGTCTATCCGCCCACGTCCCCGTGGCTCCTACAAGAGCCACGTCAATCAAGGGCTTGCGATCACCTGACGTGGTTTGTTCAATCAAATCGACCGGAGAGTCGATATTGCATTCGCTCGAAGCGTCAGTGATCAACAGAATACGAGGGCCAAACTTTGGGTCTAGTGTTAGAAAATCATGGGTCAACGCCGACGCGCTTGCGGCGCAAATGTTGTTTGCTCCTGCTCCCTCTTTTGCAAGCCGGACGGCCAGATCTGATTTTAGTGGAGTATCAGTCCAGGGAATCGTTATCCGGCTTACCCGAAGATTTACGTCTCGGCCCTTTCGTTTTAGCGGCCAAACGTTGCCAAAGTCTCTGACCGCCAGCTCGTTGCCAGAACCGGATTCCTTCGCCAGTCGGTCTATGAGTGTCAACGCTGCCGCATTCCTGTTTGGAGTCCATGGAGCGTCGTCTTTAGCCATGGACGTTGAATTGTCCAGTACGCACAGTATTGCCCATTCCGCGGGTCCACCATGGTAACCCGCAATATTAACCGTAAGCCAGGCTCTGGTATCCTTGGCCGGGGCTTCATGTTCTGACTTTGCTTCGTAAAAGGCCGATATTATGGGAAGCTTCCTGAATTTGAACTTGATTTCATCGGCGGTCGGAAAATTTTCCGGGTTGAACGCGGGGTGGGTCCCAACTATGATTCCTATTAAAGCTGCAAATATCGTCAGGCCAGCAACCGTTAGAACAGATCGAAAATTAATTTTTTCCCTTTGAGCCATCGGCGCTGGTTTCGGAATCATGGCCAACAGGACATGAAAAAACCAGGCGATCGTTGGCATAAGGAGAATATCCATCACCAAAAAGTGAAGCACTGCGCCCATGATCGGCAAAAACAGGGCCAAAGGTGGGATTAACGAATCAGGCGCCGGGTTTAAAGTAGCTCTGAACAGCCTGATCAGGAGAAAGACAAGGGCAAAGAAGTAAATTACGGCAAAAGGTGATCCGAATCCAACCATGAAAGTCAGGAAAATATTTTGAGAGGAAACTGCCCACGATATGAACTGTTCAAATTCTTTTTCTGAATAACTTCGGTGCCATCCCTTATAATCGGACACGTAAGGGGTCCGTGGGCTCCTCAGCCCGATGCCAAACCAGGGAGCTTGTTTGGCGATATGCGCCGAGAACGTGTAGAACTCCAACCTCCCCCAGTTGTAATCCTTACTGTAATGTTTCTTGGTAGAATCATACGAAAGGAAATGAGCTGTTACAGCAACTGTGAACAACACAATGATGATGGGCGCCAGCCTGCTCCTTGACCTCGAAAGGGTCAGTATCAAACCAGGGATAAGGATTATGGCTGGAATAAGGACCGCAGAATCAACTGCTGTCATCCCGCATATATATAGCCCCACGTAAGAGAGAACAAGAAGCGAGATACCAAAGATTTTCCCCAGCAGGCTCCTGCTCATCATCAGAGCCAGACTGGAGAAGGAAAGCAATAGGATGATATCGACCAGCAAATGCAGGTCAAAGACAAAATATGTGCTCAGACCGTGAAAATAATAGCCCCACAGGCTTAGAACCAAAAGCAGGTCTAGAGTTACCGCGCATACCCAGACGAATATTTTCACTCTGGTCCTATTAGTGAGAAGAAGCCTGGCTGACCAGTATCCTCCAAGGGCGTTGGCGCCCCAGGTCAATGACCATACGGTAGAACTCCAGGATGTCGCGCTAAAAATACCACTCAGGATCGCAAGAGTAATGAGCGTTCCGGAAATTGCCAGTTCCGCCCATCCTATTTTTGGGAATCTGGCTCCAGCCGCGATAATAGCGCAGGACAGGGTAACCGCGCATATCGCGCCCGAATAAAGATCAGTCTTGACACCGAGGATGATAGGCACGAACGTCTTAAACAGAGCGAACTGGCCACTTGTCGCACAAAACATGACGAACGCAAGTTTTTCGGCGATAGAGATTTTCTCGTCAAATCTGTCAGTGTCGGATGTGGTTTTAAAGTCCATATGCTCAGGTCATGGGTAATTTACATTCATGACAAAAAAATCGAATTAGGTTATATCATATTAACTTAAAAGAGTTCACGGGTAACGTCGGAATCTTCATGCTTGCAAAAAGTTTTTTGAATTCATATCAACCTTGATTGACCAGGCATCGCGGATAATTTGCCGAACCTGTCACATGATTACCGGATCAACGTCATGATGAAGAAAACCGTCTCACTCTCAATTGCTGTTCTAATGGTTTCGTCGGTCGTCACGTATAACTGTTGGGCTAACGAATTAATCGATCGTATCCGGATGATGCGCTCCAAAGCGAGGGTGCAAGCTTATGTGGATGAAGGGCGACAACAGGTCGAAACAGGAGCCTATATTAGGGCGATTAGAGTCCTGACCGAGGCTTTGAAGAGGGGAGCCAGCAGTGAGGCTTATGAGTACAGAGCCCGGGCTTATGAGGCTCTTGGGAATATGGACTCAGCCCTGAAAGATCTGAACAGGGTAATTGATTCAAAACCATCAGACCCTAAAGGATATGTTACCCGCGCAGATGCGGAGAGTTCGATGAAATATTATGACAAGGCCATTTCGGATTATAATCACGCCATTGAACTCGATCCGTTTCTTGTTGACGCCTACTTGGGCAGGAGCGTGGTCTACGCCGCAATTGAACAATATGAGCTTTCCATAAGGGATTTGGAACTTGCTCTAAAGATAGATCAGCATAATCCTGAAGCGTTATATAACATGGGCATTGTATGCATGGTGGCTGACATGCCGAAAGCTGGCAGAGATTACATCGGTCGGACTCTGGCCGGGAACATCAATCCCACCGATAGGGAGCGTCTTGTTTCCATTCTTGCCACGGCCCCCCAACGGTCAGATTATGAAGATAAAAAGGGTGGAATAGACGGTGTCCTGACTGATCTTGCAAAACAGGAACGCCGTAACATGTCAGATACGAATAAAAATCTGGCCACGCCAGTTCCGGAGGGCGTGAACGCAGATCAAACCAGACTCCCCTATGCAAAAAAATCTGTTAAGGAAGCAGACACTCGTAAGTTGTTGGCAAAAATAGGGAAACAGGATTTTTCCGGTTCAAGTTCCGGTGTTTACATGGGTATGCGATGGAACGCGACTTTTAGTTTCTCGGGAAAGAAAGTTAAAGGCACATTAAAAATCGTTACCCCATCAGGGAAAAGGGAAACTCATTACGGATACGGCACTTTCGATAATGGCGCTGTAGAAGCTTCAGACAATATGGGTTTCAGGTTTAGCGGGAGAGTCTCCGACGATCTCAAGCTCATGGGGACCATGACTACGGCTGATGGGCACAGTGTATCTGTTGATATACCTCTTGATTACTAAACAAATGAATAATGAGAAAAAAATATTGTTGAAAAAACCTGGCGGAAGGATATAATTATATTAGAGGAAAAGCCTCACAGGCGCCCTAATTCGGGATTTTGTAATTAACTGTTTGATACTAATTTGGAAAACTCAAGGGGGTATTTCAAGAGATGAAAGCATTATTGTCGAGGTTGGTTGGAGCGAGGTCGGAAAATTTCGACACCTTTGAAATGTCCTGCCAGAAATATGTTGCTTATCTTGTGTTGTTGCTACCTGTACTCACGTTCCTGCTCCTGGCCTGCGGTGGTGGTGGCGGAGGCGGACAGCAGAGTCATCCATAATAACCGCTTTATTCAGGCTCATCATCTGTTTGCAATTAGCGCTGGCAATACTGGTTTGACCGGCGGATATGCGCGTACGTCCAAAGAACCGGACCTTGTTGGCGCTGCTATGTTGTAATGCGCGTAATTAAAGCTGTTGTAATTTCATTGCCTACTCGAAACATAAGATCATTCATTTACACCTTACTCGTCAGTGTCGTCATAATCGGCGCCGCCGGATTTGTTTTAAAGCCTCGCTTTACAGATCTCGGCCTGGCGTACGATTATGTGACCAGCCAAATGTTTAAGGACTTCTCATCTCTAACTGAAACAAACCCTGATCACGACGAAAAGACCTTAGACCTGAGCGCTGACGAATACAAGAAGCGCCTGATGTCTATAGACCCAAGCGTCAGGTTGCAGGCTATCAAATCGATCGGAGCAAAAAGCGACCCACAGTTCATACCGCAAATGATCCGACTCCTTAATGACAACACCACGGTTTCCGGACCCCAATCTTCCGGCAGTTCCCAGATCAGTGAAGCGGCAAAGAGCACGTTAATAAAACTTATGAAGGACTATATAACCCGTGAACCTGACAACGTGGCGCTTTTCCTGCCACTTTTTCAGGCAGGGCTCAAGGGTTCTCTTCCGGAAAAAAAAGGCGTGGTGGACACGCTTTCAGCATTGCGGGACCCAGCCGCCTATCCATTTCTGAAACAGTTGTCAGAAAGCAGGGATGATCCCCAAATCGCGTCTGCCGCTGATGCTGCTCTGAGTTCATTGGCCCCTGCTCGTTCCAGTTCGCCTGAATATTACTCGGTCACATCCAGGCGCGTGGAATTCATGAGCCTGTTGATGGTTTTGGGCATGTTTTTGGCGATAGCCGCAATCATTGGTCTGCTCAAGCGAAAGGGCGCGAAGTTCGCTGCGCTTTGTCTTCTGGCAATTATTCTGGATTTTGGTCTTGGGTTTCTAGTCCACGCGGAACTGAACCGCGGATTGTTAAGTCGCAAATCATTGCGGCATGCGCTTAATAACGGAGATCTACTGGCGTTACGAACCATGTGTTATGGCGATAACACCGTATATCCCGGCGACTCGTTCTTTTGTCAGGAAATGGTTACAATGGGAGGATACAAAAGTTTCGACGATTTGACTGTGATCCCGAAGCTGGAGCCCGACGATCTGGAATACCTGAAAGTGAACTATCAGATCAGATCTCGCTGGATTATGTCCCGAATCATCATCCTGAATCTTGGAAAGTCCACCATTGAATCAATGATCGATAAGGCGGACCCTGATGTGAACGTGGCCATCGCTAAAACACTGGATCATCTAAACGTCCAGAATGAAGCAATCAGGCACGATTTGGAAATATTGAGTCACAGCCCTCTAAAACTAGTCCGTGAAACAGCGGGAAAGGCCCTGTCCAGCCTGAACAATCGCCCTGTCTGGCCATACCTGTAACGCTCAGGTCCTGTCGTGGTAATATTTATAACTCTGATGGTAATAATGACCGCCGTACCGGTAGCCGTACCTGTAACCATAGCCATATAACGCCGGAGCGTGGGCCCGGTTAAATACTATACCAAGGATGTTGGCTCCATCCACGGCCCTGACGTGGTCAATCGCCTCGACAATCTCATTCTTTCCGACATAGCCCTGCCTGGCCACTACGACTAAACCATCCGTCTGTCTGGTTAGTATTGGAGTGTCCGGGAAACCCAGTATCGGGGGGCAATCAATAACTACGTAGTCGAATGTGGAACGTAACTCATCTATGACCATTTTCAGTTTTTGAGAATGCAGGAGACCCACGGAATCCGGCGGAACTGGTCCAGCCGTAATGAAATAAAGCCCGGGGACGGCAGTGTGGGCCTGGATTGCTTCCGACACGGTCAAGGCGTCGCCGTTACCGTTCAATAAATTTGACATGCCGGGCGTAGTTTTCGGTACCTTAAATACCGAGTGAATCCTGGGTTTTCGCATATCCATGTCAACTACAACCGCTCGCTTGCTTCCGCCAGCGCAAAGCACGGACGCGAAAGAAACAGTTAGGAGTGTCTTGCCTTCTGAAGGTAACGAACTTGAAATGGACAGACATCTTATGTCGTAATCAGGATATGAAAACAAGATGGACATTTGAAGGTTTCTGATGGCGTCTGCGATTGGGGTTTTCGGATTGTTGTAAGCAAGGAATTCTACTGTCCCTTCCTTCAACTCATTCTCATCGTATGTCCCGGTTTTTGAAACATCAGGAACAATTCCCAGCCTTCGTGTGTTTACAGACATAGAGAGATGATCAGGATTTTGCAAAGTGTCATCCAACTGTTCCCAAACAAAAGCGCACATCACTCCCCCTACAAGGCCGGCCATAAATCCGATCAGCAATATGAGCTTTTTTTTGGGCCACGACGGGGCTCGGGGTAACGTTGGAGGATCGGATACAATCATGTTGTTGCTGATGGTCCTTGCCTTGATCCCCATTTCCTGGCCTTCTTTAAGGATTAGTTTCAAAAACTCCGAGTTGGTATCAACCTCTTTCTTAAGAATCGAATATTCAACTTCCAGTCCCTTGACGCGGGAAACCTCCTGTTTGGTTTTGTCAACGCTTCCCTTAATTGCCTCTTCAACCTTTTCAGCGGATTCTGCAGCTCCCGTCGCAAGGTTTTTCTCGATTTGAGCTATCTTGTCTTCGAGAAACTTGATCTTTCTCTTTTGTAGAACCATTTTGGGATAACTCGGCGAATAAACACCCTGCATCTGGGTATATTCGGCCTCCTGGCTAGCCAGATCCTCTTTAAGTTTGCTTATGTACCTCTGACTCGAGTCACCAGAACCTCTGCTCACATCGACATACTTGGTTTCCTTCCCGACATCCGCCTTGAGTCTTGCTTCTTCCGATTTAACCTGTCCTTCCATCTTTTTGTTGAGCAGGGCCATTACCTGTCCCAAGGCGCCTTCGGTAGCTACGACAATACCGTTGTCAATACAGAAATCGAGTAATTTTGCCTCGGCCTCCCTTAAATTCCTTTCAACTTTTATTCCTTCTTCTTTAAGCCATTGTTCGGCTTGTATGCTCTCACTTCTTCTCTTTTGAAGATTATACGCAAGATATGCGTCGATATAATTTGCAAGTAATTTATTGGCCTTCTGGGGCGATTTGGCAGCGATTGAAATCTCGAGCAGATTACTGGTTTTTACAGGCTTGGCAACAATTTTCCCTGCCAGAGAATCTGCCAGGATAGCAAGTTTCTGAGCGTCTTTGTTATCAGTCTGGTCCGAATCCGGGTCGCTTTTGAACCATGATGAAACGGTTTGCCACAAATAAACCGGCGCCTTGAGCAGACTAAAACCGTCGGAGGTGTTGTCTTCCTCTTCAAGAAGGTTCATTCGTTTGACAACAGCTTCCGCGATTGGTCGTGATTTAAGGATTTCGATCTGTGTGCTCATGTAAGATCGAGTATCAATTACTTCTTCTGCGGACAGTTTTTGTTCTGTCTTTTCTTTCTTGTCAAGGACTTCAAGTCGGGCTTGAGAAGTATATAGCGGGGTGGCCAGGAAACAATACAGAATGGAAATAGTTATCGATGCCGCAAGGAAGATAATTACGGCAGAACGGCGCCGAAGGATGATATCGAGATAGTCTTTAAATGATCTGTTGGAATCGGGAAAATTGGCGTTAGGAACGGATTGACGCTGCCCGGGTTGGCCCTGGAAAACGTATGGACTGGGTTGATTGGCCATAGGCGCAAAAAGAGGAGATCCTGTTGTCGCGTGTGCGGATGGAGTTGTAACCGCCGCTGGAAAGCAGAGGGATTTTCGTGGATTGGGCATTCTGGTCACGCTCGATCATGGCAAAGGGATCTTTACTGA
>JAMCYH010000348.1:13115-13893 GCA_023474025.1 Deltaproteobacteria bacterium
AATGATCTGTTGGAATCGGGAAAATTGGCGTTAGGAACGGATTGACGCTGCCCGGGTTGGCCCTGGAAAACGTATGGACTGGGTTGATTGGCCATAGGCGGGACGGACAGATCCCTTGATGGCGGACCAGAACCAGGATGATTTCTTGGAACAGGCTTGTCAATACTCATCAGGGTAAGCCCCCGTAATTACTAGTTTCGTTAATCAATTTAGGCTGACGGAAATGAACCTCTTTAAATTATACCATTTTTTTAAACTATGGCAAATCGAATAAACACGCAATAAGAAAAAGTTGAGTCAAATTAGCTTCGAGCAATGGCCCAACGAACGATCCATCCCCCCATGGCGAGGCCACGGGCTCACGAATGTTGGACCGCGGGAGCGGCCCAAAGACGAATGAATATTTATGTAGGGGCGACGGCTTGCCTCGCCCGGTATTTATGGTGGCGACAGGCGTCCCTGCCTGTTCCTGTGTCATTTCGACCCCCGGGAGAAATCTTGACGCTCGCCCCAAAATCATTAATACTAACAGCAGTAGATCAAGGGGGTAAGGAGCTAAATCATGAAAAGCACACTAATGGAATCACGAGTAAGAAGCCTCGAAGAAATGATGGCAGACCTGATTACCACAGTCGAACAGACATCGCTGGAGATGCGGAATGATACCGCCAGACTCAAAGAAGAGATGCGTGCCTCGTATGACAGAATGGAAAAGAGTACAGACAGACTAAAAGATGAGTTGCGTGCGTCCAGTGATCGGAGCTAATTTGACTCAACT
>JAMCYH010000130.1 GCA_023474025.1 Deltaproteobacteria bacterium
TTCCGTTTCTGCGGATCCCTTGCAGGGGATGACGAACTTGAAAGTGCTGCCCTTGCCCTCGCCCTCGCTCTCTACCCATATGTGACCTCTATGAAGTTCGACCAGTTTGCGCGCTAAGGCGAGCCCACTGGAGAAACCGAAACCCTGAAATTATTTCCCAATCTATAACTCGAAAATATTTCCATGAGCCTCGACTACACCGGGCTTATTAACCGGCTTATGAAATTTTGTTATGATCCCCGTTTTCAGTCACAGTAGGTTTTGCGCCGAGTGTATATTGAAACTCTAAACGCTTTAGTCCACAACTTCCTCGTTGTCCGGCCATCCGCTTTGCGAACAACGTCTCCGCTCGGTTGAAAAACCTATTGAGCCGTTTATCAGTATGATTCAGCATAAATGGCGCCATGATGAGGGTTTCACGGTTAAGAATTAGATACAGCTAATAGTATAAAGCAGTTATCTCTTTGACTGGAAATTTGGACCGATGTGTAGAGACAAGATGGCGGATAAACAAATATGAGCGATGTCGCTCATGGAGCAAGAAAAGCAAAAATGTCGTTGAAATTATAAAGCATTGGATAGGAGCGATGTCGCTCCAACACCATCATCTAATGAGCGATGCCGCTCAAATTATGGCGCCTTGCAAGGCCTTGCCGGGACTTTTGAAACGCGCATAGAAATAAGGTCAACCAAAAAATCCAGCCGCAACCAGTAGCTCCTGGGCGCTAAGGTTCTTCCCCTCCAGGCGCATAGCAATCGATCCAGCCAGCGCTGTCAAAGTTTCACAAACGGCTAGGCTTAAATTGAATAGCGCTGTTTCCTGGTCTGATGAGTCTGGACACTGTCAGGTAAAACGTCTTAGTATGTACCGGTTTGAGAATGTATGCGTCACATCCGGCTTCGATTACCTTCTTTTCATCTTCCTTCATTGCGTGAGCGGTTAGAGCCACCACCGGGATATGCGAAGTATCAGGATCTGCCTTTAAAGTTCGAGTGGCCGTTAGCCCATCCATGTTCGGTAAGGAAATATCCATCAAGATGAGATCAGGATTTTCGTTTTGTGCAATTTTAATTCCTTCTTCGGCTGAAAACGCCAGAATCGGATTATAACCCCCAGCTTCCAAAAGATTGGCGATTAGCTTGATATTTGGATCGTTATCTTCAACAATAAGGACCTTGGGTCGCTGGTCAACCGATCTTGTCGCATTTATTTTCGGACTATTATTTAATATATTCGGTTCCTTGGATGGATCATTTCCTTCACGTTCCGTTTCTGCGGATCCCTTGCAGGGGATGACGAACTTGAAAGTGCTGCCCTTGCCCTCGCCCTCGCTCTCTACCCATATGTGACCTCTATGAAGTTCGACCAGTTTGCGCGCTAAGGCGAGCCCAAGACCGGTACCAGGTTCCGGCCTGGAAAATGAAAAATTTAGCGTCTCAAAGGCTTCATAAATTCGATTTTGGTCCTCATGTTTTATACCAATACCTGTGTCCGACACACTTATCATGAGTTGGTCATCATCCCTTTTGGCCTGAACTCGAATTTGTCCGCCGGGTCGCGAAAATTTAGTGGCGTTGGACAAAAGGTTCACCACAATCTGCTTGAGCTTAAGTTCATCGGCCATAATGCGCCTGCCGACAAAATCATCTTCATCGATTTTCAACTCCAGTGTCAGATTTCGTTTGGTCGCTCTTTCTTTAACCATAGACATGCAATGATTCAAAAGTTGACTTATATCTATTGGCGCAATGTTGAGGTCCGCTTTACCGATTTCAATTTTTGAGAGGTCCAATATATCGTTGATAAGTTTCAGCAAGTGTTGACCTGAATCAAAAATTTCCTGGACGTAATTCATTTGCTTTTCATTAAGGTCCCCAAAGAAGCGGCCTGCTAGAAGTTCTGAAAAACCGATGATCGCGGTTAAAGGTGTGCGGAGTTCATGGCTCATATTCATGAGAAATTCGTTTTTGGCGGCAGTCGCAACTTCTGCTTGGCCTCGGAGTCTTTCGGTGGTAACAAGGGCTTGGTCACGCATAGAGATGCCTTCCTGGAGGCTTTCAACCAAATCGTCTTTTTCAAACCTCAACGTAAAAACCTCCAGGTACAGATTGTGAACACCACGACCCAAAAATATCATGAGAACACTGTACATCAGCAAGACAATTCCAATTAATACGTCAAATGCGCCACCCTGGTAAAAGAATTGACACGAGAGAGGAACAAGGACCACAAATATATTGATCAGATATTCCTTGGTTGGTGAATAGATCACCGTGGCAAAGGTTACCCGTCCTCCGAAAAACAAGACCAACAAAATTTGAAGATGTTCATAATCTCGTGGGAAAAGAAAAATTACGGCAGCCAACCACAATAAACTAATTAGTACTGTCATCACAAAGTGCCGCTTTTCCCATAACAAGAGACTCTTGCCAGTAGGATCAGCTTTGCGGAAAGCCATGACCACAAATAATCGTGCAGAGTACAAAATGACGCAAATTAAAGCCCATATGGTCAGGCGAACATGAGGAATGGCATCCCACAGAATCCCTACTACCACTATAGCGGCTATCAAGCCCGGCCAGCTTTCCAAGAGCGTCTGGGAATATGTTTGCCGTATTTGCGCCAGACGCGTTCGGTTGCTTTTAGATTCTAAATGATGATTCTCGTCCACGTAGTCGTTCTTCTCTATTCGGGTAGTTTGTCTAAAGTTTCGTTTATTCCTAGTTTGACCATGTGACGAGTTAACGCAAAGCGGGAAATACCCAAAATGCGTGCCGCCTCATGTTTTTTACCGCAGGAACGATTAAGAGCGCTCTCAATTAGACGTCGCTCAGTGGTGCCAATAACCTCATAGAAAGATTGTCCGGCCAGAAAATCCCTCTCCACAGCTTCAGACAATTCTGTCTTTCCAAGACTCAGATGTTCAAGCCGCACCGTTTTACCCCTGGACAGGATCAGGGCTCGTTCAAGAACATTCCGTAATTCCCTGACATTTCCAGGCCATGAGTAATTTCGTAAACCTTCAACTGCCCTGGGATCTATCCTGGGAACAGGGGACATGTGTAATTTTTCACAAAGGTGTCCGATAAGCTGATTTGCAATTGTCGTTATATCTTCACGCCTGTCCCTTAATGGTGGAACGCTTATGGAAAGCACATTCAGACGATAGAACAAGTCTTTTCGAAAACGGCCCTCCGAGACTTCCTTCCGAAGGTCCCTGTTTGTCGCTGCAATGGGCCGCATGTTAACGGAAATGTTCTTTTCTCCGCCCACCCGGGTAAAAGAAAATGTGTCAAAAAAACTCAGCAATTTCGCTTGCATTAGAGCGGAAAGCTCTCCGATTTCGTTCAGAAGAAGGGTCCCGCCTTCCGCCAGTTCCAACATACCTCGCTTTTTGCGAGCTGCGCTGGTGTATGCGCCTGCTTCATGCCCAAACAACTCGGATTCGGCCAGTTCAGGTGGAATTGCAGCGCAGTTGATGGAGTAAAAAGGGCCGCTGGATTGCAACGATCGATCATGAATGTACCTTGCGAGATAATCCTTCCCGCTGCCCGTTTCGCCAGTCAAGAGAACTACGGAATTGGTTCGGGCAGCCATTTTAGCTCTAGCTAAAGCGTTAAGCATTGCGTCCGATGAAAACTCGGCAATCGGTGGGGAGTCGTCCATGGAGCTGGAAAAATGGTTTGGCATTTCACGAATGATGCCGCAAATGCCGGTAATCTCTCCGGATGAATCGCAGAAAGGGAACCGGATGAAATCCAGATTTGTAGGCTGTGAATTCCAAACCAGGCTTTGATTGCTTTCAATAGCTTGTCCCTTGAGCACACGGTTTTCAATATCTCTTGATATGGTGTAATAGGTTGAGTCAAATAGTTCATCATCGGTCTTGCCTATAATATCTTCGCGTCGAATCTGAAGAAAATCAGTGGTGGCCGAATTGACATCCAGGTATCTCAGGTCCCGGTCTTTGATGAAAATACAATCCTGGGCGGATTCAAAGATCTTTCTAAATCGTTTTTCACTTTCTACAAGCTCGGCAGTCGTTTGTTTTACGGTTTCTTCGAGTTCTGCCTGATGTTGTTTGATTACATCCAGGGTCTTTTTGATTTTGAGGGCCGATTTCACTCGAACACCCAACTCAAGACGATCTATCGGCTTGGAGACAAAGTCATTGACCCCCGCTTCAACCGCCCTCAGACGACTATCTCTATCGTCAAGTATAGTAACCATTATTATAGGGAGATCAGAATAATTGGGATGCTCCCTGATCGTGCGAGTGAATTCAAACCCATCCATACCTGGCATCATGACGTCCAACAATATCAAGTCGAAGCCTGCGTTTAGTTTTTCGAGCGCTTCAAAACCGTCACTTGCCGTCTCCGAAGAATATCCCAAGATTTCCAGGAAATTGGCTATCAGGGTCCGATTCCTTGAATCATCATCGACCACCAGGATGTGACCAGTTTGATCCATAACTTGCCCCGGAGTGAATTTTTGTGACAATTTAAGATAACGTTTTAGGTCGTTTTAAGCTCACAAATTATAATTGAGTAAGCAACAATTTGGTTTCGAGTTAAATCAAAACAGGCCACAGACCCATCTATTGGCCCGTTCTGATTTAACCCTGGAATCGTCAATTATTGTTTTTCATGCAATTTCTACGCCATGTCAACTCAATTTCGCCGTTTTGGTCCCAATCTTTGATATGAGATTTAGTCAGTCTCAGATAAGCCCTGTATCAACAGGCATCACCTCTGATGTGCTAATTCAAACAGGATAATTAGGATTACCAGAGCCTCATCACTTTTCTGTCGCCCCTCATTTCCGCCCTTACTTTTTCGATATGGCGTAAAGCGGCAAATTCACGTTCGACGGCCTTGGAATTGCATCCAACCTTCTGGACCAGTTCGGGAAATTCAACTCCTCCTGTCTCTGTTAAAACTTGAATTATTTTTGTCTGGATTTCATTAAGTTGGACAGGCCCACTGTTTTTTTCCGATATGGACTTTGCTGTATAAACAGCCCACGGGTCACAAGTTCGAGTGGGGGAAAGAGCGTCCATGTAGCAATCGTCGCAAAGGTTTTGGTCATGGAATTCCCGTTCATCTCCCTCTTTGATGTCCTGGTTACATCTGTCACATTTCATATGAGTCTCCATAAAAAACTTTCAGAGCATTAACTTTTGAAACTTTCTGCAGCTTCAGGTCCCCAACTTCCGGCGGGATAAAAATGAAGTCGTCGCCCCTGGTCAGCGCAGTTCTCACAGTCTTCCAACACGGGATCCAGGAATGACCAACACAACTCCACGCCGTCCTGTCTCCAAAAAAGCATGTGATCTCCCTGAATACAATCGATTATTGCCTTCTCGTATGCGTCAAGTACTGGACCATTATAGTTCTGACGGTAGTCGAAGTCCATTCTTACAGATCTAAGACAAACCCTTGCGCCTGGGTTCTTGGTCTCGAAACTCAGGCTTATTTTTTCATCTGGATAGATCCCAAGCGTTAAAATATTTGCGCTTGCCATTTCTCCTAAAATTCCACGAAACATGGAATGGGGCGCCTTTTTGAAACATATAATGATCTCAGTCATCTTTTTGGCAAGTCTCTTTCCTGAAACCAGATAAAAAGGTACCCCGTGCCATCTCCAATTATCAATAAATATTCTTATTCCTGCGAAAGTGGGAGTAATAGAAACTGGGTTGACACCAGGTTCTTCTCGATAACCCGGGACGTTTTTTCCATCAACAGCGCCTGAAGAATACTGTCCCAATAACAGGCTCTCTTTCAAATCCCACTCCGAAAAGGGCCGAAGAGATCGAAAAACTTTGCTCTTTTCATCTTGCACGAAATCAGGTTGAAGGCGTGACGGTGGTTCCATAGCTGTTAGGGCCAAAAGTTGCATCATATGGTTCTGGAACATATCACGCAGCACCCCGGCTTCTTCATAGTACTCCGCACGATTTTCCACTCCAAGTGATTCCGCTGCGATGATCTGAACATTGTCTATAAACATCCTACTCCACAAAGGTTCAAAGATGGCGTTTGCAAAACGCAGCATAAGAACATTTTGAACTGTTTCCTTGGCGAGATAATGGTCGATTCTGAAAATTTGGTCTTCCCCAAAATGCCTATGCAAAGTCTCATTTAGGTCAGTAGCGGTTTTTAGATCCCTCCCAAAAGGTTTTTCCACAACGATACGAACCCAACCATTGCCGTTTTGGTTCTCCAGTGAAAGGCCGGCCTTGCCGAGCATTTCTGACACACTCGCATAAAATGACGGTGGAATAGCTAAATAAAAAATCTTGTTACCTTTAGGATTTAGGCCTTTCTCCAAAGTTTGCAACTCTTTTGAAAGCGCTAAAAAGGAATCGGGAGAATTGAACTGGACTGACTGATAATATAAAGACGAGGCAAACCGGTCCCACATCGACATGTCAGTACCTATTAAAGCTGTCTTAATTCGGTCACGGAATTCCGTGTGGGACATTCTGGACCTGGCCGCTCCTACGATAACCAGAGAATCCGGTATGGCTCCAGTAAGGTAGAGATTGTAAAGCGCAGGGGCAAGTTTTCTGGTTGTAAGGTCACCCGTAGCGCCGAATATAACGATTGTGAACGGTTCTACAGGGCCTTCCACAAGGCAAGCCTCCGTGGAAAAATCTGCGCTGGAGGCTTTTCCCTGAACCACGGTGTCTATATATTTTTCAAGGTTTTGACGTGAGAAATCCATTTATCATTTCTCCATGAGACGCATGGCGCAACATGCGGCTCCTAACAATGCTGCTTTATCATTTAGAATTACTTTTACCGGTATCTTGGAAAGAAATTCCATAAACCGACCTTTAGCCGTAAAAGCTCTCATGAAATGTCTCTCTTTTAGTTTGGGCAAGATCTTCGGGCATATGCCTCCTGCAAGATAAATTCCACCCGTGGTCATGCCGGTCAGCGCGAGATTACCAGCAGTTGCGCCAAGGATGGAAGTAAACATATCGAGAGATTCTATACAAAGGGGATCTTTCTCTATGAAGGCGGCTTCAGAAATTACCTGTGATACGTCGCGGGTCAACAATCGTTCATGCAGCCAGCCAGGTTCTCTATAGTTACGGTAATCCTTAAGCCACGAATAAATTGTAAACAAGCCAGGCCCGGACGCCAGACGCTCAACACTTACATGAGAATCAATTAGATCCTGCAACATTGCTATTTCAACGGAATTTTTAGGGGCAAAATCAACGTGGCCACCTTCCGATTGAATTGGATAAGCTTTTCCGTTTATGAATAACATGAGAGCCATCCCCAATCCTGTTCCCGGCGCTACAACCCCGATTACGCCTGAGGGGTCGGGCCTGCCATAATTGAGTTCCGCCAGTTCGTGGTTCTGGAGTACCGGAACTGACAATGCGGTAGCCGCCAAATCGTTAATCAAATGGACTCTTTCCCAATTGAAAAGTTCTTTAAGTTCGTCTTCAGAAACTGCCCATGGAAGATTAGTAATTTTTACATGCCCTTTTGAAACAGGACCCGCAACCCCAAAGC
Organism: Deltaproteobacteria bacterium; assembly: GCA_023474025.1. Classification (GTDB taxonomy): domain Bacteria; phylum Desulfobacterota; class Desulfomonilia; order Desulfomonilales; family Desulfomonilaceae; genus CAJBEZ01. The sequence continues at coordinate 7,540 of JAMCYH010000130.1, forward strand.
ACGCGGCCATAACCTTGGCTGGATGTCTGGACAGGAAAACCTCAATGATTTCTTGAAACGAAGAAGCGTTCTTGCTTGACAAAGTCTCAATCAAATGCGGGATAGGCCTTTTCGAATCAAGGCTGAAAAGAGCAAGACTGGTTTTGGTTCCCCCAAGATCACCAGCTAGCAGGAACTGCTCTGAGCGCCGCTTTTCATCTCGTTTCATCTCATTTTCCTGGAAAAATGTTGATTCATTCAGCTTTTAAAATAATAAAAGACGTTATGGCCCAAGATTGTATCTCTTTATTTTTTTGTACAAGAGTGTACGGTGAATTCCCAACAAACGCGCAGCTTGGGCCTTATTATTGTTTGTAGCCGATAGCGCTGACAAAATTGCGTCTCTTTCGACATTTCCGTGAACCTCTTTTAGGGACAATTTGCCCATTGGTTGATGGGTCTGTTTTTTGGAATAAAGCTGAAAGGGGAGGCCACTAGCGGTAATCACATTACCTTCAAGCGACGAAACAGTTCGTTCCAGAACGTTACAGAGTTCACGGCAATTGCCTGGCCAATCGTACCTTGTAAGGATATCCTCTGCTTTTGAATCTATCCCGATTGTTGGGAATGAATATTCCAGAGCGAGTTGTTTAAGGATGTGCTGGCTCAGTGGAATAATGTCGTCCGGCCGCTCCCTTAGAGGTTTGATGTTAAGTGAGATGACGTTCAAGCGGTAGAAGAGGTCTTTACGGAAGCGCCCATCAGTCATCATGAGTTCGAGGTTTTGATTACTTGCTGCAATGAGCCTGAAATCAACCCGGATCAAAGAAGTTCCGCCAACTCGTTCCACTTCTTTTTCTTCCAGGACCCTAAGTAGCTTGGGCTGCATTTCCAAAGGCAGGTCACCTATTTCATCCAGAAACAGGGTCCCCCTATGGGCCAGTTCAAATTTGCCGGGCTTGCCCTTGTACTTAGCCCCGGTGAATGCTCCACGGTCATAGCCGAAAAGCTCTGATTCCATCAATTCCCTCGGGATAGCGGCGCAGTTTATCCTTACAAATGGGTTGAGTCGTCGGGGGCTGGCGTTGTGAATTGCTTGAGCAAACAACTCCTTGCCAGTGCCGGATTCACCGGTAATAAGAACAGGCAGGTTGGTAGCCGCAGCCTTGAGGGCTTCCATTTTCAGCGCTTTGATTGTCTCGCTGTTCCCGGCTATGCTGTCGAATGTGTAACGAGTAGCTCTTAATGAAATGAGTTCCTGCTCATACAATTCTACCTTAGATTCCAACAAGGACAGCTTTTTTGCCAGTCTACCGACATCTCTTACATCCTTGAACATTACCTGGCCGAATACAGCGATAACTTTTCCATCTTTTTTGATAGGGATGCGCTGCACCACCATATTTTGTCCTCTTATGGAATGGCTTTGATTAATTTCCTCCTTACCGGTTTTTGCTACTATCTGCATTCTGGTGTTTTCGATTACCTGAGTACAATGTTTACCTATCTGTTCTTTTGGATTGACGCCGAGAAATCTGCCATATGGGGTATTGAAATAAATGACAAAGCCATCAGGGTCTGTAACCATGACGCCATTATAGATGCTATCGAAAATGATTTCGAGCATCTCGATTTTCTTTTGGAGATAAGACACTTCTTCAGTTGAGTTCTTGCCTTGATGTTCAGACATATAATTGTTCACTGAATACTTCCGGTATGCGTCATTTGAACTACACGTATCGTTTCTCACAATAGATTGACCGAACTTTCATCTCACCTAGATCAATATAAGGATATCACTGTTGTCAGTAGATTCATCATTTTGTCTTTCAAGATTTAATCTTTACGTAAGAGGTTGGCAAACTATTCCGGTAATCCTGTCTGCCGTAAAATCAAACAGGATCTCCTCTTCGGCGCCCAATATAATTTTGATTCGCGGGTCTGAGGAAACCTTTCCAATAACCGACGCTGTAATATTCCTTTCATGAAATAATTCAATAACGTCTTTAGAATGATGTGGTGGAACCGAAAGAGTGAAACCGAAACTTTGAAAAGAAAAAAGCCAATCCGAAAAAGCTATTTCAGGGGGCGTTGGAATTGATTCGAGATCAATTTCCGCCCCTTTCCCAGAATTCTCCATCATGATTGAGACAGTACCAATGATGCCGGCATTGCTCACATCCTTGGCGGCGTTAGCCCAATTTCTCTCTGCAATCAATGGTAATGACTCCAGGCGATTGATGAGTTCTTGCGGGCTTTTGCCTGAATTAGCGTCCCAACTGGTCACAGAATGACATCCCACTTTGCCGTTGAGGTCTACAGCGAGAATAAGGTCGTCACCCGTTTGTGCGGTGTATCCATGCAAGACCTTTTGAGCCCAACCCAGAATTGCCACTGATAGAGCGGGCGATTGAAGTGAGGCGTCTGGATGTAAGTGGCCACCTACCATGGGAACCTGCAATTTTTCGCAACCTCTACGGATGCCCTGGACGACCTTGCTGCGATGTTCTTCATCACCACTGGCAAGGACATTAACCATGGCTATAGGACGGCCACCCATAGAATAAATGTCATTTACAGTCACCATTACGGATGCTTTGCCTGCTGCATAAGGCTCGTTGAGAAGCAATCTCGGCATTATTCCATCAGCGGCTAATAGCATGAAGCCGTCCTTCCACGGAATTGCAGCCGCGTCATCACCGAAATTGGCTGGCGCAATCCCAGGTTGGCCTTTCAAGACAAGTTGAGTGAAAACATCTTCGATGGGTTGTTTGCGAAGAAGGCCACTGTAGTTACGTATTCTTTCTGCGAGTAAGGTTATCGAATTTTTCATTATCGTGTGTTCCGTCTTCTATTGAGGTTGGTTGGTCAAACCCTGCAGAGATCAGCTTCCATAAGCCTATGCGCCTTGCCATGGTATGTCTCGACGGGTCCCACTGCTTTCCAGCCAAGGAGTGAGAAATAATGAACGTTCTGTTCCTGAATATGGGCGGTGAATCGCGTGCAACCCTTATTCTTAACGTAGCGCATCGCTTCCTGGACCAGCAAGGCCCCAGCGTGATTATCCCTGTATTTCCTTCGGACTGCAAGCCTGCCCCCAACCCAGTGATTGGGTCCGTCTTTTTCTGGAAAGACTCGTACGGCCCCAATAATCTCGTCATCACATTTTACAATGATATGGGTGCTAGATGAATCATTCTCATCGAGGTCCGAGGTTTCAAAGAGGCCCTGTTCCCTGACAAAAACATCTTTACGAATTTGCAGGGCCACTGCAAGTTCTTCGTCGGTTACAGCCGGCCGACAGATGAATTGTTTTCCTGCTTCCTGTTCATAAGCCTGCAAGGCGGAACATGCTCCACACCTCACACAACCGGCCAAAGATTTCGCTGCAGAAAGACCTTTGTTTCTCAAAATTCCAACTATGGTGTTGTACAGACGCTTCATGGTCTCTGGGTTCGGTGTCCCGCAATCTTCCATCAAGGAACCGGGTATTGGGCGGAATGGCACAACAAATGGATAAACTCCTCTCTCTGCAAGAAACTCGCTCCCCCGTACAACAGAATCCTCCTGTTCTCCTAGGCCTACGAGCAGAAAACTACTCACCTGGTTAAAATCGAACACGTCCACTGCGCAGTTCCAGGCTTTCTCATACATTTCTAGTCCAATAGCTGCTTTTACCGGCGCAAATCTCGCTAGTACTTCCATATCGAAACTTTCTATGTGAATGCCTACTGTATCTGTTCCAGCTTTCTTTAGTTCATTTAGCTTTTTGGGGTCGTCGGGTGGAAGAAACTGAGCATGGATGGGAAGATCACAAACTTCCTTGATAGCCTTAACGCATCTTCCAAGATAATCAATTTCTTTTCCTGGTGGTAGCGTTGCTCCAGTGGTAAGGACAACGTGAGAAACTGAGTCCAGTTCCATAGCTTTGCGGATCACTTCCGCCAGTTGAGACGGGGTCTTCAATTTCGTGGTCTGAGCGCTGGACAGGGATAACTCGATGCCGCAGAATTGACACCTCTTGTGAGAATTCCAGTATGTACAGGTTTGACGGACTGTCGAAGCGACGCAGTCCTTTCCGTGAAACAGGGCAATGCTGGAATAGGATACTTTGTCCTTTGTGACATAATCATAGAACTTGGGTCTTTGCTTCATCCTTGCTGGCAGGATAAACTCTCCCCCCTTGACGAGCCAGGATTCACCCTCAAGTAGACGCAAGGCATATGGAGATCTGGAAACAAAGTTACCGCTGAAAGGCACATGAGCAGGTATTCCACCAAGTATTATGGTACCGCCCTCCGCCGGTCCTGCTCCGACCTTTCTGTTTGGTGAGTCCATGCCAACCCGAACCCCCAGGCTCTGAATCTCGGTTATTGTATGGGCAAGCATCCGTCCTTACCTCCGACTTATGGAAAATCCTTAAAAGACGTGAACTTAATTGTTCACGGGAGAATGGCTAATCCTCTCCTGTCTAAGGATTTCAATCACCTCTCGTCTAATATCGTTGGCTACTTTACTGGTGCGATCCCTCGGATGAGGAGTGTTGATTTCGAATATCCGCAAAATTCTCGCCGGCCTCTTTGACAAAACGACTATCCGATCACTCAAAAAAACCGACTCGTCAACATTGTGCGTAACGAATAGAATGGTGTCATTCCTTTTCTGCCGCAGATCCATGAGAAATTCCTGCATGTCATTGCGCGTTTGACTGTCTAAAGAACCAAAAGGCTCATCCATGAGGACAACTTTAGGATTCATAATCAAAGTGCGTGCTATTGCAACACGCTGCTGCATTCCTCCGGATAACTGGTATGGATACCGATCCTCAAACCCGCTCATGCCAAACGACCGTATGTATTCCATAGCAATAGCACGCCGTTCAGACTTACGCATCCCCATTATTTCAAGCCCTATCTCAATGTTTTTACACATTGTCCGCCAAGGGAAAAGCGCATACTGCTGAAAGACCAGCCCCACCTCACTCTCAGGCTTTTGGATTTTTTTGCCGTCCAAAAAGACATCACCTTCGTAGGAATTCTCCAAACCTGAAATGATCCTAAGTAAGGAGGTCTTTCCACATCCGCTGGGTCCGACAATTGAAATGAACTGGCCCTTTTCAATTTGGAGGTCAATGCGATCAATAGCAACCACCTCCGTGTCCTGTTTTGGGTTGACAAATGTTTTTCTGATTTGGATCAGTTCGAGATACAATGTGTTTGGCCACCTCTATTCCGAAGGTCTGACACTGGATTCCCATGCTCGGAATGACCAATCTATAGCGAAGCCAATCATACCTATAACGAACATTCCAGCCAAGATTTCGTCCGGTCTCTGAATATCCCGAGCGGTCATGATCATAAACCCTAATCCATAACCTTCCTTAACACCAGTGAATTCAGCGGCTACCAATGTCATCCAGGCCACCCCCATTCCAACCCGCATGCCGATAAAGATCGAAGGCAATGACCCTGGTATCAGCACTTTAAGAAAAATGTCCATTTGTGTCGCATTTAATGTTTTTATAGCGTCGATCAGGATCGGATTGATGGACGAAACGCCAGAAGCCGTGTTCAAAAGGATAGGGAAGAAAGCGCCCAGGAAAATTATGAATGCCGCCGACGAAATTCCGATACCGAACCACACTATGGCAATGGGGATCCATGCGAGAGGCGGAATAGGGCGCAAAATTTCAACAATCGGGCCCAATGAACGATGAAATCTGGGAAACCACCCCATCAACAATCCTAAAGGGATGCCCAAAGCACAGGCTAATGAGAAACCTAAGCTCACGCGGTAAAGACTGTAGATGATATGATAATAGAGTAAATGGCCTGGTGGCATCCCAACAGTCAGGAGGGACCAAAATCCAGCGGCTACCTCAATCGGTGATGGTAGAACATAATTTGCGACAATTCCAACAGAACATAAAACTTGCCAAAGGCACAATAAAACCAGAAGCGGGAGATAACGCCCCATCTGTACGTCTCAATTTCTTTCGCGTTTCGAAGCCTTAATAGACTAGGTTTTTTACAAAGGACCCGACATTGTTCAACTTGATGTAACCCAACTCTTTAAGATGATTGACATACTCTTTGAGACCTTCAACATTAAGATTGGAAACGTATTTAACTTTTTCTATGGCCTGTTTGGCGGTCTGCTCATCCAACCCGGTATGCTTGATGGCTATCCGTAAAGCTTCGTCCGGGTTATCTCGAATAAAATCGACCGCCTCTCTATGGGCCTTCAGCATTCTTTCCATCTTTTCGTCATTCGCTTGAGCAAATTGCCTGTCAGCAACCAGAACACAGCAAGGATGATCTTTCCAAATCTCAGAGGAAGAAGCTAATGTCTTACCTACACCTTTGCATATAGCCTGTGCCGGATAAGGTTCCCAAGCGATAAAGGCGTCAATTTGGTCCGTTCTTAGGGCGCCGATCATCTCCGGCGGCTTGATCACCGTCATTTTTATCTGTCTGGGATCTACACAAGATGCTGATAAAGCCTTACGCAAGAGCAAATCCTGAACTGTAGAATAACCGGGAATAGCGACATGTTTACCTTTTAGGTCTGAGATAGTCCTTATGGGAGAATTCTTTCCAACAACAATAGCCGATCCTTCCGTATTGACCTGGGCCAGAATAACTACTTTAGCCGTGCCATTGGCAACAGCCGTAACTGTAGGGGCTTCGCCAACATAGGCCATGTCAAGGGACCCAGCCGAAAAAGCGCTCATGATTTCGGGTCCTGCTCGAAAAATACCCGCAATCTCAACATTAATCCCCTGTTCCCTGAAAAAACCGTTGTCCAATGCCACCCAAAGAGGAAGATGGTGAATATCGTTCTGCAAAACGGCCAACCGGATGGAATTGACAGAAGGATTTTCGGAATAAACCTTCCCGCTCAAGGGCAAACAAGACAACCAAATAAAGAGGAGCAATGCGACTCGTTTCATGACCTTCCTTTCATGATTCACCGGGTACAAAGGTAGATTATTTGTTGCGATTAACCGGATTTGGGTCGAACCTTTCACTACGGGCTTTGGAATCGTAGAGAATGACCTCATAGTATCGGTTGGTAATTAGGCCTGCAAACATAACGGCGCCAGGACACGGAACAACCAGTTTTTTTTTGAACGAACCCCCAATGATGTTGTACCACTCCATGCAAGCCGAACAGGCATGTGATGTTTTACAGATTGAGTACGGAACAGGTTCGTCATCTTCAAGGCTGAAAAATACCGGATCTAAGAAGTTCGCATGATTTGCACAGTGAGACACAAACAACTCCTCAAATTTTACCCCCCTAAAACCCATCACGTTAAGCCAGCGCTCCTTTTCCTTGTTATCCTGCAGAGCAATGTTATTCCATTCCTCCGGCCGTACGTCCTTGTAACTGGATCTTTCAATCAACGCTACTTTATCCTCAAAAGTCGGAAGAAGCTTGGGTTTAAAATCACTCTGACCTATCATCACCTCATAGCGCAGGTCATAAGCGTCGAGAGCAAAGGAACTCACTAACAGAATTTTATCAAGGTAAACCGAATTTTGGTACCACGAAAGCTGTCTTTTGCATAATTCAAAACGCCCCCATGTCTGCGGCAGCACGTAAGCTAGCTGTATCCGTTTTGACAATGGCGAACAAACGGCCTTCTTTGTTTCCGTCAAGGAATAGCCATCTGTGATTATTCTAGTCTTGAGTTTTTCAAAGACAAATTCATCCAGCCAGTAAACAAATTTCTTGTAAGTATAACTACTCTTCATTTCCACACTTAATATCATTCCAGAGAAACGACTGACGCTAGAAATTACTCTTTTTTCAAGGCGCTGATCACCAGGTGGGTCATGTCTCTCATGACCAGAGGTGAATTCAAAGCTCCTATCCCCACTTGAAGACCTGCGTAACAGAAGGGACAGGCGCTGACCAGTTCCTCGGCCCCTGTCTGTTCAGCTTCTTTGATCCGAGCTTGGGCCATCTTGTTTTGAAGGTCCGGGAAACCTGCCTTAACCCCGCCTCCGGCTCCGCAACATCTGGAGTACGGCCCATGTCTAGGCATCTCGATGAGCTCTATTCCCGGTATGGCATGGATTACATTTCTAGGCTCATCAAAAACTCCTGAAGCTCGTCCCAGGTGGCAGGGGTCGTGATAAGTAATTACCTTTTCTACGGGAACATTGAATTTAAGCTTTCGTGGTACCAACAAACGGTGCAGGAATTCAACGGTGTGCAAGACTTCGAAGTTGAGCCTCCCAACTTTAGGGTAATCCTCCTTGATGGTCTTGAAACACCCTGCGCACGAGGTGACAAGTGTCTCAATAGAAAGACTGTTAAGAAGTTTAATATTGTCGGAAGCGATGCGTTCATACTCGGGGTCGCCCATTCTTAATAGAACACTGCCGCAACATTTCTCATTTTCTCCCAGGCACCCGTAATCTATGCCAAGAATTTCCAACAGATTGACTGTGTCGATGGCTATTTGCCGGATGTTCAGGTCATATACGGCAGTGCAACCAAAAAACAGAAGAGTTTTACTCTTCGTCTTTTTGATTTCCGGAGGAAGATTCGATATCAATTCTTCCTTTTTGGCTCGTCGCGCCCATTTTACTCGACCCTGTCGAGGTTGTTGCCAAGGGTTATCATAGGATTTTACACTCTTTGCCAATGTTTTTTGAGGTTCCAGGGGACCGTAACCCGACGAAACCATGAGCTCGCGGATGTTTTCCCAAAGGTTAACCGTATCAATATTTGCAGGGCATACGACCTGGCATTGCCCGCAGGTAGAGCACTCGTACAAATTAAGAGCAAAACGCTGAACATCCTCTTCGTTGATTTTTTCCAGCCTGAATATTTTTCGGATCCACTTTTTAACAGGATCGGGCACCCGCTGATTTTCAACTATTGGATTTAGAAGACTCTGCTGATTTTTCACTATACGAAGGAAATCGAGAATTTTTTGACGGGGAAGGATGTTTTCTCTAGGATCCTGGTCGTACACTGGGCACCAGATCAAACACTCCCCGCATCGTGTGCATGCGTCCAGTTGGACGAGTCGTCTCATCTCTATCCTGTCTAGTGGAATTGTGCGGGCCGGCGGGTTTGAGTCTTCCGGAGCCATTTCCATGGGATCTGTTTCAATCATGATATATTTTGTTCTCCTCAACTACTCCTTTTTGTAATTTAGGATCAGACTCAAGGGAGTAGTGAAAATGTGTTTCAATTTCCCAAACGGGAGATACGCTATAAACAAGGCCCACAGCATCGCATGAACATACCACAGGTATCCGTAGGCCCACTGCCAGTTAATGTTTACAACCGACAGGATCCTGGATATGAGATAACCAGCGAAAGCTGACAAAGCAATCTGCTGAGGGATTTGAGTGATAAGGATTCTAACTCCCTCCACGATAAAACCCGTAAGTGTAACAAGTCCAATAATTATCAACGCTAACGTATCCTGCTCCTCCGTTGATACATATTCGGGTTTGCTGACGTAACGCCGGAACATAGCCCAAGCAACTCCGGCAAGGATAAAAACGCCGGTAATATCGTTGAACGTGGCGACAAATCCGCTATCCTTATTCACCAGCATCATGGCCAACTCACTTCCTGGGGAAACTTTTTGCAGGAGAAGCGTAAATGAACTGAGCGCAAAGCGGGCGAAAAAGGAATAGAAAATTAGTGAATGAATAAACCATCGACTCACGCCGTTGGCCAAGATCCTGCGCTGCAAAAGGACATCGAAGAAAATGGTGTTCATGATGGAGAAAAATTCTCTAGAAAAGATCTTGCTCCAAACAACCTCTGAACCCAATTGAAACTTTCTATGAACAGAAGATACTTCACCCTGAACACTAGCTCTGAACCAAAAGGCAAGCGTCCCAACGATACCGATAATCGCAATTATGATAGCTACCAGAAATATAGGGTTGCTCATCCGCAAGGGGGAGTAATGGCAGGCGATGCAAACAAAACTCTTGGACGGCAAAACCATTGTAGGAGCGCCGACTTGATTGTTGGACGCGTGGCACTTTGTGCAGAATTCCTCTCTCGCAACATCGGTAGTTTTATGTTCGGCCAAGCTTATAGGAAGCGACTCGACATTTGTATGAGAGAGTTTAACTTCATTCCCGGCAATGTCTAGCGCCACAAATTGTGAATCGGTATGGCATGCTTCGCACCTTACACGAATGTGCGAGGCATGTGTCCCGGGAGCCCCTAAAAAGTTTATATGACATTGAAGACATGTAACACCAGATAATGACCGATGGGGAGACCTCGCCACATCCGCATGGCACTGAATACATGCCACAAAGCGATGCGAAGATTGTTGAAAATATTCCGGTTTCACCTGAAGTGAAACCTTAGCGTCTCGAAAATCTTCATGGGAAGCTGGATTTAAGTGACAATCGTAACAAAATAATTGGGAAGATAGAATCCCCTCATTGGCGTTCAAATTTCGCTGACGGTGGCAATTCAAGCACTCTGAGATCTGTTCGTCCGCGTTGGTAAACTGGACCATACAAAAAGCGAGGAAACAAAGCGCCATAACGCACGCTGCCAATGCTGATTTTAGTAACCTTTGTTTCATAAGACTTTTAACTCTTTGTTCCTTATAAAATCGTTTATCTTTCTCCGGCGGAATTAGCTTGAACGGAAGCGTTTAATCGCGCCCACTCTCCAGGATGAGTTCTCCTAATTTTCTCTTTGGTCGTTTTTCCTGTGAAGATAGTCCAATCACCAGGATAGACTTCCGGTCGGAAATGACGAACGGTGGTGTGTATAAAAAATTTGTAAAGCACCGCTAATACAGCTTCGTCGAAGTGGAGCACTTGAGCAAGGTTGATAAAGTATCCTGGAACGAAGCGGGAAAAGAACTCCGGAAACCAGAGAAGCAAACCTGTGAGGCCCATAGTTTGCATACCTATGAAAAGTGTCCAGTAATCGAGTTTTTCCCACCAGGCGAACCGCTCAAATGGAGGTGGCGCATTCCGGAGCGCGAGGATATATCCGATATGGTCACGAAAATACGAAAGATCTTGCTTGGTAAAACATATGGAATGAGGTCCCAAGAGATTCCCGCGTAAAATGAACTTGTAATAAATTAGCCATAGGACTTCTGTGACCACACACAAGTACAGCACTACAGCAAACAATCTATGCAGATATCGTACGCTATCGACTCCTCCGAGGAACCAAGCAAATGCGCGAGCGGGCGCCATAGAACTGAACGCCATAGAAAACCCGGTTAGTCCAATCCCTATAAATGCAAACATTACGGTTAGATGCACTGTTCTTTGAAGAACACTAAAACGCCAGAAAGTCTCCTGCTGTATAGTCTGCTCAGCCATATCAGCGTCCTCTCAGCCTGTTATGAAGTTCACGAAGTATCCAAACGAAAGTTTGTAGGGCAAAAAACGCCAGGACAAGGACAGTAACTATTTGGCCGATTCGCTTTATTGTTAAAATCAGGGCCATGTGGACCTGCTTCTTGGGGTCCTTTTTCGAAATGTCTTCAGATCCGGTATGAATTACTATGTCCGCGAAACGTGTCGAAGCGTTTCTATGGCATCTTCGGCAAGCAGTCAAAGCCTTCTCTTTAGCTTTAAGAGACTCGCAGGTGTGCGCCCCGTGGCAGTCAGTACAGTACGCTGAGGCCTTCTTCTCCAGGAAAACACCCAATTGGCCATGGAGGTTTTTAAGATAACTCATTTTTTGTGACACATGACACTTTCCACACGTGAGAATCATTTGTTCGCCCATTGTAATCCTGGAAAGTTTGGCTTGCGCATAATGGGATGAATGACAGTCGCCACACGTCGGAGCTAGACGTTCAGGGGGAGCCGGTTTACCGCCGGCTAACCGGCCCTCTTCTTGTTTGGCAAGAACTTTGGCATGTTCGCCCATTAAATAGCGCTTGTATGACTCCGGATGACATGTGGCGCAACGCTTGTAATCGTAAGTTCTGACACTGTCTTTTCTTATCGCGGTCGGATCTTTTCGATTTGGATGAACATTACCCTTTAATGTCATTTCACCGTGACACCGATCACATTTTAAAGACCCATGGGCTGATTTTGAAAACCGATTCATGTCTATAAACCAGTCGGAGGAAGAGCTTGAGTCTTCACACCATGCAGGCCGCGTATATATTGGTAAAAAGAGCGACGACGCGATTATTGACACCATGAAGAATTGAAAAAGCGTCATACCCTTTACCTTTATCAGCCCAGGAAAAAACATTCGAAATCGGTCCAAGGTTTGCTCCTACTAATAAATATCTGTAATTTAAGAATATTATAGAAATAACATCACAATATTATTATAAATATTGGTGTTAATTATCTAATAATAGTGAATTAAAATAAGTCTGAAGACAAAACATGGTTAATCGCCGTAAAGAATCGAAAAGATGTGGAGCAATCCCCTGGGTCTCTAAACGGTCATCTATACGGGACTTAACTTCTCGCAAAATTCGTGTTACCTCACATGCGGAAGGTGTCATTTCTTCAAGGGTTTGGTTTGATATTTGGATCCTTGGTGATTGCTCCAGCCTACCAAGACGTTTCCATATGGCCTCCAGGAAAACCCTTATTTTTTCCGGTTCGTAAATTTTGCAACCGATGGTCCAACGAACCGAAGCTGCCTCTAGGCCAACGGACACGATCCGCGCATTGCTGATTTCCCGCTTAATATCTCGAACCAGCTTTCTTTTTGCTGCGCCGTCAAGGACGATTTCGCTCATCCCAGAGGTTCCACCGACGCTCGACTTTTTCATGTCCCAGAAAATAGCATTAGCCACCAGGTGATTAGCTATCGGAAAATGCGGATGTTCAAAATGAGGCCCAAAGAGATAAAGGACACCATTTCCCAATTCTGATCTCACGGCGGCCACATTACCTATCAAAGTTTTTTCCGCTAAAGTTTCATCAACCAAAAACAATGTCTTCTTTGTGAAGGCATCGTACTGAGCCATGATCTCGGACGCGTTGCCTGTAACCATAGAAGGTCCGCCATACAATGGCGCAAGAAAACTGCCCACACCAGAAAATGGCCCCTTTTCGGTCGATCTCAGCCGCACTTCTTCCCGAACAGGGTGATATACGTAGTCACACCCGTAAGCTGTAGTCGCCTTGCGGCCTAACTGTTTGACAGTAGGCGCTGTTTTGGAAATATTGGCGATCTTTATATCCACAAAATTGAAGCGGTCCAGATGTTGCTTTGAAGATTTTAAGGGAAGGTAAGCTCCTGCGCACGATCCTACATAAAGCCCTCCCTCTCCGATAAATCGCTCTAATTCATAGGCTCCTTCAGCGCCAAGCCCTTCGGCGATTCGAATAGTGTCCCCACCTGACATGGCGAAGACGTCGAGATTTTTAAGGACCCCGTTTTTCACCATGTCTTCATCTAAAAAAACGACATCATGAAAAAACATCCGGTCGAAAAGATCGACAAACCACAGCCATGAATGGGATGTCCCCGAACCTGCGTACAAACCAATGCGCGGGACCCTCAAAGGACAAGGGCGGGCAGGAGGTAAGAGACTTGCCTCCTCATCCCCGTAAAGGATTTCAGCACCCCGCGCCAGTTTTTGATTTATAGACGCATAAAAGTTGTAAAAATTAATTCCGTTGTTATGACATCCCGTGGCGCCTCTATCGCCGAATGGCCAAAATTTACGGCTAAATCGGGAAGGAGGCCCACTAGCTGCACACATCTTCGATTACTTTATCCAGTATGTCTTGATTTAGCTCGAGCCCTGTACCCTTATTAACCATTTCTAACATCAATTCTTCGGAAAGCTCCGGCGCCATATTCGCAAAAATAGGATGAATACCGAAGATGTACGCCACAGCTTGCCTCCTTTTCCACCAAGCGCCATATTCGCTTGTGTCCGAGGCGTCGAAATTAGAAAAAAGAGGTTTTCCAGGCGCCCAGTAACTAAACCTCCCACAGTCCGGAACTGAAACAGGTCCTTCGAGATCTTTGAGGGATTTTTCAATATTTTCGGGGTCTTTTTCTCCAGATTTTACGCAGAATTCGGCAACCGCCAAGGGGTTGATACCATACTTGGCGCACGCTTTCATAACACTGCCAGCGTCTTTTGCTGAGAGCCCTGCTCTCTTAAATCCCAGTAGCGCACAGGGATCGGTGACCAGGAAGCCAGGTTCCGGTTCATCTGGCTCTGTAAGGGTTTTGGGATCTTCACTTAAATACAGAAAAGTATTGGTGGCGTAGGGGGTATTGTAGCAGGCGCTATTTCGATGGACGAGGGGAAGAATCCATTCTGTAGCATCATTTTCACCCATTGCTGAAAAAATATCCTGAATACCGGTTTTCCCCATAAAAGATCCTTTTTTGATCTTTTCAAATAGCTCAAAGCATTGATCAACAAAATCTTCAGGTTCGGAAATTTCCAACAGGCCCATCCCTCGCAGAGCAATAGCTTTCAGATTTTTTTCACCAAACGATTTCCCGAATCCCCAGCAATCTCCACTTCCCCAATAATTGATACAGACCTGGGCGAGTTCTGAGCCAGACTCTGCGGCTGGTCCCACTACCAGGGTCTGGATAAGGTCGTCACCCATACTTCTGCGTATGTGGTCCGAAGCCTTCCAGACGTCTGAACCCCAAATTTCAGACGCGTCCTGGATGTCCGCTACACCATCATGAAGCCAAAGAAATACCGGTTTGACAGCTTTTCCCAAGACCACTACATAGTCAAAGCCAGTGTACTTTAACTCCATTCCAGCTTTCAATGTTAACGGAGAATGAGCGACTTCTCCTGTTTTGGCGCTCTTGGCGGAAATAATTCCCAAGGCTGAACCAGGGAACAGACTGCCCGTCAGTAAACCGGTCCCGAGCACTATCGGATCCTTGTCCTTATATGTCTCATATAGAGAGGAAGTAATGCCTACTCCACCGATCCTGTGGCTTACCAGTTCATCGTCAAGTTCATCTTCTGTAATTTCGCCCGATTCTAGGTTAACAATCAAAATCTTGTTCGATGACAAATAGTCCATTTCTACTCTCCTCCCTCTACTAGCGAGATTGCATTGACCGGACAAATTTTGACACACATCGGACCATATTTCATGCCATCACAAAGGTCGCATGGCTCTCGCAGAAGCATGGGTTTGGCTGAAGCGTCAGCTTCTTTCTTTTGTCCGGTAGATCCAGGCTCTTCGGCTACCCCGATTCGTTTGATCTCAAGCCCTTCAGGCCTTGCTATAGTGAGGCTCTCTTCTTCTTTTATGACTACTCCGAAGTAGTCTTTTTTTTCTCTGGCTCGATAAACCACAATACATGAAGCAAGCAAAGCGAACGCATCGTCCCTGTGATAGCCACAGGCCATCTCACAAGCCATGCACCCTATACATTTAAGTGCGTCAACATCAATCCTCATCACGATTCTCCTTCCAAGTTCAGTAAGTTATGCCCAGCTTGCTCGGTTACATGGCGTTCCCCACATGAGGGACCAGGAGACCATCAAAAATGACAAGGTAATTTTGGCTACTGGGTTGATAAACAGTATATGCCCCAATTGTGGCTGTTAGTTTAACGTTGCTCATTCTTCGAATTCCTGGTTTCGAGGTTGAACAAATCCCTCTCAGCCAGTCAAAATCGATTAATGAAAAAGCAGCGTATTATTAACCTGCGAAACTCAGTAGAGATAATGCATTTGGTAAGAGGGCCAGGGGCCCATTTCCTACCCAAGCCAACGTACTTCGAGAGAGTCACGCTGTCAAGGAAAAATATCCTAAAGGTATAATCTTATGATATTACAACCGACCTAATAATACAATATTAGAAAGAACTGTAGTAATAACCTGTTACGAATAACCATTTAAGTCATAGTGGTTAGCCTCAGATTTGATAAAATCTCAATAACCTGAAATAACAAAGCTTTTTAATTATCATAATATTATACGATTATTCTTGACAGTCCAAATGTTTCTAGTCTATAAGGTAGCCCAATTGAATAGACAGAGTGAAACAAACGGCGCTGTAGACTCATTTTTCGGCTACTTGCGTCCTGAATTGCTAAGAACGCGAAATCCTGCTGTTCCGGAGTCTTTTTATTGACGTCGGAATTTGCCGTGTATATCGATCTTCGTTTTTAACTGACAATCAGCGCCTCTCTGCCGTGCAAAATTTCAGGAGGTCGACTGGCTTATGTTTAAACCGACACAAAAGGGTCATAAAGTATCGCACTATGTTGTCGAGCAAATCCGTGACGCGATTCTCACAGGAGAATTCAAACCCGGAGATAGACTGGCCTCAGAAAGGGAACTCATTGATCAGTTTCAGGTAAGCAAGGCAAGCATGCGTGAAGCCTTGAGAGTTTTGGAAGGTATGGGACTCATTGAGACCAGAAAAGGCACAGGTGGAGGAATTTTTGCAGCTGAAGTGAACATGAATACTACGGTGCATAGCCTAACGAACTTCCTTCATTTTAAAAATGTTTCGGTTGGTGATATCACCATGCTTCGATATTTTCTGGAACCACGCCTAGCCGAAATAGCCTCTTCAAAGGTCACGGAAAATGATATCCGGATATTGGAGACTATGACAGATGACGAAGTCAATGCTCCCCCTGTCAAGGATCAACGAGGAATTGGATTTCACTACTATATAGCGCGGTTTTCAGAGAATCCGCTCTTAATATTGCTCATGGACTTCGTTGAAAGTCTCCTCGCAGATCTAAAGGTAAAGCTTAACCCTGAACCTGAATTTTATCGTGAAGTCGAGGACGATCATTATAGGATCATCGAATGTCTCAGGCGGAGGGACGCTGTTGGTGTAGGAGGGGAGATGGCTGAGCACGTAATTAGGGTAGGCCGCTTTCTGGCAAAACTTGCGGGAACCGTTCCTTTTTATCCAGCCGAGTACCACAGAGATAGTAGTGTTCCTGGCAAACAGACTCTGCCTGGCTGGTCGCAGTTCACCAAGCATGATGAGTCGTTGCCTTCGATGGCGGAAGAGACGCTCCAGGATTTGGGAGTTCTTCTTAGATGTGTAGGTAATGGAGACCTGTACCTCGTTAAATTAAGACAACAAGAATCAGAAATCCATGAACAGCCGGAACTGAAAAACGTTCAGGACATATCAGTCACTTTATGACTGCTGAAATATTAAAGGAGAATCAAATGCATCCTATGGAATCAGCGCTCAAAGATGTCAATTATTGCTCGAAGATGGGAAATGGACCTTCAAGACTAAAATATTGCGTAAATGGTGAGTGGCTGGAATCGACAACAACAAAATTCATGGACTGCTATAACCCTTCCACTGGTGAAGTTATTGCGCATGCCCCACAGTGCACCGTTAGTGAAGTCGAATCGGCAATTGCCGCCGCCAAGGCTGCTTTTCCCTCATGGGCTAATACTCCGCCGAACAAGCGGGCTCAGGTGCTCTTTCACATGAAAGCGTTGCTCGATGAACACCTGGAAGAGCTTACATATCTACTTTGCAAGGAAGAGGGTAAATCCTGGACCGAATCCATGGGTGACATCCTCAAGGTGAATGAGGTTGTTGAATTTGCATGCGGGATTCCTCATCTCATGAAGGGGGAATCCATCATGAACGTATCGTCTGGTTATGATACGGTTTTATATCATCATCCGCTAGGTGTATTTGTGGGCATTCCCCCGTGGAACTTTCCTGCGATGATACCTCATGGTTGGATGGCTCCTTTATGTATAGCAACAGGCAACACTCTGGTCATTAAAGCTGCCAGCTTTGTTCCACAATCTGCGATGCGTATTCTGGAACTCTGGCACGAAGCAGGGCTTCCCAGAGGCGTTATAAATATTGTAACGGCTGGCAGGAATGAAGCAGAGGTCTTCCTGAGGCATCCGGATGTGGTTGGCGTATCCTTCGTCGGATCAACAAAGGTTGGTCGACACATTTACGCTACAGCGGCGGCCAACGGTAAACGGGTTCAAGCTCTGACAGAAGCGAAAAATCATGCTTTGGTCCTGCGTGACTGTAAGCTTGATCGAACCGCGAACGGTATTATCAATGCCTTCTGTGGCTGTGCGGGGGAACGGTGTATGGCCTTACCTGTCATTTGTGTAGAAGAGGCTATAGCCGATGAGTTGGTGGCTGAAATCAAGAAGTTGGCTATCCAGAGAAAAATCGGCGCAGCTTATGACAAATCCACCGAATTGGGCCCTGTAGTTAACTCTGGTCACCTGAGATTTGTTACTGACTGGATAGAAAAAGGCATTCAGGAAGGGGCTGAACTTGTACTCGACGGACGTAACCCGAAAGTCCCACTGGATTGTGAAAAAGGGTTCTTTGTTGGACCGACGATCCTGGACAATGTGAAACCCGGTATGAGCTGTGGTGATCAAGAAATTTTCGGCCCAGTGCTTTGTGTCAAGCGTGTTAAGAACTACGACGAAGGATTGGCCATAATGAATGCTAGTGAATTTGCTAACGGTTCAGTCATCTATACCCAGAATGGCTACTATGCGAGGGACTTTGCCTATCGTACCCATGCGGGAATGGTCGGGATCAATGTTGGTATTCCTGTGCCGGTAGGAATATTTGGTTTTACCGGACACAAGCACTCCTTTTTTGGTGATCTACATGTGATGGGTAAAGACGGGGTTCGTTTTTTCACGGAAGTAAAGAATGTTACTTCTACATGGTTTAAGGAAGGCGCGGGCCTGGCGACTTCCGCAAAGGTTGACACCTGGGATGGGACAATAACCTCTTTGCCCACCGAACAGGACAAAAAGTAAATAACTAGATCTCGGCATATGGATTAAGAAACTCTGCCGGAAAGAACATGATTCCTAAAGGCGGATGTGGCGTGAGCGTAAAGCCATCGCCTGTTAAATCGGTCGTTTTTCCATTCGAAGGCCAGTAAGGAGGGCCAGATGTCTGAATTAAGCAGCTTAAGACAGGAGCAAGTTACTGGAATTGCGAGCGCTGGAAAGGTTGATTCTGTGCTCAGAGAGCTCAGAAAAATTGTTGGTGACTCAAACTGTACAGCTTCAAAACACATTCGTTACGCCTACTCGTATGATCTCAGCTTTGTAAAGCCCAAGATGCCAGACTATGTTGTCATGGCTGAGAAAGTTGAGCAGATCCAGGAGCTTCTTCGATTTGCTAACAGGGAAAAAATCCCAGTTGTTCCTTACACAGCCGGCACGAACATTGGCGGGCTGACGATTCCTGAACGGGGTGGTATTCTCCTCGACCTCAAAAAGATGAACAGGATTGTCGATATCGACTCCGAATCACATGTGGCGGTCATTGAACCAGGTGTTTCGCACGCCAAACTGGCGGATGCCCTGTATAAGCACAGACTCAGATTCGGTTGGCCTGTCGGTCCACCATCGGCTTCGGTGCTGGCATGCGCAGTATCTCACGGTATTGGTGGACTCAACGCCAAGTATGGCTTGAACAGCCAGGAAATTACCAGCATGGAAGTAGTACTTCCTACAGGGGAACTAGTCCGTGTAGGTTCGTGCGCAATAAGACATGACGCTTGGCACAGTTGTCTACCCCTTCCTCAGCTTGATGGATTATTTAAGGGCTGGCTCGGGACAAGCGGTGTAGTGACAAAAATCGGTATTAGTGTGCACCCGATCCCTCCGGTTCTGAAAGTATTCACGGTGTCATGTGACAACGTCGAAGATATGTACTCGTACATGCACAATCTGAGTAATTATGAAATGTGCGATGATCTCACGGCTGTTTCCTGGTGGCTTGCGCAGGTGCCGATCCCCTATCCTTTCAAGCCTAAGCCTGATAACGCCCCAGAGTGGTTCAGCTTTGCGACTACCACGTCCTGGACTGAGAAGGAACGTGATGCGAGAGTAGAGATTTGGGAAAAAGTTTTCGAGGAAGAGCAAAAGAAGGGAACGTCTGTTAAGCAAACCGTCTACCCTGAAGAGGCCTTGAAGGGAAGAACCCAATTACCCAGTCAGGTTGTGGGCTCCACCAAGAACTACTGTAAGCAGGGGGGCGCGGGGATATCCTGGCCCGGTACTTTTACCCCAGCCAAGGTCTGGGCCCCTGTATACAACAAGTGGAAAGAGATTCTCATAGCGCACAATCTTTCACCGTCCGTTCGTATGAGTATGTATCGAGGGGTCCACTATGGAATGCTCAGGGCCATGATTCCGTTCAACAAACAGAGCGATCAGGAAACCGAAAATGCGAGACACGCTATCGTTGAATGTCTGAAAGTAGATTTGGATGCGGGAGGCATTCCCTATAAACCGCCGATAGATTTTGCCAACGAGATCAACCAACGGGCCGATCCCGGATACTTGGATCTTTTGAGAAGAATGAAGAAGTTTCTCGATCCAAACGATATCATGAATCCCGGCAAACTCGGCATATGAGCAATCAATAGAATACGGATTCGAATTGGAGGCGACAATGGACTGGAAGATTGCGGAGCTGAAAGAGCTTGAGGATAAAATTTGGAGATGCACGGCTTGCGGAACCTGTAAAACAGCTTATGACTACGGGCCACCACCGACCTTCGGAGAAATTTGCCCGGCCGGAACCGAGTTTGGGTTCGAAGGTTTTATGGCGTCCAAAGGAAAGATAGCATTCGCTAGAGGTATTCTCAGTGGCGAACTTCCCTGGGACGAAGAATTAGTGGAGGCGATCTACAAATGCACTGTTTGCGCTGGATGTCAAAACCAGTGCCAACTCGACCACAAGCCCTATATACCTGAAATAATTGAAGCGATGAGACGTAAGGCAGTGGCTGAAGGCGCTGGTCCCATGCCTCTGCACAAAAATCTTCTCCAATCAATGAAAAATTACAACAATCCATACCAAGGCCCGAGACGTGTGAGAACGGACTGGACACGTCCCTTCAAAAAAGCCGGAAAACCTATTAAGGACCTGAATAAGGAGCCAGCCCCGGTCCTGTTTTTTGTTGGTTGTACCGGAGCGTTCAACACGGCAGCGCGAGCAGTCCCTACTGCGACGGCGTCTATTTTCCAAAAACTTGGCATGGATTTCGGGGTCCTAGGAGAAAATGAAATCTGCTGCGGCTCCACGGCAATGCGAGTAGGAGACTCCGAGGAATTCAAGAGGGTTGCTACAAAAAACCTTGAGACATTTAAATGGTTGCATGACGAGCGAGGAGTAAAAACTATCATTAGTTCCTGCGCCGGGTGTTACCGGGCCATCAAAAAAGATTATTCACTTTCTTCTGAATATGACGAAGTTATGAGTGGTATAGAGGTCATTCATACCGCGGACTACCTAAACCGTCTTTTCAAGGAAGGTAAGCTCAAATTTAAAGGTGAGCTGCCGTGGAAAGTCACTTACCATGATCCCTGCCACACCGGGAGACATTTAAACAAGTTCATTATAGATCATGAGGGCAAACAACTCTGGAAAGGGGCATATGTGGATGTTGATCAGAGTGAATGCCTGTACGAGCAGCCAAGGGATCTACTGAAAGCGATTCCCGGCATCGAGTTTGTCGAGATGAAGCGCAATCGCGCTAACTCGTTCTGCTGTGGCGGCGGTGGTGGCGTTATGACGGGTTTTGGAGATTGGGCTGCAAAGAATGCAAGCTTAAGGATTCAGGAGGGTGAAGAGACAGGTGCGGAAAGGATTGTATCTATTTGCCCATTCTGTCATTTCAACCTCAATGAAGGCGCAAAAAACATCAGCTCTCAAGTCAAGGTTCACGATTTGACGGAGCTAATTGATCAGGTGCTCGTAGGAATCAACGACGATTGAGCTGAGCAATTATTAGAACAGTGAGATTTGGTTTCGCGGAATATAGAGCCAAATTTCACTGTCAGTGTCCTGAACGGACCTAGAAAGGAGAACGACGAAAAACATTTCATATGCAATGGAGAGAATTTCAGGGTCCGCATAGCGCTTCTAATGCCAAGACATGCGCCGGATCAACTTACAATGCAGCGTGAACAGGGTTTGATGACGCTGCCCTGGTATCAACCAATTACATCAGGCTTTTTGTCAATTAAATTTTCGAGTCGACAAAAATTTGGATGGGGACGATCGTATATGGATGACAGAGGGATAGCGCTATGACGATTATGGGTCAACGATTAAACTGTGTTTTCTACTTTCGGTCTGGTCAAGGAAAGGTGATACTATGAGTGAATCAAGCGTCGGAACGGGTGCAATTAAAGCACAATTTTCAGATTTAGCCAAACAGATGCTCCGCTACAGATGGGTTTGTTATGGGATGCTGTTGCTGACCTATATCTTTGTTTACTTCGATCGCGTTTCGCCTGCAGTAATAGCGCCGGAATTAATGAAAGAGTTTAATTTATCAGCTACAAGCCTTGGGATATTGTCTTCAATGTATTTTTATCCTTATGCGGCCATGCAAATCCCGTCGGGTATTTTGTCAGATCGCTTGGGCCCTAGAATTTCAGTTACCACGTTTTTTATTATAGCGGCTATCGGCACAGCGCTGTTTGGTCTAGCGCACAGCTTCGGGTTAATCATCTTTGGCCGTTTCCTTATGGGGGTAGGCGTAGCGGTGGTCTGGATCCCATGCATGAGAATTTTAGCGAACTGGTTCAGGCCGAATGAGTTCTCGACCCTCACGGGTGTGATGCTAACAGTGGGCAATGCCGGGGCAGTGCTGGCTGCAGCGCCACTGGCTTTCTTAGTAGGCATCGTCGGCTGGCGAGCGTCTTTCTACTGGTTGGGCGCTTTTATGTTCATTGTGGCTGTGTTGAATTTCATCGTCCTCCGGAACAAGCCGAGTGACAAGAGTTTACCCACTGTTTCAGAGATAGATGGAATCGATTACTATTCTGTCCAGAGCACTGAAAAGGTTAGTTTTGGACAAAACGTTAAACGCCTTTTTGCAATGAAGAATTATTGGTTAATCGCCATATACGCATTTGTGATCTATGGCACAGTTATGGGTTTTCAGGGTCTGTGGTGCATACCGTATTTGGAGCAAACGTACGGTCTTCCAAAACAACAAGCTGCGAACATACTCATGTTATGGCCGGTCGGCATGGCAGTGGGTTGCTTTGCGTTTGGGTATGTTTCCGACCGAATTTTGAAATCCCGTAGGGACGCTTCACTCTATGGTATCATCATTTACGCCCTGACCTGGTTGCCTTTGGTGCTGTGGTCGGATAAAATTCCGGTTGGCATGTTTTATCCTCTTCTTTTCATCATGGGTTTCTTCTCTGGAGCCTACGTTCCGAACTACGCGCACATTGCCGAGGGCCAGCCTCACAGCTTCATTGCTACGGCGAATGGTATGCTCAACATCTGGTATTTTGTTGGTGGGGCGCTTTTTCAATCTGTGATGGGGATGGTACTGGATTTTTACGGCAAGGTCGGAAACAAATTTCCAGTGAGCGCCTATAAGACAACTTTTACTGTATGTATTATTGCTTTGGTAATCGGGGCTGTGGCCATGTTCTTCACTACTGACAGTAAAATATTGCAAAAAAAATCTTCATAGGGATAAGAGCCCCTGGTTTTTGTTGCGAATGTAGATTGAGCCTTCAAAACCGGGTTCGGGCAGCTTTAGAAGGGTAGAAATGACAAAAGCAGAAACTGGTAGATGAATGACAAGAACACATTTGATGGGGATCAATTTTAGGGCCATTGCCAGGTCGTCGAATCTACCCAATATCAGCTTAATTAACGTGAGTGGGAGAATACCAATATGACCCTCAAAGAAAAGTTTATGGATCGTCTTTCGGGTAAGGATAGCGAAGAAGTTTTGTGCGGATGTACGACCACTTATGGCGTCATAGACTTGATGAAAAAATGCGGTTATGAAAGACCCCTGGCGGATACAGATCCTGTAGCGATGACGGAACTTGCTTTAGCGGGACCCAAGTATGCCGGATTTGAATGGATCAAGGCCATGGGATGGGACATCACCGCCCTCAGCGAAGCTCTCGGTTGTAGTCTTGGCCCGGCAGAGATTGATCGACAGTACTCTATCAAGGCCCATCCATTTGCTGAGAGCCTTGAAGGGCTAGATTTCCCGACCGATTTTCTGAAAAGGGGCCGTTTCCCCATGTATAAACAACATTTTCAGATGCTCAAAGAAAAGGTCGGGGAAGAACTCGCTATATTTGGAGAAACCGAGGGACCTTTTACAGCGGCAGCGAACTTGGTAGGGGCGGAACAGTTCATGAAATGGACACTGAAAAAACCGGAAAATGTTTTTAAAGTCCTTGAGGTTACGAAACTAGCCGCAATAGAAGCCATCAATTTTGGCTTTGATAACGGAGCGGATTATTATGTTTTGGCTGAACCGACTTCCGGACCGGCAGTTATGAGTGGAAAATCCTGGGCAAAGTACATGCTGCCCCTCATGAAAGAGGTTGTGAGTAAGTCTAAGGGACCGCTGGTGCTTCATATTTGTGGAAACACCGATTCAATCATAGGTCTAATGTGCGATTCGGGTGTTGCAGGCATCAGCATCGAGGAAAAGGCCGATATGAAAAAGGCGGTAGAAATCGCCCGTCCCACGGGTGTTAAAGTGTTTGGAAACGTTGCCACCGCTACAACACTTTTCATGGGTAAACCGGAGGAATGCTATCAAGAATCTATAGCGGCATTAGAAAATGGGACGGATTTTCTTACTCCGGGATGTGGCATAGCCCCCAACTCTCCACTTGAAAACCTTCTTCAACTCAAAAAAGCAAGAGATGATTTTTATCGAAAGTAAGGGTGTTCTTCCCAATCACCCAATGTTGATTTTTGTGGTGATTGGGAAGCGCCTCATGACTATGGTGAAATTTGACAGGAGAGATCTTTAATAGACACCCGATCTTTTTTGGATGCCCATTGGATCCTGACGAAAGGGACGAGTCTCTCCGGGAGAAGACTTGTCTGTCCACCTCGGATCGGCTAAGTGGCGACCCTTACTCTGCGGTCATGCAGTATGTTCATAACGAAATTGGGGGGTATCTGTGGGACGAAAGAGGTTCAATTGAAGTCCCGCCATGGCTCAGTCCGGTTCCTCCGGTAAGCCTGCAAAGAGATGCGCTTTTGGAAAATATTGTCCGTTTCATCGACGGAGATGGCTGTCTGGATTTTGCACAATCGGTGTCCAAGTTTGTAGAGGAATGCATCTTACCTCAGATACCATGCATGATTGCTGTTGACCACTCTCTAACCGGGGGGGCATTCGCTTCCTTGGTTGGATTTTACAAACCCGATGACATTTCATTGATTATCGTTGATAGCCATGTTGACTCATTGCCCACTTCGGCTATGTCAGGGGCCATACAATATGACATGGCTACAAACCCTAATTCCGTGTACGACCCCGCCGATCCTTTTCTGAGAAATCGCCCTGATTCATATAACGCCAGTTCTTTCATTTATTATCTTCTGGAAGAAGGACTGATCGATCCGAGAAATCTTTATCTGGTGGGAGTAAGCGACTATCCTCCAAAGAAGGCTTTTAGAATTAAGGATGGCCGGATAAAACATTATTTGGACTGTTACTCATCCTTAAAAAGGAATGGGGTAAAAATTCTAACAAAAAAGGACCTTTCCCTTAGCCCTGCGACGCTGACTAATCTCATTGGCAGAGTCAAAACACCCTACGTTTACATTTCCATAGATATGGATATAGGCGCTCGAAACGCCCTGAATGGAGTCAGGTTCAGAAACTATCAGGGAATTAATGAAAATCAAATTTACAGGATCGCAATGAGCCTCCGGGAAATGATTGATCAAGGTGTCAGACTGGCTGGCATGGACCTGATGGAATTTAATCCCCGGAGGGCTAATAGTGGGAATATGCCGAGCGACGATCATACCTACCTAATAGCTTTCAACTTAATCAAGATTATTTGTTTCTCAGAAAAATACCCTTTCTGCGCTGATTAGGGCCGTGCACCGCTGTTCAAGGAACTGACGATGTGGACAGAAGCCTTAGTCAAAAGCTGCTGTTGGGGCCGCAGAATGCGCTGGTCGGCGAATTTCAGAACCGTGGAGGGAGCTATATCAAGGAGTATTTTACCTCTACCGGAAAGATTGTCGTCAGTTTCCATTAGACCTGAATCGTCGGTGATAATGTGGGCATTCTTCGATATTTACGAAGCGATATCAGCTATCATGCCTAAAATGATGGATTGTTACTCTTGCTAAAACTTGCTTTTAACAGGGTTGCTATGAATGTCTTTCTAATTTTGATCGTTGTCATTACTTCTCTACTGTTAACTGTTACCCGGTCACCTGCGTGGGAGGTCAATCTTAAGGGTGATTGGTTATGGGTTTATGACTATTTCGACCAATACGGTCGCGCTGGTTTTTTTGGGACTTATGACCAAACAAGTCAGGCTGACAACATTAACCCTGACGGGCCAAAATTCAACTCAATGAACTCATTTGTTGGTTTTAGAACCATTGACGGGGAACAGTATGGCCTTGTTACTGGAACAGACGCTTCTCTGCAGTGGATGAGAATGGAGTTCAGGCCTGAGATCAAAGTGACTCAGGCCATAACCTTTAGAGCCCTGTATCAGATCGGCTCTGGAGTCTCTCCTTATGGAGTGTATGCCAACAGCACCGCTATGGGCACGTACAATCCGATAGCGTCGGGGACATGGACTTATTGGGGGTTAACGGCCCAAATCCCTTGGGGCTATTTGTCCGCTGGTAAACGTCCTCTAGTATGGGGGATGGGAGCGCTGTATGATCAGCGCAATGCGTCAACCGAGCCTCTTGGTATTACGGTGTTTTACGGCCCTTTCAAGGCCACGTTCGCCATACATCCGTGGCAAGGTCAGGCATGGATCAA
This sequence comes from Deltaproteobacteria bacterium, assembly GCA_023474025.1. Lineage (GTDB taxonomy): Bacteria > Desulfobacterota > Desulfomonilia > Desulfomonilales > Desulfomonilaceae > CAJBEZ01. Next base: position 34,277 of record JAMCYH010000130.1, read on the forward strand.
TTCCATGGCTGGTAGGAATGTTATCAGTACTACCCTTGGCGCTGGACCTCAGAGCACACTCGACACTATGCCATCCGGCACAATTACATACAGACTATTCGACAATGATCGCAAACGCAATTTTCATCCGGTAATTTTGTTCGCATTCTCCACCGGCAATTACGATGCCGGGGTCGCATGGGAGTACATGGCAATTCACAATGGCCCAGGCGGAGCAAGCAACAATGCGAACACCAAGATTGCAAGGACTTATGACGCTGTTTATGAGGATGGCTCAATTTACCTCAAATACAACAATGGAAAGTTTTTCTTCAACAACGAACTTGCCTGGTTCAGAAACGAGCAGCATGTCCAGCCAGGGGCTGAAAATGAACTTGATTATACGGACGGAGGTGGAAGTCGCTTCGCTCCATACTACAACGAAACTTGGAAATATGTGGCGGAATGTGGCGTAATAGCGGGTCCTGCAAAGCTAAGTCTGTTTTATTCGTGGGCGCCTGGTCCTGACCGTCGCCATGGGGTCTGGATTAACAAGCAATCGTGGGAAAATGCCGCCAATGGATCAAATTTTGCCAGTACTCAAGCATTCCTTCCTTACAGCCTTCTGATGGGTTACCAGTATGGATCTGGGCTGAACGCTATTGATAGGAACGGCGAGGGTTACATAACGGACGCATCGTCCCTAGCCGTAAGACTTGATTATGCTTTGGCTGCTAACCTGAATATTTATGGAACATTGGTTCACGCTACCAGAGTATCCAAAGGCTGGGGTTGGGGTTGTTTAGTCCCAACTTCTGACGGACCAAACGGCGGAGGAAGAGTCCTCTTGTTGGGTCAACAAGTAACCCCGGTAACCGGAGTAATTCTTACCGCTCCACAAAATGACTATCTGAATCCGGCTCCATCTATACCTGACGACTCACTCGGATGGGAAATTTCTTTTGGTCTCGATTGGAAGCTACTGGAGACCCTTACGGCAACGTTTCGAAGCGCCTATTGGCGTCCGGGCGAATGGTTCAAATACGCCTGTGTGGACAAAAGTCTTGCGACAAAAGTTGAAAATATCCCACGACAAGGAACAGCCGTGGTTACATATATCAGCCCAAAATCTTCTTCGTTTTTTGCCGCCCCCGGTGGATGGGCTATCAACCCGAACCGGGAAATTGATCCGATCTATGGCTTTCAGGGAATGATTCAAATTTCTTTTTAGATCGCGATCCGGATGGGATAACTCCTCAGAAAGCTATCAACACATCCTGTCTCTTCAAATAAACTATGGACGCACTGAAAACTCATCTAAAAAGGCGGACCGTCTATCTTTAAACCTTACTCGAAGAAAACGGGGCATAAAGGCTGTTTAGACGCTCTATAAGCAGCGCAACACTTGAGACCCACGTTTTTTTACCGGAGCACTGGCGCCAAATATGCTACATGTAGCAGTTATGATACTATATTGAAAACAACTTTCCTGAGAATTATAAATCCTGTTTCCTCAAGGCGCATTGACTGAAGTCTGATTATTTCGGCGGTTATTCAAGATATTAGAACTTTGGTTGCTCTCATCTTCATAAATTAGGGAATTGGTACAAAAATTGCTTCTACTTAAATACAGGTCAGTCTATATCAGATGGAGGTTGGCAAGCCACGATGGACATCATTAGTGAACCAAAAATAAGAAAAGAAGAAGTCCTTGTGCTAGTGGATGACGATTTCAATCCCAGGAACGTCTGTATAGTTACCGGCGCAGCGGCAGGTATTGGGAGAGCCACAGCAGTAGCCGCAGCGGCAAACAGTATCATGACAGTTGGCCTCGATATAAACGAAGAAGAAGGAAAAAAGACCGAACAAATGGCCCACGACATGGGCGGCAAAATGGTATTCATCAAGACAGACCTTACTCGTGACGAAGAGATTAAATATGCCGTAACAGAAGCCGCAAAGCTTGGCCAAATCAAATACGTCGCCAATATAGCAGGTGTTCAGCATATTGATCCTGTAGATAAATTTCCCATGGAGCAGTATGATCTGATGCAAACGATGATGCTTAGGGCGCCATTTTATATTTCCCAACTTACGATACCGTACATGAAAAAAAGCGCTTCCGGTTGTGGGGCAATTGGTAACATGTCGTCAGTTCACGGACACATATGCACTATGAACAAACCTGTATATAACATAACAAAATTTGGCTTACGCGCTCTGTCCCAATCTATTTCCGCCGAAGGAGACGGTAAAATAAGGTCTTTCACTGTGAGTACCGGTTATGTCAAAACCAATTTGGTCCTTAAACAAGTGCCGGATCAGGCTGAGCAGCGTGGAATTACGCCTGAGGAAGTCATCAAAGATGTCATGAAGGGAAAATCCAGGGTGAAGGAAATGATGTCACCGATAGAAGCAGGGAACCTTTTCATTTTTGGTTTTTCCCGCTTTGCCAAATATCTTGTAGGTGGGGATCTTCTGTTCGATGGGGGCATGGTGCTCACTTATTAAGTAGTGTCAATTGTAGCCAATTTGGAACACTTAAAAAATCTTCCTGTTGTGCGCAGAAAGATGCTCACGCGATATATAGGATCGATTACCCGAGTCTAAATGGCATCTTAAAGGTAATGGTTTTCCTCCTGTCGAGGAATTTTTGAAACCTTGGTAAACTCAAAATCAACGGGCCACAGCCCAAAATCTTTAAACTCGGAGGGGTATTAATGGAACACGGTAAATGGAGAGTCTTGCTAGCGTTGACATTGATCATGTTCTCAGGCTTTTTTCTGGCCAGTTCCAGCGCGTCAGCCGCCGATGTGATCAAACTTGGTTTTATCGCGGACGTTTCTGGGATCGGAGCGCCATTCTACAAATCTCAAAAAGCCGGCCTCGACATGTTCATTGAAGAAATTAATGCAGCCGGTGGAATTCTCGGAAAGAAGCTTGAACTAGTGGTGCGTGACGCACAGTTGAAGCCTGATGTTGGCGCGAACATGGCCCGAGAGCTAATTCTGAGTGAAAAATGCGAATTCTTGATTGGGCCGACCAGTAGCGCTGTCGCTTTGGCTGTTTCCAAGGTGTCCAAAGAGTTTAAGAAAGTCATTTTCTTCCACACGTCCAATGCGGAAGCTCTTACCACGACCAATTTTCAGCCTTACATGTTCCAGGTTGTTCCCAATACAGGAATCGAAGGCCGAGGGATGGCTCTAGTGCTATCCAAGAAGCCATACAAAAAGTACAGCCTTATTGGGCCGGATTATGCCTACGGACATGATCAGTTAGACAGTTTTACCAAGGAAATGGCGAAACGACGGCCGGATGTTAAGATCCTCGACACCGTATGGGTCAAGTTGGGGGAGTCCAATTTTTCTACTTTTATCCCAACGTTACTGGCCAAGAAACCGGAGGCAATCTATGCCGCATTTTGGGGAGGCCAGCTAAGCGCTTTTATTAAACAGGCGAAGCCATATGGCGTATTTAAGCAGGCCCCAGTAAGCTCTCTTTATGACCTTGACATGTTGCGAGCAACGGGCCTGGACATGCCGGAAGGACTTACTGGCTACGCTCGAGCTCCTTTCTATGCTATCGATACACCCCAAATGAAGGCATTCGTCAAGAAATACCATGAGAAATTCAAAGAATGGCCGGCAGATTGGGCAATCATGGCATATGACGGAATGACCGCCCTGACTCAAGCAATAAAAGAGGCCAAAAGCGCGGAGTCTGAACAGGTCGTCAAAGTGCTTGGCGGGCTCAAGTTCAACTCATTGAGAGGCGAACGATATATCCGACCCGTTGATCATATGGCTAATGTCGGTATCTATGCGGGTGTCACAGCGAAATCGCCAGAACACAAACATTTTCTGATCATGAAAGACGTTAAGGAAGTGCCTGCCGAAGAGGTATGGCTCTCGGTAGAAGAAGTCAAGAAACTTCAAGCGGAACAGAAATAAAATTGTTGCAGGGGTGGCCTTAGACCTGATTTGTTGTGCCGGAACTGAAGGCTACCCCAACAACTTACGGTATTAATCCTATCTCATCGCCGAGCAAGAAACATGACATGGCAATTATTCATATTCATGTTGATAAACGGCCTCTGCCAGGGGATGCTCCTTTTCATCATAGCGTCAGGGCTGTCACTTGTGTTTGGTGTCCTGAGGGTTATCAACTTTGCCCATGGTTCGCTCTACATGATTGGGGCTTTTCTGGCTTATTCCCTGTCCACCCTTTTGTCCGGGGAGTCTCTACTAGGATTTTTGATCCTCCTTTTGGTAATTCCTCCTGCAATCGCAATAATAGGATTTGTTCTCGAAGTGACGCTCTTTCGACGGGTCTATCGTGAAGAACACCTTCTGCAATTACTGCTAACTTATGCGCTGGTACTCATTTTGGACGACTCAGTCAGGGTAATTTGGGGAGGTGATCCACGAAGTGTCACGAGACCTGATCTGCTAGCCGGTTCGGTAGATGTTATGGGCATGGCATTACCCTCGTATAATGTTTTTATTTTGGTGATTGGTCCTTTGATAGCGTTTGGGATGTGGTTCCTGCTTTATAGGACCCGTACTGGCAACGTGATTAGGGCTGCAGTTTCGTTCCCTGATACGTTGGGCGCCTTGGGAGTGAACGTTTCCTGGGTAATGACATCCACCTTTATGTTGGGATGCTGGCTAGCCGGGTTGGGCGGTGTTCTGACTGCGGCCCTCTCGAATATCGACCTTGGTATTGGTATGGAAAAAATTATTGAGTGCTTCGCTGTGGTTGTAATCGGTGGATTGGGAAGTGTGGGTGGGGCTCTGTTAGGATCGCTTATTATTGGAACCGGCCTGACCTTTTTCCAATTGCCTTTCGGCCGGTGGGCGCTGGTTTTTCCTTACGCGTTGATGGCACTGGTGCTGGTTATCAGGCCTTGGGGCCTATTTGGAAAACCCGAACGATAAATCAGGAAAAGGCTGAATGGCGCAATGGATCACATGACGTCCTCTTCTAGAACGCAGTGGATCTCTGGAATTACCCTGATAGTGATTCTTTTTGTTCTTCCAGTTTTTTTGAACGAATTTGGCAGGACGGGAGAATATTGGATATGGGTGTCTACGGAAATGATCATTATGGCGCTCTTTGCCATGAGCTTGAACCTGATCCTTGGGTTCGGAGGAATGGTCAGTTTTGGCCACGCGGCATTTTTCGGCGTTGGAGCCTATACTGTGGCATTGTTAACGAAAAAGGCCGATTTGCCATTATTTCTCGCTCTTGCTGCCGCTCCTTTTACAGCCGCAATTACGGCCGCAATAGTGGGGTGGTTTTGTGTTAGGCTTCTGGGACTTTACTTTGCCATTCTAACTCTTGCGTTTGGGCAGCTCCTCTACATGATTGTTTTTCAGTGGTACACATTCACCGGAGGAGATGATGGTATTCTTGGGATTCCAAGACCGGAGATTCTTGGTCCGACAAATTTCTACTGGTTTTGTCTGGTACTGTTTCTAATCTGTTTCTTTGTTATGAAGATGATTGTTAGTTCATCTTTTGGTCTAAGTATCAAGACAATAAGAGAAAACATGGAGCGGGCCAAGTTTATTGGAATCAATGTCAGGCGATACCAACTGCTCAATTTTATAATTGCAGGGGCCTTTGCTGGTCTTGCTGGAGGGATGCTTGCAGAGCTTAACAGGTTTGCTCAACCCGACTTTCTTCATTGGAGCAAATCAGCCGAACCTATACTGGCAAGCCTGGTTGGAGGAATGTACTCGCTGGCCGGACCGGCAATAGGATCTACCGTTCTAATTTTTCTCAAAATATTCCTGCAGCAGATCCACCCGTCTATGGTTGAACTGTGGGCAATAGTGCTGGGAGCGGCGATCCTGGTTGTGGTGCTTTTCGCTCCTTCCGGCCTGGTGGGGCTTTATCAGAATATCTACAAGAAGTTCCAGTCATGAATTTTCCCATAAAATGGAGTGTGAATTCCAAATGGCGACCCCGATTCTGAGTATCGAGAACCTCTCCAAATCGTTCGAAGGGAACCAGATTTTTAGCAACGTAAGTTTTTCTGTGGATCAGGGAGAGCTGAGCGCGATCATAGGCCCCAACGGCGCGGGCAAGACAACGCTTTTCAATTTAATCACTGGGGCTCTAGTGCCGGACGAAGGGAAGATCATTTTCCAAGGCCGGAACATAGTTGGCATGGAGCCTTTTGATATCGTAAGGTTAGGTATGGCCAGGGCCTTCCAGAGGACCAACATCTTTCCAAAAATGACAGTCCTTGAGAATATTGTTATTACTATTATTACTAGACTCAAGGGAAACCTTCGCTTTGTTAAACCCTGGAACAGCTCGAGAAAAATTGAGCGGCAAGCGTTTGGTATCCTGGAAAGCGTCGGGTTGGCAGATAAAGCCCATCAACTAAGCGGGACCCTGGCTCATGGGAACCAGAAGCGCCTGGATATCGGGGTGGCGTTGGCCCTGGAACCGAAATTGCTCCTTCTTGATGAGCCGGTAGCCGGAATGAGCCCGGATGAAAGGTGGGAAACAGTTGAATTGATTAAGGAGCTGTGGAACGAGATGAGCATCACCATGGTTTTCATAGAACATGACATGGATATAGTATTTGGTATTTCTCAAAAAGTAAGGGTCTTGTGTTACAAGAGCCTGCTGGCCCAAGGCCCCCCAAGTGAGATTTCGGCAAATAAACAGGTAATTGAGGCTTACCTTGGGGAAGAGGTGTAACCATGCTTCTGGATGTCCAAGGTATTAACACATATTATGGTTTAAGCCATATACTCTTTGATGTTTCCCTTCAAGTCGACAGAGGGGAAGTGGTTGTCTTGTTGGGGCGAAACGGCGCAGGTAAGACCACTACCATGCGCAGCGTTATGGGACTTACATCGCCCAAAAGCGGCACGGTTGTCTTCAATGGGCATGATGTGACCGGAATGGTACCGTACAAGATCGCTAGACTAGGCATTGGATTTGTGCCTGAAGATCGAAGGATCTTTCCTGACCTAACTGTCCGGGCCAACCTGGAAGTAGGTTTGCGAAAGTCAAAAGGGAGTACAAATTGGACAATTGAACGTATTTACGAAATTTTTCCGAGATTGGAAGAGCTTGCCAACCGCCGCGGTGGAAATTTAAGTGGTGGAGAACAGCAGATGCTGACAATTTCACGTACGTTAATGGGTAACCCTGATCTCATACTGCTTGATGAACCGTCCGAAGGCCTTGCGCCCATAATTGTCAAAGTACTTGGGGATTTCATTGATCTCCTGAAACGGGAGGGAACAACTGTTCTTTTATCTGAACAGAATGTCAGGTTTTCACTCAAACACTCTGATCGTGCTTATATTGTGGATAATGGCCACATTAAATATCATGGTACTATTGAGGAACTCGAGAAAAATGAGGATGTGAAAAAGCGTTACCTTGCAGTATGAGCTTTGTTAGCCGTGCGTTCAACTTCCAATCTCTTTAATTCCTTACGCATGATTTTCCCCGTGGCTGTTTTGGGAAGATCCTCGATAAACTCTATTTTTCGAGGAAATTCATGAGCTGCCAGTCTTACCTTGACAAACTCCTTGATTTCCTGTTCCAAAGCACTGCTCGGATTTACGCCATCTTTTAATACAATGAAGGCTTTTATTATTTCAGTTCGGACTTGATCCGGGACTCCGACTACAGCGACCATGCTCACAGAAGGATGTTTAATTATGCAATCTTCGATCTCAGCCGGTCCGATTCTGTAGCCGCCGCTGGTAATCACATCATCCTTTCTTCCCACGAACCAGAAATAGCCATCTTCATCCATTTTAGCCAAATCTCCGGTAAGAAGCCATTCCCCCTTAAATTTATTCTTTGTAGCTTCATCATTGTTCCAGTATCGAAGAAACATTACGGGATCAGGGCTTTTCACGGCTATTTCGCCAACTTCTCCTACGGGCGAAAGTTGCCCCGATTCATCTACTATCCTAAGTGTATGTCCTGGAACGGGTTTTCCCATGGAGCCCGGACGGATTTTCATGATTTCAGAGCAGTTAGCTACAAGCAAATTAGCCTCGGTTTGGCCATAAAATTCGTTAATCGTTATTCCAAAAACCGATTTGGCCCACTCTAGCAGCCCAGTTCCCAATGTTTCACCACCACAACCGATCGACCTCATTTGCAAATTGTAACGGCCGCGAGGATCTGGCGCCTGACGCATAAGTTTCAGAGCTGTAGGTGGCATAAAGGCGTTTCGTATCCGGTGCTTGGCAATCAAGTGAAAGGCTTCGTCGGGGTCGAACTTTCTGGCGCGATATGCTACAACCGGTACGCCATGGCTCCAACTCGGGAAAAGAACATCTATTAGGCCTCCAATCCAGGCCCAATCAGCAGGCGTCCAGAACAAATCATCCTTTTGTGGGAAAAAATTATGGGGGAGTTCTACACCCGGAAGGTGGCCTAGCAATACTCGATGGGCATGAAGGGCCCCTTTGGGTGGTCCTGTGGTCCCTGATGTGTAGATGATCAGCGCCGGATCATCCACTTTGGTCATGACTGATTGAAAGACAGATGAACCTTTCTCGATAAGCGTCCAAAAGTCCACGATCCGGTCACCGCTATACTTGTCAATGACAAAAACCCATTTCAAGTCTGGTAGGTTATCCCGAATTTCGAGGATTTTGTGGATGTTGGCCTTATCTGTGATCACTGCGTAGGCGCCGCTGTCGAAAAGTCTATATTCAAGAGCTTCAACCCCGAACAACGTGAAAAGAGGAATAGCTATCGCTCCAAGTTTGTACGCCGCAATATGAGCTAGAGCTGTTTCAGGGCCCTGCCCAAGCAATATACCCAGGCGATGGCCTTTAGAAACACCATAATTCCTGAGTCCATTGGCCAGCTTGTTTGAAATGTCCCTGAATTCCCTAAATGTCCATTTTCGCGGTTCTCCTGAACCTGTTTCATGAATCAAAGCAAGGCGATCGGAATCTGAGGCCCATTTGTCGCATATATCTATCGCTATGTTGTAAAACTCTGGAATTTCCCACTGAAAAGTTTTTAAAATGTCATCATAACTATTTGAGCGCTTTAACATAATATCTCCTAATTCCTACTTTAAAATACTGGAAAAGCATGGCGCTGCCGCTTCTAAAAAAAATTTAGTGGACACCAGTTGTAATAATAGACTAAAAGTCATGATAAACTGTAACATGGTATCTGATAAAGGGGTTTTGGATAAGGTAGACGCATGGATATACAAGATTATAATTTCAACAAAACTGCAACCCTTTCAATGCCTTTAGATTTATTTAAGGAATTATTCGAACAACTCTTATTTTTTGTTACGGTTAAAGCTACATGCTCCTGGAACGTCCTACACTAATTAACAAGAACGATGTGCTGTTAATCGGGGCAGTTCTCTCGGTAGGCATTGTTTCGGTTTACCTATATCATCCGATTTTGGGTTATTTTTTCACTGGCACTGATACCATAACACTGATTGAAACCAGCCGGATTTTTTCCTTTCACGATTTCACACGATTGTTCACAGAACCATTAATGGCAGGATCTCAATTTGTCAACATCGCCAATTTTTTTCGCCCGTTCGCTTCGTTTTCTTATTCGATTGATTATGCTATATGGCATCTGAATCCTTTTGGATTTCAATTGACGAATCTCTTGCTGAATGCTTCGGTCACGTGTCTTGTCGTTTTGGTAATGTATTGCTTATCCAATGGGAATTTGGTTTTCTCGTGGTTAAGTGGCCTGATTTTTGCCCTGCATCCCATCCTTGTAGACAGTGTTCCGGCGACCGATCGCAGACATGATATAATCGCCGCTTTTTTCTTATTGCTGTCTTTATTGTTTTTTCTGAAGAGTAGAGTTTCTGGCAGAAACAGGAAGTGGTTAATATCGAGTTCTCTCTTGTGTTACGTCCTGGCTTTGGGTGGCAAAGAAGTGGCTATCATCTTGCCAATGATGATCCTCCTTCAAGTCTATATATTTTCGAATTCAAAAGATTGGACTGGACGGTTTTTTTCGAGTGTCAGGCAATCATTCCCATATTTTCTTGTTACAGCGGCTTGTTTAATTTGGCGGACATTCGTGTTGCGAGGCTTGGGTGGGTATCTAAGAACCGCGCCTCTATCCTGGGAAGATATCCAGGCGTATGTTTCCAATATTTTTCAGGATTATTTCCTGGATTTAATTTATCCGGCTGACCCTCTGAGAGTGCTTGATACCAGCCTCGGTAATTTCTGGGTATTCCCGATTCTTGTCGCCTTTGGTTTTTATTTGATTTTATTCTTGTGGGGCCCTATGTCGGAAAAAGATCATATGCATGAGCAAAACACGGCCAGTCTTACGTCTTTTCTTGGCTCATGGCTGATGCTGCCATTAATTCTCTTCATCGCAACGTTAACATTTGCCCATCGTAGCATGTATATTCCCGCAATTCCTTTTAGCGCTCTTTTGGCGTATCCGCTAGCCGAAAGTTTGAAGCGCCTGTTGAATATGTTATCAAAAATCAGACATCAATCCAGCGTAGAGTTAAAAGTCTTTTTCCAATATAAATCGGAAGTAATAGTCGTCGTTCTGGGGTTGTCCATGTTTTGTTTTCTGCTTTTATATTCCCCCTTGATAAGACCTTATGACCAGTGGGAGGCCAGCGGTCGTATAGGGCGTCTCGTCCTAACGAAGCTGGCTTCAGGGACTCGGCAATTGAATCAGGACTGTCGAGTCAATTTATACAACTTGCCCAACTGTCTCAGGTCGTATGAAAAAAAGGAGCCAAAAGCAAAAGATGTTACTTATCTGAGTGATTACAGCATCAAGTCATGGCTGAACCTGTGTGGTTTTCGAAAAAAGTTGGATGTTATAATCCGTAGTCGCTCACAACCTTGGGATTTATCCGGGGACCTCAGTGTAGCAATCCTAAAGCTCGGGAAACAAAATCTCCGGGCCATAATAAGGATAAAGCCATTGGCAAAAAGGACAAGTCCCATCTGGTAATTGTATAAAGAATAGCTCCGTCAGACACCGAATGGATATTGTACATCAGAATATTGAGCCCTCAGGAGAAAGCTCTCCGTTTAAATTGTTTAGGCAGGGATTTTGTCGATTAATTGACAGGGAAGAAGATCCTGAATTTGGAGCCTGACCCTAACTCGCTTTCACATTCCATATAACCGTCGTGTTGCTCCACGATCCCCTGGACAACCGAAAGGCCAAGCCCGGTTCCTCTTTCCGAACTTCTTTGCTTGGAAGAAAAAAACGGCTCGAAGATTTTTGTTTGTATCTGTTTGTCAATTCCTGGACCCGTGTCCGCAAATGATAGCATGACGAAGTTACCTGGAGTAACTCCATTATAACGTCTGCAATATTCGCTATCCAGATGAACATTGGCGGATTCAATCTTTAACTGTCCTCCATTCGGCATAGCTTCTTTGGCGTTAACCGACAGGTTTACTATTAGTCTTCGGATCTGATTGGGATCCAAAGAAACGGTGGCTAATTGTGGATCCAAATTCAGTTGCACGTCTATTGTAGGAGGAAAAGTATGAATAAGTATGCCTGAAACAGCGATAATCAAATCATTAAGCTTAGTAGGAACTCTTTGAAACTCTCCCTTTTTAGCAAAAATCAGCAACTGGTTTATCAAATCCGCCCCATCATGAACCGTCTTGGCTATCTGCTCGAGATCCGCGTAATCCGGATCATTTTCGTCTTTTCCCATCATAAGCGATTGAGCTGCGCTCAGAATAACCTGAAACATATTGTTAAAATCGTGGGCCATTCCTGTAATTAGAGTCCCAACAGCTTCCATTCTTTGAGAATGCAAGAAACTGGTGGCAAGGGCGTCTTCTTCACGGTTACTTCGGGCATGTTCGCAAACATCTCTAAAAACTGTTATAACTTTCGCTCCCTCAAGCCTATCTTTAAAAATCCTTGAATCAAATTCAACAGGGTATGTGGAACCATCACTGCGTTTTAAATTGAGTTTCCCTTTAAATCCACCGAAATTGACTCCATTTTTGGATAAATCCGCTAGCCAGGAGCACATCTCATCGACGAAGGCGTTCATTCCCAACCCACGGATTTGATCTACCGTCCTGCCCAACATGGCGCAAGTGGCCTTGTTAACGTCGAAGATCCGTCCATGATGGTCAGTAACTAAGATTCCATCAGGACAGTTTTCAAAAATCGTTCGGTAATTTTCTTCTGATTTTTTCAAAAGCTGGTGGGTTTTCCGCTGGATGTTATCCAGCTTCTTCTTGTTAATGGCGCTCCTTATACTCTTTGGCAGCATTTTAATATGATTGGAACTCTTGAAAATATAATCAGCCGCCCCTCGTTTCATAGCTTCTACGGCCAACTCTTCGGAACGCGAATCCGTTATTATAATAACTGGGAGTAATGGACGATGCGCCTGAACGAAATCAATAACCTGTAGGCCCGTATCCCAGCGAACATCAAGGTCTGAAATCACCAAATCGAATTCATCCCTCAGAAGGTATTCCCTAAAATCTTCCAGGGAATCAGCTTCAACAACATTAAAACCATTTTTTTTACCATCCAGGATGCGTACCACCAATTTACGATAATTTGCGTCATCATCGAGATAAAAAATTTTAACAGGTTCGTCCATAACTGCCTTCTTCAACGACGCGCCTTTGGTGAGATTTTGAAGATAATGTCTATTGCAAAACAGAGGGTAATTAATTTAAGCCTGAAACCAAAAGAGGTCCCAAGCAGATTCCAAGAAAAGCTAATCTTACTTTGTTTCCGAACTACAAGCAAAAGTAGCTGCGGCTTGATATCAATAAAAGCTAACTATATTAATGGCCATAACGAGTTGCAAGTGTTTTTATTTCAAAAGAGATAACTTTGGGAAACTAACTAGGAAGTCAACTCAAACGGTATGCCCTTTAATTCTTGCACTGCCCAATCCGAAATGATCATTTTATGTATTCTTATTCACCCTCTTTTCTTAACAATAGTACTCTATGCTACGTTATGGGGAACCAGGACACCGGATAACAGAGCTTCGCTGAGGATACCGTGCTATAGTGTTTTTCGCGAAAGGGTGACGCTTGACAGCAGTCATTGCTAATTATAACTATATTAAGGAGTGTTTTGGAGTTAAAACCTTTATATAAGGTTGTTGCAAACAAGGATTTTTGGTTTGGAAACTGTCAATAACCCCATATAAGCTGTTAAAAGGATTCAAACAATGCCAGACGATATCGAAAAACGTGACGATTTTGAAGATGACCAACAAAACAAACCCCAACCGGTAAATTTTGACGACATTCCAGATATTGTTCCTTTGCTTCCGGTTAGGGATGTGGTCATCTATTCATACATGATTTTACCTCTGATGGTGGGACGTGAAAAATCTATCAGGGCGGTTGAACAAGCTGTAGCTGGTAATAGGCTTATATTCCTTGCCACTCAAAAAACTTCAACAGATGAAGATCCTTCACCGAACGACATTTTTTCCACCGGCACTGTCGCAATGGTAGTGAAAATGCTCAAATTGCCGGATGGGAGAGTCAAAATATTGGTTCAGGGCGTGGCGAAGGGGCGCATTGTCTCATACCTGTCGTCAGCTAATTATTTCATGGTCCAAATCGACAAAATACAGGAACCCGCGGTAGAAGGCATTACCATCGAAATTGAAGCGTTAATGAGGACCGTAAAAGAGAATTCCGAGAAGATTCTTCAACTTCGCGGTATTGTTTCTCCCGATGCTGTCGCTATTCTGGATTCGATAGAGGAGCCAGGCAGATTGGCGGACTTAGTCGCATCAAACCTGAAGCTTCGAGTCGAAGAGTCCCAACAGATCCTGGAAATAATAGATCCAGTTCCCCGACTTAAAAAAGTCAATGAGATGTTGTCCAAAGAACTCGAACTATCGGCCATGCAGGCAAAGATTCAAACCCAGGCCAAGGAAGAGATGGGAAAAACTCATCGAGAATATTTCTTGCGTGAGCAACTCAAAGCTATTCAGAGCGAGCTTGGTGAGATCGATGAAAAGACCAAGGAAATCGAAGAATTCCGGTCTAAGATAGTTAAGGCTAAAATTCCGTCGGAAGTCCAGAAAGAAGCCGACAAGCAGTTGAGTCGGCTTAGTCAGATGCATCCTGACGCCGCTGAAGCGTCAATAATAAGGACTTATCTCGATTGGATTGTCGAACTGCCATGGTCGAAATCTACCAGGGACAAACTCGATATAAAACGGGCTAAACAAATTTTGGATGAAGATCACTACGACCTGGAAAAAATAAAAGATAGAATACTGGAGTATCTCGGCGTGCGGAAATTGAACAAGCAAATGAAAGGCCCCATCCTTTGCTTTGTTGGGCCTCCAGGTGTTGGTAAGACTTCCCTCGGTAAGTCTATCGCCCGCGCTCTTGGCCGAAAATTCACACGAATATCTCTTGGCGGACTCAGAGACGAGGCGGAAATCAGAGGCCATAGACGTACATATATTGGAGCGCTTCCAGGCAGAATCATTCAGGGACTAAAAAATTCCGGTTCGAACAACCCGGTTTTTATGCTTGATGAAATCGACAAGGTTGGGGCAGATTTCCGTGGTGATCCGTCCGCCGCCTTGCTGGAAGTTCTCGATCCAGAGCAGAACCATGCATTTAGCGACCACTACCTTAATGTGCCGTTCGACCTGTCCAAAGTCATGTTCATTGCTACCGCAAACCTGGCGGACCCTATAATACCCGCGCTGAAGGACAGAATGGAGATAATTGAGTTGTCGGGCTACATTGACGAGGAAAAACTTAAGATAGCCAGACAATATCTCATACCTAGACAAGTTAAAGAAAACGGCCTTAAATCTGGTGACTTGGATATTACTGACGAGGCCATACTGAACATAATAAATCAGTACACGAGGGAAGCGGGCCTGAGAAATCTGGAAAGGGAAATTGCCAATGTATGCCGCAAAATTGCCAGGAAAATAGCTGAGGGAGAAAAGAAAGTCACTAGAATCACAGCGAAAAATCTGAACAAATTCCTCGGCGTGCCTCGTATCCTCCCGGACTATGATAATAGAAAAGACGAAATTGGTGTGGCTACAGGTCTTGCGTGGACCCCTTATGGAGGTGATGTCTTGTATATAGAAGCTACGCCCATGGAAGGGAAGGGAAATCTTCTTTTGACTGGCCAGCTAGGAGATGTAATGAAAGAATCTGGCCAGGCGGCAATGTCATATTTCAGGTCCAGAGCGGCTAAGTTTGGTCTAACGGAGAACTTTTATTCTTCTAAGGACATACACGTGCACGTCCCGGCTGGGGCAATTCCGAAGGACGGGCCCTCGGCAGGAGTAACAATGGCCTCCGCTCTAGTCAGCGCTCTCACTGGTATACCGGTGAGGTCAGATGTGGCTATGACGGGTGAAATAACCCTGCGAGGGCGAGTGCTGCCTATCGGCGGTCTTAGAGAAAAATCGCTGGCTGCGCTAAGAGCCAGGATTTATACCATAATAGCTCCGGAACAAAACCGGAAGGACCTTGATGAAATCCCGAAACACATTCGGAGGAGACTGGACTTTAAATTCGTGAAGCACATGGACGAGGTTTTAAGACTAGCTTTAAAAGACTATCCCAGTGTGCCTGAAACGGTTACAGCGGAGCCTGAATCGGGGAAGGAACCAGCAGTAGCCAAATCGAGCAAAAAAAAGGCGCCAAAAGAGGCCAATACTGGCGCTTAATGGCGCTTCGAAGAATGCGCCTTAAGCGCCAACGATGGCGCGACGGATCACCTCATATGTAAATCAGCGCTAACCCAAATCGGAGCAATACCGAATTCGACATCTGAAAATAAGGACCTCAGGTTGAGGTCCTTATTTAAATTTTATCAAGCTGCTGCCAGAGGAAAACTAACAAAACGGATCAATCCACAATGGTTACCAAAAGTTAAGGGTGTCCACTGGGGTCTCGTGTCAGCGTCTGCCGATTCCAAATCTGACTATATATAAGAGTTCCTTCTCTGTGCTCACAAGGATCATAATAACAAAACTGACACCTGGCATTGTCACAGGGGTCAAGATGAATCAACACATCTGACATGCCTCTAAAATGTCGTGAAAAAAGGGTTTCCAGGTTCTTGACTTCACTATGAGCCTCCTGAAGCGACAAATTAGTAGGCACAACCAAATGAAAATCGACATTCACCCTGTTCCCGGAACTCCATGCTCTGAGTTGATGTATATCGATCCATATTTCTTTTTTGTGGTTTTTTAGTAACTGGGAAATCTCATCTAGCAATTTCGGATCGGTAGCGTGCATAAGACCACCAAAGGCTTTTCTGACAAGTCCTGTCCCCCAAAAGACTATGTTTATTCCGGCAGCGCAAGCGATCATGCCATCCAGTCGATACCACCCCGTCAAGTAAACCAGCCCCAAACCAATGAGCACTATCGCCGATGTATAAACATCAGTCAGCAAGTGTTTTCCGTCCGCCTCAAGGACTATGGAACCAGTACGTTTGCCGACGCGTAAGAGAGCGGTTCCTAGGGCTAAATTCCCGAGTCCTGAGGTTACCAGGAAAAACAGACCTTCTCCGAGGTTCGGAAGCTCAATGGGATTTGTGATTTGTTTCATCCCCTCGACAAAAATCCCAACAGCGGCCACCAAAATCAGCGAACCTTCAAAACCTGCGGAAAAGAATTCAATCTTTCCATGGCCATATGGATGATTTTCGTCCGCAGGTCGAGCCGATACAATTACGCTACCCAAGCCGAATGCGCTGGCCACAACGTTTATGATCGACTCAAGCGCGTCAGACAAAATTGCGGAAGAACCGGTTATCCAATAACCATAAAATTTTAGCCCCATTATTACGGTGCCGAAGATTACGGCAGCCAGCATGATCCTAAAATTGGATCTAAAGTCTTCCTGCCTAATAATTGGAAGCGCAACATCGTAATTAGCTTCCTGGTTTTCTAATTTTTGTAGGTTGGACGACACGGGAGAATATCCTTCCAATTTAAGCTAATTACCTGAGTTTCTCCAAAATTTTCACAAGATGATATGGGCTATAATAGCCTAATAAATCCATGTATATCCTACTCAGTAAGCGCAAGCTTTGTCATGGCTTTTTTGGTTTTATAGAACGTTCATATTAAGATCGATCTGCACAAATGTCAGGCGCCTAGCATCGTTAAGACTGACTAATTAAAATACCAAAGTTGACGGTCAATAGATGAAGTCAGTCCTGAAGGTCATGGTGTGTCGCATCGGTATGCTCTTTGCCAAATAATTTGCCATCGTCCATCTCGAGTATGCGGTCAAAGACATCCAGACTCATCTGATCGTGGGCTGCGGCCGGTACCGTTGATTCATATCCATGAGCAACCGTTGGGAACAGTTCCATCACCCGACTGCCTCTCACGCTTTCCAGGGCGGCCGTCGGTTCGTCGGCCAAAACAATTTTCGGTTTGTTGTCAAGGGCACGGGCTATGACCACACGTTGCTGTTCCCCTCCGGACATCATGAAAGGCAAATTTCCACCCAACAGCAAAGCCCTCTCGAGATAGGCCCGGGTCACGGCCAGATTTTGTGTGTATTTGTCCATCATTTCCTGGGAGATACTGATCGAAAAAACCAATCCGGCATATCTTTGGTAATCGACCTTAGCCTGGCCCAGTATAGCCTGCGACTTCGCTTCACAGGCCTTTGCCCGTTCAACAGTTGCCTTGCTCGCCTTGAACACTGCTTCCTGCGTCGTAACTTCTCTTATGAGATCGGAATCATCCGGGTGGGCTCAACAATGAGCCGGTCTTGACCCAGTCATTTTGATCTGCCGGTAGCTCGACAATAACCTTTGTATTTTAGAACTTACCTTCGCCTGGTAATGGGCTTCAAGCGCCCCGGTCCCCAGGAATTCAGCAACTATTTTGCCGTGACTTGCTGGTTGAGTCATTGCCATTACAGAGGGTAGTTTGGCCTCATAAACTACGACCGCGACCAACACTGCAAGAAAGATCCATTTCCGGGCTTTTCGCATTATGCGGCTCAAAACTGAGACGCAATTCCAAAAAAGATATTCCTGTCTTCAAATTAATTTCTCGCGATTAATTCTATTGGATGTTATTTTAAGAACTCAATTCTTGTTTAAAAGCAGCTTAGACTGAAAGCGTAGCAAGTTCGTTCATCATAGCGCCGTTTTCCTAAACTGAAGATTCCCAAATAATTGATAATAACTCTTAAGACTTGGTTCATTTTTATTTGATGATCTATGAATCGTCTTGACGCATAAGATTGTCACAATTACCGTTTGTGGATCAGCGTCGCAAGGTCATTATGCTGGAGAATATTTAAATGTTTCAACGTCTTAATAGCATACGTTACAGACTAATTTTTCTGTTTATTCTTGGGCTACCCACATGTGTTGGGTTGACGTTGTACGGGAACATCGAACAGCGTCGTCAATCTTTGACGCGAGCCCAGGAAAGCGCCTTCCAAT
The DNA here is from genome assembly GCA_023474025.1 of Deltaproteobacteria bacterium. Classification (GTDB taxonomy): domain Bacteria; phylum Desulfobacterota; class Desulfomonilia; order Desulfomonilales; family Desulfomonilaceae; genus CAJBEZ01. The sequence continues at coordinate 52,703 of JAMCYH010000130.1, forward strand.
CGGCTACCGATTTCGCCGAAATCATCGGCTTTATGGTTGACCAGACGCGTCAGATGCTCAAAGCTTTGGCTCAGGAACCAGCGATAAGAAGCCTGGATGAAAAGTTATGTTCTCAATTCTTTAGCGAAAAGTATTTGAAACACGGTTTTCCCATATATTCCAATTTGGGTCTTTTGAATTTACAAGGCCAGTTAGTTTGTAGCGTATTTTCAAACTCCGGGCTTGTTGCGCTTTCTGATCAATCGTATTTCAATGCCATCACTGAGACGAAAAAATTTTCAATTGGTATCGATCTGACTGACGCACAATCCGGTACGCGGGCTCTGTTCATGGGCTACCCGGTCCTGAGTAATTCGGGGTCTGTGAGAGGAGCAGTCTTCTCATCCCTCAACCTGGACTGGCTGAACCATCTTGCGAATCATGCCGGGTTACCTGCACATGCTACACTTACAGCAATAGACAATAGAGGAAATGTTTTTGCGCGTAGCGCGGAAGCTGAAAAATGGGTAGCCCAATCTGCGCCGAACTCGGAGATCATCAAAAAGGTTTTGAAAGAGGGCACGGGTAAGACCGAGGCCACGGGCATCGATGGCATTCGAAAGATTTATGGCTTCAAACAGGTGGGAGGCTCACCCGAAAGTTTATATGTTTATGTTGGGATACCTAGAAACGGAGTTATCGCTTCGGCAAACCGTCTGCTGATTTTTGATCTGATTTGGCTTGTAATAGCCGTCATGGTGGCCATTTTCGCGGTATGGATTTTCACGTACTATTTGATCTCAAAACAGATGGATTCGCTAATAACGGCAATTAATAAAATCGCTGATGGAAATTTAAACGTTCGCACTGGGTTGGACCGAAATCAGGGAGAGATCGGTTTTCTGGGTAGAGCGTTTGATAAAATGGCTCAGGCGCTTCAGGATCGGGAATTGGAACGTCAAAAAGCACAGGATGCTCTGGAAAAAGAAAAGTATTTCTCTGAAACGGTGATAGACAGTTTACCGGGAGTTTTCTATCTTTTCGACGCACGCGGCACAATGATTCGATGGAACCATAACACCGAAACGATTACAGGTTATTCGGCGCAAGAAATCTCAAAAAGCAGTCCACTGGATTTTGTACTCGAGCAGGAACGAGACCTCCTCGTCGAGCGTATCAAAGACGCTTTGAAAACTGGGGAAGCTTCGATGGAAGCGCACTATGTAACCAAGAGTGGCGATCCTATTCCATATTATTTCACGGGAAAGATGGCTGGTATTGATCAAAATAAATGTGTAATTGGAGTGGGAATTGACATTTCAGCCAGGAAAAAAGTGGAGAAAGCGCTAGAGGATAGCGAGCGGGTCCTCAAAACGATCCTGGCCGCTTCCCCTGTAGGGATTCATGTTGCTGATAAACGTAAGATCAAATGGGCCAACGGCGCGTGGACAAGGATGTTTGGTTACGAGAACGAATACGATTACGTGGGGCAAAGCGCCAGCATACTCTATCAGTCTGAACAGGAATTTCAGCGTGTAGGAGAATCTCTATACCCAGGTCTCAAGTCAACTGACTTTACCGAAACTGAAGCGAAAATGAAGCGCAAGGACGGGACATTTTTTGACGGGGTAATACGGATAGCCCGACTCAATGGCGCCGATTCGGACGAAGAATCCATAGTGGCCGTTGTTACAGACGTTTCTGAAAGAAAACTTCAGGAATGTGAATTACTTAAAAGCCAGGAACGCTATAGGAATCTTGTTGATACTATGACTGAAGGGATATGGTTAATAGATGAGAACGGAAAAATAGCCTTTGCCAATAAACAAGCCTGCCAAATGATCGGATATGAAGAACATGAAGTCATGGGACGAAAACCGGATGAATTTTTGTACGGGGATAGCAGGGGTATCATCCTTGAACGAATATCCGAAAGGAAGACAGTGGGTTTGGCATCTTATGAGCTTGAGTGGATAACGAAGAACGGAGAAAAAATATGCACACAGGTATCATCTAAGTCCGTATGGGCTGAAGATGGAACATTCAAAGGAAGTCTTGCGACAGCCACGGATATCACAGAGAGGAAAAGATACGAGGAGCAGTTAAGAGACTCCGAGAAGAAGACGCGACTGCTCATAGAGCAAGCGCCGATAGGCATAGCGATATTTCAAAAAGGAAAATACGCTTACGTAAACCCCGCAGTTTTAACAATATTTAATTGCCAGCATCCAGATGAAATAGTGGGGAGATCTATTACAGAATTCGTCGCTCCAGGGCACCAGCGGTTATTCATCGAAAGATATAACAGATTTATGAGTGGAAAACCTACACGACCTTCTTACCAAATGGAAGGGATAAAGAATTCGGGAGAGCTTTTTGACATCGTGCTTTGGCCAAAGAAAATAGATTACGAAGAGAAGCCGGCAATCCTGGCCTTTATGATGGATGTCACCGAGAACAAAAACCTCAGGGCGCAACTGGTGCAAGCTCAAAAGATGGAAGCCATAGGAACATTGGCTGGTGGCGTAGCCCACGATTTCAACAATTTACTCCAGGTTGTAATAGGGTACTCTGAATTGATTTTAATGGACTCAAGTTTGTCAGACAAACTCAAACAGAATATAAAATCAATTAACAGGGTAGCCTTGAATGGAGCCGATCTTGTTAAGAGACTGCTCACTTTCAGTAGAAAAACCGAAACCATTCCCAGACCACTGAATCTCAATGACGAAATTAGACATATCAAGAAATTACTTGATCGTACAATTCCGAAAATGATCGAAATAGAAGTTGGTCTTCAGGACGATTTAAGTTCGATCAGCGCTGACAGTTCGCAGGTGGAACAAATAGTAATGAACCTGGCTATAAACGCCCGAGACGCCATGCCTGATGGCGGACAACTCATAATTGAAACAGAAAATATAATCCTGGACCAAGCTTATTGTTCCGGACACATAGAGGCTAATGCCGGGCCATACGTGTTGTTATCAGTGTCCGATACTGGGCAAGGGATGGACAGGAAGACTTTGGAGCGTATTTTTGAACCATTCTATACAACTAAGGGTCCTGGTAAAGGCACGGGACTGGGTCTTGCAATGGTTTATGGGATTGTTAAACAACATCACGGTTATATAACATGCTACAGTGAGCCTGGGATAGGTACAACTTTTAAAATTTATTTCCCGTCACTTGTTTCGGCAACAGTTTCAGAGCAATCGGCCCCCTCGATTGAGCCGCGGGGTGGCTCAGAGACTATTCTTATGGTTGATGATGAGGAAAGTGTTCGTAGTGTTGGCGAAGAATTATTGCGGGAGGCAGGGTATAAAGTAATTGCCGCCGGAAACGCCAGGGAAGCTTTAGCAATATTTGAAGAGAAAAAGGATGGTATAGCCCTGATAATTCTGGATCTGATCATGCCGGAAATGGGTGGCAAGGAATGTCTTGAAGAACTTATGAAGATCGATCCAGATGTTAAGGTACTCATTTGCAGCGGTTATTCGGCGAACGGAGCGGCGAAATCTTTTACGGAGATTGGGGCCAAAGGGTTTATAAGGAAGCCTTATAATTTGAACGAAATCTTGACGCAAATTCGTGAGATTCTCGGCCCGTCTCAATCTAAATAATGATCAAAAAATATGACACGCGGTTTTTTAAATCACTTCAGCGCCCGGTTAATTATCCCATGTCACAAGAAAAACAGATCGAACAAATACAATGAAAATTAATGGGAACCTTCTGTTAGAATCGTGGTCTTTATGCCATAGCAATAGAACAAAGACAGGAAGAAAGGATGTCATGGTATGGATTCTATTATAGATTCTCTCATTGAACTAATTAATATGGCACAAAGGATTTCGGATGGAGGTTTTGATGTCAATGCGTTCATTTCTTGGAAAGCTTTAGCCTTTGTTACGTTGTTCGGTCTCTTAGGTCCATTCAACTACTACACTAGGCGCTTTTGCAATTTTACCGCTGACTCCAGTCGAAAAGGACTTATGGCTGGTGAGGGGGTGCTGATAGCTGTCAAAGAACACCTTGCCAGACGTGGATTTTCCTGCAAGGCCCTGGAATCCCTTCCAGAGCCTTTAAATCCGAGCGAAGAAAATGCTCCTTGGGTCGAGCGAAGAAAAAAATGGCGTTCTCTAGATTCTATTAGGCAAATTTTATATTAATTAATGATTAAAAACTGCCTCCTGATTTTTTACAGGGGGCATTTGGTACTTTCTGCAGATTTGAGTATTAAAGCGATCATCCAGCCTAAATTACAATTCTACTTCTCATGTCTCTACTTCGACTGGACAAATTATATTCAAAACATTGATTCATTTCGTACCTTCTGTTAGCATGATATAATTCCAATAAAAAAGAATTACGTCCTATTTGTATTTCCAAAGGGGCTTACAGGTTCATTGAAAAGGTCATGGCATGAAAAAGGCCAGTTTCAAGATCCGTCGCAAAATTATTTTAGCCTTTCTGTTCTGTTTTTTATCAGTATTGCTATTCGCAATTTTTAGTTTTCAATCGCAAACTGAAATTGGCAGAAGATTACGTTTAGTGGAAGTTGCGGACGACCTCGTTAACAATCTTCTGGAAGTCCGGCGTTTTGAGAAAAACTTTTTCCTTTACAAACATCCGGCCAGTTTGCATGAGGCCCTAATTCATGTTGACAGAGTAGAGGCTTTGTATCTGAAGCATGAACGAGCCATTCTACATCTAAATAAAAACAAGAAAGAACCCGTATTTTATCAAACACTTCTCTGTTATAAGGAAACATTGACAGAACTTCAGGCGGCTATCTCAAAAGAAGACAGGCCAATTGAACAAATAGATTTCTCTGCCCTGGAGGAGTCTTTAAGGATCATAGCGCATACATTACTGGATATTGCGGGCACATGGGCTAAAGAGGAACGAGACAGAATAGATCATCTTTTCCATCGAGCTCTTTATTTATTTATTGCCGCCCTGGTTTTTTTTGTTATCATCGGCATTGGTGTAGCCTTTTACATATCAAGACTTCTCACTTCGCCACTGGTCCGCATGCAACAAGCCATGGGGAAAATAGCTCATGGAGACTTCACGCCAATCCCCGAAGACCAGAATCATGCGGAGGAATTTGCGCCGCTCTTCAAAGCCTTCAACAGAATGATTAACGAACTTGAAGAACGCCAGGAACAACTCGTACAAGCCAGAAAGATTTCCGCAATAGGAACTTTTACTTCCGGTATAGCCCATGAGCTTAACAATCCGGTGAACAATATTGTCCTTACCGCTGAAGCCCTGAAAGAGGATTTCGGGACCATTGACGAGCAAGAAGCCCTTGGAATGATCCAGGACATCATCGCCCAGTCGGAGCGAGCCTCTGAAATTATTAAAAACCTTCTGGATTTTTCACGGTCTGAAAAACCGGAAATGGTCTCTACTTCTATTTATTCAGTAATTTACGATACACTTAAACTGGTCAAGAATCAGTTGTTGTTGTCCGGAGTTGAAGAAACAATGGAAGTTCCGACTGATTTACCCAATGTCCGCGGCGATTACAAGACTCTCCAGCAGGTATTTCTGAATCTCTTCATTAATGCGATTCAGGCCATGCGTAATGGTGGCAAGTTGATCGTCAAATCTGACGTCGTCGAAGACGGCGCCTCTGTGAGAATTTCAGTTTCTGATACTGGAGAAGGTATTGATCCGAAAGATATACACCACATTTTTGATCCATTTTTTACAACTAAAGAGGTTGGCAAAGGAACAGGCCTAGGTTTGTCAGTCACTTATGGAATCCTTCAAAAACATGGCGGAACCATTGAGGCGCATAGTCAAAAAGGCCATGGAGCGACCTTTATAGTTACGCTACCCGCTGAAAGGGAAAAAAACTAACCTGTGAGGCCAACAACCAAATGCGTATTGCCATAATCGATGACGAGGAAATTGTACGCGTGCGTCTTCAAAAGGCTCTGGCCAAAGAAGGGTATACTGTTGAAACATACGGCTCGGGAGAAGAATTTCTGAATGCTGTCGAACGTTCTCCTGTCGATTTGGCATTTTTGGATATGTCTTTACCAGGAATTACCGGGCTGGAGGTATTAAAAGAGGCGAAACCAAGATTTCCTGAAATGGAAATAGTTCTCATAACCGGTTATTCGTCAATTGATTCTGTAATTGACTGCGTAAGGCAGGGCGCCTTCTATTACATGGCAAAACCTCTGAAACTCGATGAAATAAGAAGCCTGGCTGCCAAAGTCCACGATCGCAAACGCCTTCTGGATGAAAATCGTGCGTTGAAAACTGTTCTGAGCCCAGTTGATGGATGGGGGGCGATGATTGGGGTCAGTCCACTGATGAAACAAGTTTTCAGACTTATTGAAAAGGTGGCCCCTCTGGATTGTAATGTTTTGATACAGGGTGAAAGCGGTACCGGTAAAGAACTAGTAGCCAGGTCAATCCATCGTCAAAGTCGACGCAAGGACAGGCCATTTGTTGCTTTTAATTGTGGAGGATTTACAGAGGAACTAATCGCCAGCGAACTTTTTGGATATCAACGGGGAGCGTTCACTGGGGCAACGGCCACCAAAATAGGTATTCTGGAAACTGCGTCTGGTGGAACGGTTTTTATGGACGAAATAGCAGACATGCCTTTTTCCATGCAAGGAAAACTATTACGTGTAATCCAGGAAAGGCAGATAATTAGGGTTGGAGCTAACAAACCAATACAGCTTGATGTACGTTTCATAGCGGCTACCAACAAAGACCTGAAAAAAGCCATCCAGGAAGGACGGTTTCGGGAAGACCTCTATTTTAGGCTAAATGTTGTACAAATAAATCTTCCGAGTCTCATGGACCGGAAAGAGGATTTGCATTTACTAATCGATTTCTTTACCCAAAAATATTCTACAAAATTCTCAAAAAAAATATCCAAAGTAGAACAGTCAGCTCTCCAGGTGCTTCTTTCATATACTTATCCCGGAAATGTCAGAGAACTCGAAAACATAGTCGAACGCGCAGTGGCCCTCGCCGAGGGCGAATCCATAACGTCCCATGACCTGCCTCCGGATTTGAGAGAGTATTCAATTACTCAATACGGAAAGTGGCTCACGTACGAAGAGCAGGAACGAGATTATATAAAACGCGTACTGAAATTTACTGAGCACAATCTTGGCAAGACTGCCAAAATATTGAATCTACCTCGAACAACTCTTTGGAGAAAACTTAAAAAATATGGGCTTTCGTAGCCCCGAAATCATGTTTGGCTCTGAATCTCGGGATTGCTCATCAGATCCTAACCCACACTAATTCCAATGCCTTAATTTAAGTTCCATTCTGAAACATTCCTAAAATGCCGTAGTTCTGAGGTAAAATCGAAACACGTTAGAAATGTGTGTTCATTTTGAAACGTCTTTGTCCAATTATGTTTTGTAATTTCCTCTTAAGAACCTGATAAAACGAGAGTTTATTATTTGGCCTCTTTCTTGCCTTAAAATTGCCCATTGAGGAGATGTTTCCAATGGGTAAGAAGGTTCTTGCCGCTGTAGACGCGAATTCAATTACAGATTCGCCCGTTATGTACGGGATCCAGTTAGCCTCCCGAATACAGGGGGCGGTCATAGTGATCGTAGTCTCGAGCCCGACATCCGGCACAACGGACAGCGCAAACAAAAGCAGGCCAAATGAAATCGATTACAATCTGGATGACTGGTTTGAAAAACTTGTAGCGCAAGGTCAACAAAACGGGGTCGCAATAGAGATTTTCCTGGCTTCGGGCAATTTCTTTGACGAAATTTCACGCTTCACGGCCTTTAACCCTTCTGTTCAGTTCATAGTCATGGCTGCTCCGGAAAGATTCACTTCAATGGATGGGACCTCGTATGCTGAGGACCTTAAGTCACTTCGGGATAAGTTTGAGGGGGAGATTCTTCTTGTTCAAAAAGCTGGGCATGTTACTAGAGTGCCCGATCTAGATTCAATTAACCCATCAAGGGAGATTTGATCATGATTTGGAATATTTATCTGCCGATAGCCGGCGCTAGTGTAAACATTCTGTTGCTTCTTGGTCTAGGAGGAGCGGTAGGTTTCCTTTCTGGGCTTTTCGGAGTTGGGGGTGGTTTTCTTATGACCCCGCTTCTCATTATGGCTGGTATTCCGCCTCTAGTCGCCGCGGCCTCTGATTCGAATCAGATAGTCGCGGCCTCGACTTCTGCGACATATGCCCACTATCGCATGGGCAATGTGGATTTCAAAATGGGGGCTCTCCTCCTGATTGGCGGTATTGTAGGAGGCGCTTTCGGGGTTCAGCTTATTAAGGTTCTGCGCAGTATGGGGAACGCGGATTTTGTTATCAAAATTACTTATGTAATCATGCTTGGAGTAGTGGGTTCCTACATGTTTGTGGAAAGTCTCCAGAGTTTGCGACAGGCTTCTATGGCTGAAAAGCCTATGGCTCCTTCCAAGCCTTCTCTTTATGTGAGGATTGTTCAAGGGCTCCCCTTTCAGATGAAATTCGAGAAATCCGGGGTGACCTTATCTATTTTTCTACCACTTATTCTCGGTATTTTTGTTGGTGTCCTGGCCGCTATTATGGGGGTTGGTGGTGGTTTCATTATGGTTCCGGTAATGGTTTACCTTCTGCGTATGCCGATGCATGTGGTAGTTGGGACAAGTTTGTTTCAGATCCTTTTTACCTGCGTCAACGTTACTGTCCTGCAGGCAGTAGAGAACCATACGGTCGATATGATACTGGCCATACTATTGTTGTTGGGATCAACCGTAGGAGCGCAATTCGGCGCTCGTTTAAGCAGACGACTCAAGGGTGATCAACTCAAAATAATTCTTGCTTCCGTAGTCCTTCTTGTAATGGTTCAGATGCTTTTTGGACTTATTGTTTCTCCATCCGTAATGTTATCTTATAAGGGAGGACACTAAATGAAACCGCGATATTGTGTCCGATCTATACTCGATATATTTTTTGCGTTGTTAATAGTAGGTGTTTCATGTTCAGGAGTCATGGCCTCTTCCATGGATCTTAAGCTGGATCCGTCCGAAATTCACATTGGGGTATTTTTTGAGGGCGCCTCCATGTCTATTACCGCCACGGTTCCGTCTCAGAGTCTGTCAATCATAGAAATCAAGGGTGAATCCCGCACTCAAAAACTCTTGAGAAAGGGGCGTAAAGGTGGTCTATGGATGAACGTTGGCGAAATTAAAGTCGAAGCCTCCCCCTGTACTTACCTTGTGTTGACCAGCGGATCAGGACCTGAATTAGCGAAGGCCTTGGGAGGGGAGTTTGGATATCCCGCATTGAAAAAAACTATTCGATTCTCTGGTAAATTTCCTAAGTCAGGTCCCGACCTACTTTTCGACCAATTCATAAAGCTTAAAGAAAGTGAAAAGCTTTACGGAATTTTTCCGGGCAGCGTAAAGGCTAAGGAAACAGTAAATGAAAGAGATATGATTAAAGGAATCGTCGATCTTCCTGCTAATATTGCTCCTGGAACATATCAGGTAGTACTTTCAGTAATCAAGGACAACAAACTGCTGGGACAGGAAACAACCAGTTTCAATGTGAAAATGAAGGGATTACCCGAACTGTTATATTCGATGGCGTTTGAACACGCTTTACTTTATGGTTGTCTGGCGGTTGTAATTGCAATCATATGTGGATTCCTCATGGGATTCATTTTTGGAGGTAAAGGCGCGCATTAAACATGTCATGACCCCGGCTATTATATGCTCTGGCGCGTAATAGTTCGAAGGAGCTGCTCAGGTGTGGTCTCGGATCAAGAAATCAATAAAGAGACTGTTCGCGAAAAAATATGAAAAGATATCTTTTCAACAGATTTTCGAGCAGTTTCAACTCTTGCTCCAATATCACCAGGATGCAATGGAGCTAATAGCCGATCTCGGTGAGAAATCGGGGGGCGATTATATCTTTGATCGAAAGTATTTAATTGATTCAACCTCAAGATTGCAGGACCTTTTACTCAGGATGGTCAAAGGTCTCAACCAGATTTCTTCAGATCGTTATTACGAGCTGTATTCAACCCTAGATCGCATTTTCTTTCCCATTGAAATGGAACTCAGGGGGCGACTTGCACTGTCAAACGCTCCCTATGTAGTATCCATTACCGAAATGCCTCTGGATACTCCTGAACTGACAGGTGGAAAGGCAAACGCCCTGGGCGAGATCATTCACAAGCTTGGAATTCCCGCCCCGTCCGGATTTGTTATTACCAATCGGGCTTATAGTCGTTTCGTTGACTACAACGAGCTTGAAGAACGGATTCATTCCTGGATCGAACTCTGGATTAACGGCAAAGAGACGCTGGAGAAATCTTCGGGTCAAATCAGATATAGCATTCTGGCGGGTATAGTCCCTCAGGACATAACCAGGCAGATCAGGGACAACGCTAAAGGTGAGAATGTTTTCTGGGCAGTTCGCAGTAGCGCATATGGAGAGGATGGCGATTTATCGTTTGCTGGTCTACATGAGAGTATTCTTAACACTTCCGCCTCACAAATTCCGGACGCTTACAAGCAGGTTCTGGCGAGTCTTTATTCTCCCGAGGCCCTCACCTATCGGCGACAAATGGGTATGATAGGTGAAGAAGCCGCAATGGCGGTGCTTTGTCAGGAGATGGTCGACAGCCGGGCAAGTGGAGTCATTCAAACCCTTTCCCTGGAATCATCGGCACCCAACTGTCTTGAGATTTATGCCGCTTTTGGTTTGGGGCGTACCGTCGTTGAAGGTAGGGACGCTTCGGATAGTTACGTTGTGGAAAGGGCATACCCTCACAAAATCGTCTCGAAGCGGATCGTGAAAAAGGAATCTCTTGTGAGAGCAGCATCTTGGGGTGGCGAGGAAGAAGTTGTCTTGCCCGAAGACCAGCAGGAGAAATCTTCTATTTCGGATACCACCGTAAATTCTCTAGCTAAGTGGGCTATGGCTCTTGAAAGGTATTTCAAACGCCCGCAGGAAATAGAATGGGCATTAGATGCTGAGGACCAGGTATGGATCCTTCAGTCCAGACGATTGGCGATCAATCTGGAAGTTGCTGAAAAGGTGACTAAAAGGGGAGAACGCTTTTCCTCTTATCCGATTCTGATTGAAAATCAGGGAGTAGTAGCCCACACTGGAGTTGGTTCAGGCCCTGTATTTTTAGTGAATTCTCAAAATGACATGTTAGCTTTTCCTGAAGGGGCGGCGCTGGTCACAAAATATACAGCTCCATGGTTGGCTCAGATCGTCCCGAAAGCCACTGCAATTATTGCTGAAAAAGGATCGGTCGCGGGTCACCTGGCTACGATTGCAAGAGAATTTCGAGTCCCAGCCCTTCTCGGAATAGACAACGTCACGGAGATCCTTAGCGATGGCATGGAGATTACCCTGGATACTTACCATAGAACTGTTTATGCGGGGAAAGTCGCTGAACTGATAAATTTCGAACGGGTTCAGTCTATGGTTTTTGAAGAATCTCCGGAGTTTCGTCTGTTAAGGAGAATCCTCAAGAGAATAGCGGCACTTCATATGATCGATCCATACGCTTCAAATTTTACCCCAAGCAACTGCGTTTCGGTTCATGACATGATCCGCTTCATTCACGAAAAGTCAGTCCAGGAACTAATGGAAATTCCCGCGGCGCTTTCTCGGTTCAAGGGAGCTAAGGTTTGGAAATTAGAGAGTTCTGTTCCCCTGGATTTGAGGATTTTGGATTTAGGCGGAGGGATCGAGCCGGAGCTTTCGGGTGACAAAGTACATATTGAACAAGTTCGATCTTTACCCCTGAGGGCCCTTTGGGAGGGAGTGTCTTATCCGGATTCGTGGAGTACACGCCCAGTTGATATAGATTTTAAAGGTTTAATGTCGAGCCTCACAAGAAACTGGGACGCAGCCGGTGGTGGGGTTATGAGCGCAGGGTTCAACCTGGCGGTTGTCAGTGATCTTTACATGAATCTGCACCTGAGACTCGGTTACCATTTTAACCTGATCGATGCAACAATGTATGAACAGGCGCAGCGTAACCACATTTATTTCCGGTTTGTCGGTGGTGTCACTGACTTGACACGAAGGTCGCGTAGGGCACAGGTGCTTTCACAGATATTGTCCAACTATCATTTTAATGTTTTGATCAAAGGTGACCTTGTCATAGCTCGACTTGTGGACGTTCCTAAAGAAGAAATCCAGGGCCGTCTAACAGTCATAGGCGCACTGATCGGTTTTACCAGGCAATTGGACATACAACTAAGAAGCGATCAGGACATAGATCAGTTTGTTGAGCAGTTTTTTCACCAGTATGAGAATCTCGGGAAATCCCTGCTGGCAGGAGGAGAAAATGGGCAAGTTGAAAATCATGGTTTTAGATGATGAGCCGATAGTCTGCAAACGACTGAAGCCAGCCCTTGAGAAACAGGGTTATGAAGTTGATTCCTTCACTCAAAGCGCGGATGCGATGGAACAAATCAAGAAGGTAGATTATGACATCATTATTACTGACCTGAAAATGAAAGGTATAGACGGTATGCAACTTCTTACGGAAGCCAAGCAACGTTCACCCAAGACGGAGGTCATAGTAATAACAGGTTTTGCTACCATGGAAACGGCGAAAGAATCGTTCCATAAAGGAGTGTTTGATTTTATCGCAAAGCCGTTCAAATTGAGTGAGATTCAAGAGGTAGTCAGCCGAGCTGAAGCCAAAATCAGGGGGGAATAGAGTGGGAGTTAATCCGATTGTCGCATGTTGATAAAATGACCTTTATCCCAGCACGGGAGGATTGAGAAATGATAAAGACTCTGGTGTCAATTGAGGTGGATCTGGCTTCGAGCCTGGCCATCCGTTTTGTTTGTCAAATAGGGGGATCCATAAATATGGAAATCCATCCGATTTATGTAAAAGAAGTTCTTTCTCCTGATTATTCTCTGGAGGCAGGCTGGGCCAGCCGAACATGGGAAAAAGAGATAATCGAACACGGAAAAGAAGAGATTTCGAAGATCGTTGCCGCTGAAGTGGATTTTTGTCCAAAACTTTACGATCCCCAGGTAATATATGGGAACCGACAATCCGAAGTCAGTAGAGTCCTTCAGGAAGGCGAGTTTGATCTTTATGTGAAGGGGGCCGATTTCCCATGGAATCACACCGAGCTCTACAAGATGGCTCATAACAAGTTTTATCAGCATTTGCAGTGTCCATTGATTCTTGTACAATCTTTGAGGAAAATGAAGAAAGTTCTGTTATTGTGTTCTCATGCCGAAAGTGTTGAAGCCTTAACCAGGACCTTCACGAAAATTTGGCAGGGATCGTCTATCCCCCTGGTTTTGGTCTACCCCGAAAATCAGGAAACCACTTCGGGGAGAATTGACCTGAAAAATAAGGTGCTCGATGCTGTGAACGCCTTGGAACAGGCAGGTTGCAAAACAGAATCGATCCAACTGAAACCGGAAATTTTTTCGAACCCTACTGAAGATAACCTTGCAAACTATGGTTTAGTAGCGGTAGGTCTAGACAGAGCAGTCCGAAAGGACAGTGTTGACCTGACATGGCTCAGTCTGGTCAATACAGCCTCTCTGATAGCATTTTATTAAGAGCTCAAGGAGAGAAAATCGCCATGAGAATCCTGTTTGCCGGAGATGAGCACCCTTATAGCGAGTATGCCCTAGGAGAAACAATCAAATTAGCCATGAACACATGGGCTGATGTGACCCTGCTAGGGGTGACCCAGACATCGAATCGGGCTGCGGACACCCCTGCGGGTAGGGCCCTCAGGCAATATCGGGAAACATTTCTCAATAGCTGGAGTCGGGAAGATTCTCCGTATGTGCTGGGAGAAGGTAAATACGAATGGGTTTCTGTTAAAGATGGCGTGTTGGAAGAGATGAAGGTACTAACAGGCCGAAAAAAGGACTTTAAAGTTAGATTGAGGACAGGAGCGCCCGCTCGCGAGATATTAGCGGAATCCCAGGATGACGGTAGTGATCTTATAGTGCTAGGTTGTCCCAAGGGTGAGAAATGTGAATGGGTTAACGCTGGTCCGACGCCACAACAGGTGGTGGATGACGCCGACTGCTCGGTGCTCCTCGTGAAGGAACAACAACCTGTAACCAGAATAGTGGCATGCCTCGATCAAGGATACATAAGTCAGGAATCTCTCGAGATGATCAACCAGATGATCACGATTCACAATTCGTCTCTAGAACTAATTGGATTAAGCCAAAATGGCGATATGGAGAAGTCGGTATACACCCGGCTGATTGAAATCGGTGATTATTACAATGACAGACAAGTCGAAATCAATACTCGTCTGATGGATGTAACAGACTTTGAACAGATCATAGCGAAAGAAATCAAACAGGATCTTCTCGCTCTGTGGCTTGGGAAAAAGTCACTTCTGAGCCGTTTTTATTCCCGAGGTTGGGTAGGCCGATTTGTGAGCAAATGTCCTACAACTGTATTGATAATGAGATAATTTTATCAAGTTGAACACCTTTATGAAAGGGCCAGTCTGGTATTCGAACGGGTTTACCAATGGAGGATTAACGAATGAAAGTCCTGGTGGCTGTAGATAAGAACCCCGAAACTTTCACAGGCTTGGAATTCACGTGCCATTTACTTGAAAACAAAAATGCCGTGGTTGACGCAATACATGTAAAGCCAGACCTTGCTGACATAGTGGCTGAAGGTTATGCTCCGTTTCTTTCTAAAGGCGGTCTTGAAGGAGAAATTGAAGGCGATGTTAAAGAAGTCAAAAGACAGTTCGAAGACGCTTGTAAATCATGTCTTTCAGCCAGGATTCCGTGTAAGCTTCTGATCGAGGAAGGTGACCCTGCTGAAGAAATTCTTAACACCTCCGAATCAGAACAATATGACATGATTGTCCTGGGATCTCATGAAGAATCTTATTTACGAGGTTTTCTACTGGGGGCGGTCCACGCCAAGATCCTGCATAACGCCGAGCAACCGGTACTAATTGTTAGACAGTTTCGCGAAATTCAAAGGGTCTTGATAGTTTACAGAGGTTCTGAAACCGACAAGGCTGCGCTGGACTTTGTCGCTCCTTTATTAAGTGGTAAAAGCATCGAAATTACACTGTTACATGTTCAGGAAACAGGGCAATACGAAAGTGAGGAGTTCGCAAGCCAGTCTCTTCAACAGGGCGCTCAGGCATTAAGGAAATTCGATTTTGAGCCGATCACGAAAATGTCTAAGGGTGACTTCGTTGAACAGATTCTTAGAGACGTGGCTGTTCATAGGTATGACCTGGTTGTCTTGGGAGCATATGGCCATAAGCGGCCCAAGTACATGAAATTGCTTAGTGACGAAGCTCTTAACCTGGCCAGGCTGACCACACGCCCAATACTGGTATTTAGAGAAAAGTCAACATCTTGAGGCAGGAATAACGTCTACTTGGATAAATCAATTCGGCCAGGGCCTTTCAATTCTGGCGTTGAGTTCTTGAACAACAGTATCCACCCGTGTCTTGAAACCAAGCCCGAGATCGAGCTTGTCTGGCGTGGAAAAAGTCGTGAAGAAAATCAGGAAGTCGCCAAATTTCACTTTGTAGAGCGCCTCAACGCGGCCTATGATTCAGGCGTGGTAACAGAACCACACGATCCCGCAATCCACCCGAAAGCATGGTTCAATAGACTTATCCACGGTGATAATAAAGCCGTTATGAATTCTCTTCTCAACGGTCAGATGCGCCGCGAAATTGAGGAGGTGGGAGGGATAAAGCTCGTTTATATAGACCCTCCGTTTCTGGTAGGAATCGACTACAAAATCAGCATTCCGATCGGTGAGGATGGAGTTGATGAACTTAAGGTTATTCAGGAATTCGCCTACAGCGACTCATGGAAAGCCGGTCCTAGCGAATATCTGAACATGATGTATGAGCGCCTTTGGCTTATAAAGAAACTTCTCGCTGACGATGGCAGTGTGTGGGTTCATTGCGACTGGAAAGCGAACTTTATGTTGAGGGCTATTCTTGATGAAGTTTTCGGCTCCGCCGGTTTTCGAAATGAAATCATTTGGTATTATACCAACAAGATCCCTGATACACGAAAACGTCAATATACGAACTCTACGGACACCATTTTCTATTACTGCAAGTCGGCTAAAGGTATTTTCAACTGGCAGTTCGAGAAACGGGAAAAACCAATCAAGGTTTCCCGGATGAAAAAAGTAGGTGGGAAAAAAGTTTATCCGAAGGGCCCAGATGGAAAATGCATCTATGACACTCGCTACGAACGCACCGCGGATAATGTATGGAAATTCCCTTTGCTGCATTCTCACCCTGAAATGTGGGGATATCCTACTCAAAAACCTGTTGCCCTTTTGAAGAGGATCATACTTACAGGCACGAACGAAGGCGATCTGGTCGCTGACCTGTTCTGTGGTTCAGGCGCCACTTTGGAAGCGGCTCAAAGGCTAGGCAGAAAATGGATAGGATGCGACTTGGGCAGGATGGCGATTCACACTTGCCGCAAACGCCTGATAAAAATGTTAAATGAAGATAGAAAGTCTTGTAGAACTTCAACTGGCTTTGATGTACTCGAGACTCAATCATCAAATATCCCGGTTTCTGACAAAGAGCGTGAACCCATTCTTACAAATTCTATCGTTGGCGCCCAATCATGTTTTACTGGTCACGTTTCAAATTTCAAAGTGGATATCAGGCTGAGTGGATTTACGGCTACCGTTAAATTGACTGATTTCTGTTTTATTTCTTGTATGATGACGGAAAACCATCTAAATTCAGGAAAAGGGATCAAGTCTTCAAAAGTTGTAGTGGAAAATGGCCAACTGTATAAGGTGGTAAAAAGACCACAAGGTCGTAAGGAATTGCGTTTACTCACCCAGAGCTGGAGTGACTGGATTGACTTATGGGCTGTCGATTTCGAATATGGCGCCAATAGTTTCAAATTGAACGAAAACCTGGAAAATATCTCCGAAGGACCCTTTTTCTGCAGCGACTGGCAGTCGTTCAGGACTCCTCGGAAACGATCTATTGAACTCACAAGCTCAGAATGGACCTACAGTAGTTCTGGAAACTACAGAATCGGGATCAAGGTGGTCGACATATTTTGTAACGAGACGTTCCGGTTGTTCGAGATTAATATTCCATAAATCATCATCTATTTCGACACGTTAACCAAGGAAAGGAGATGTTGGCATGAAGCGGCTCTTTCTAGCGGCTAACCTTATTATCGGTGTGTTGACGGTTATTTTGGCAGGCGTCTCGTACGCTGCTGACCCTATTTTAATCGGTTTGCCGACTGCTGCGACTTCTCTCGAGGGCAGAGAATCCATCAAGGCCGTTCAGATGGCTGTTGATGAGATCAATGCCAAAGGCGGGGTCAAAGTTGGGTCTGAAAAACGACTTTTACAGGTCTCTGTAACGGACCTCAGGGATTCATCGGCCGGTGTACCGGTATCAGAGGCGCTGCTCGGACTGGAAAAAATTATAACCGAGAAGAAAGTCAACGCCATTCTGGTTGGGCCATTCAGGTCGGAATCGCTCTTGGCAGGGATGGATATCATTGCCAAATATAAAGTCCCTTTGCTTGAAACGATAGCAATGTCACCCAAATTCGAAGATAAGGTAAAAGAAGATCCTCAAAAATACAAATATTGTTTCCGCATCTGTCTCAACGCTCAGTCCCTGGTAGGTTACCTTGCTCAGAGTCTCGGCTTTCTGAACGAGGAATTCGGTTTCAACAAAATGTATGTAATGGCTCAGGATGTGCTCTGGGCCAAAGCGACCGCAGGCGGGGCGGCTAAGGTTGCTACCGCCAAGATGGGCTATGAGTTGGTTGGTTCAGAGACCTACCCGACAGGCGCTTCCGATTTTTCCGCTGGTCTGATGAAAGCCAAGATGAAAAATGCTCAGGTCATCTTGCCGGTGTTTGACATGCCTCAGAGCGGGATCCTGCTTAAACAGTGGAAGTCGCAAAGAATCCCATCGCTTTTATGTGGATTTATCTCTCCGATGGCGGGTCCAGGGGCTTGGAAAATCTTTGAAGGTAAAATCGGCGGGCTTCTTAATTCAAATTTCGAACTGGGCAGTGCAATACCTGTAGAAAAATATCCTCCAGCAAAAAAGTTTTACGAAGATTACCAGCAAAAATTCGGTGTGCCAATGGAAGCTGGACACGGACCAGCGCCTTCTTACGACTCAGTCTATATCCTTGCTGAGGCAATTGAGCGAGCCGGAACTCTGGACCCAGACAAGGTAGCTGATGAAATCAAGAAGACTGATCGGGTGGGAGTCATCGGCAAAATAAAGTTCAATGATGGGAATCAGGTAATATATGGGGCTGATCCTAAAAAAACAGCCGCAGGCTGCGTCTATCAGTGGACTGAAGATGGAAGAAGGATTATCGTGTTTCCCAAGTCAATAGCGGAGGGTAAGATCGTACTTCCCGAGTGGATCAGTCCGAGTAAGAAATAAGCTCAAATCGACCTTTTTTAGATTACTTACGCTCATGTGCCCCGGGAAAAATCGCTCGGGGCCACGACCCGACAAATCCGGTCTTTAATCAGGAATGCCCACATGTGGGAAGTTGCGTTAATTTACGGCTTTATCAACAGTGTAATACTCGCCCTGACCGCTCTTGGATTCAGTCTCACCTTTGGTATCAGCGGCGTCTCTAATTTCGCTTACGGCGCCATGTACATCTTTGCAGGATTTGTAGCCTGGTTATTATTAAACAAACTTTCGCTCCCTTTTTTTGTTTCTGCTTTGGTAGCCGTCTTCTTGACAGCTCTTCTTGGAGCGGCAATGTACCGCTTCGTCTTGCTGCGGGTGCGTGGCCTGGTCATTTCAGAAGTTATCGCCACTTTCGGTGTTGGTCTGATAATTCTGGAACTGTTTAGATATCTTGGTTTCACTGGTTTCGAATACACTCTTCCTGTTTTCAGTGATGGGAGTCTATTGATCGGCCATACTTACGTAGATTACCAGCGATTATGGATAGTAGCCGTAGGAATAGTTTTAGCTGTCACTCTGTATGTGTTTACTCATCACACCAAACTAGGACTTGCCTTTAGGGGGATAGCCCAGGACGAACATACGGCTCTTTCCCTCGGAATCAATTCTGATCGTGTCGCAGGATTGAGTGTCGCATTCGGGTCCGGCCTGGTAGCTGTGGCTGCTATTTTGATTCTGCCTCGTGGAACGATATCTGTAAATGATGGCTATGACGTCCTGATAAACGCCATGGCGGTTTGTATAATTGGCGGTTTGGGCAGCTCTGTCGGGGTAGTGTTGGCTTCATTTCTTATAGGATACGCCCAGATTATGACTGAAATACTATCAGGCCCTCATTGGAAAATGATCATATCGCTAATTGCTATCCTCATTATCCTCATGGTCAAGCCTTCAGGACTCCTCGGCAAACAGAAAGAACTCGAAGAAAGAATGTGACTAAGCGCAATGCTGATTAAACCCCGTTCGTTTGGCATGTGACATCTATATGAAACAGAGACGAAAGGAAAGAATAGATAGAGGAATAAAGGCGAGATCCGATGATGTCTTCTCTCTAAACTCATATCGGGAAATGCTTTACGTCGCCCTTCCGCCTCTAACACCTGTTCTTCTTTTAATAATTCTACCTTTAGCGCTACCTTCGTATTGGCAGAAGGTACTTATCTCAACGTGTGCCTTTGCCCTTCTTGCTATGAGTTGGGACTTTCTCGTCGGTGTGGGTATGGTATCGTTAGGCCAAGCCCTGTTTTTTGGAGTTGGGGCGTACATCGCCGGTATTTCTAACAAAATCCTGGGATTACCCATATGGATTGACATTCCTGTCGCAACTATACTTGGTGGCGCCGTCAGCGCATTACTTTTGGCGCCAGTCCTGCGATTACGTGGTGTTTATTTTTCGATGGTGACCCTTGTGTTCCCCTTAATGTTGGAACGAATTGTGGAAGCTAGTGGTGTGTTTGGAGGAACGGAAGGAATATCCGGAATAACGCCATTCCCAAACTCATTCATTGAGTCATATGTCATTGTTTTTGTGACTTTATTTGCTCTTTTTGGTTTTAGACGTCTGGTGACGACTGATTACGGTCTCGTTCTCAAAGCTATTAAAGACAATGATATGGCGGTCATGGGCGTGGGAATAAATGTTTACTGGATGAAAGCCCAGGCCCTTTTTATCTCGGGATGCGTTGGGGCGTTCGCTGGAGCTTTTATAACCCATGTTTACGGGTTTGTAGGCATGCCATCATTTGCGTTGGATTACTCGATATTGCCTCTCTCGTCGGCAGTTGTAGGTGGTATGGGGACTTTTGCCGGTTCATTTCTGGGAGCTTTCATTCTCGTTCCTCTGTCTGAAGCGCTTCGAGGCATAGGTGGTTTGCGCATAGTATTGTACTCGTTTTTCCTGGTATTTTTTATAGTGGCCCTACCGGAAGGTATTTTTCACTATGTCCAGAGAAAATATCAGCAATTTGAAAGATGGGTTGAAGTAGACAAGTGATAGATCAAAAACAAAAAACAAATTTAATCTTACGGGCACGTGATTTGAATAAGAATTTTGGTGGTGTCAAGGCGGTCGTAAGCGTAAGTTTTGATCTTCATGAAGGAGAACTTCTCGGGGTAATTGGCCCAAATGGATCAGGGAAAACTACCCTTGTTAACCTAATAACAGGTTTTATAAAGCCGGATAGCGGCAAAATTGAATATAGGGGCCGAGACATTACCGGCTGGCCACCATACCGTATAGCCAGGATCGGTATCGCAAGAACATTTCAGATGATTCGACCATTCGCCGAATTACCCTCGTTCAAAAACCTTATAATCCCTCTCTATTCTCCGAGAGTCAGGGCACTTTCAGGAGGGAAATACGGTGACCTGGACGCAGTGGCCAAAGATTATCTCGAGGATGTAGGGTTCGAACGAGAATCCTCAGTAACTTACAAACCTGCCGGTAGCCTGCCGCATGGGTACTTGAAACGATTGGAACTCGCAAAATGCCTGGCCCTGCGTGCTGATCTCATAATTCTGGATGAGTTGTTTTCCGGTCTTAGCATTGCTGAATTGGCAAGTATTATCCCGATAATCGAAAAACTCGTTTCAGAGGGGAAATCAGTGATCATGATCGAGCACCGCTTGCGAGAACTATTCAGGATTGCAGACCGGATAGTTGTCCTTAATTATGGTAGTGTAATAGCTGATGGTGTACCTTCTGAAGTTATGGAAAAGCCTGAAGTCAGAATGGCATATCTGGGATCAGAATAGATGCTCGAAATTTCCAATCTCATGGTTTTTTATGAAAACGCCCTTGCTCTGAATGACTTCAGCATGTCACTGGAGGCTGGTGGCATTACTGCAGTTATAGGCTCTAACAGTGCGGGTAAGACGACACTGATGAATACTCTTTCGGGATTAATCATTGACACAAAAATAAAGGAGCAACGTAAAGGTGGCGAAAGGATAACCATTTACGGGAAGATTGTCTTCAATGGTGAAGACATAACCGACCTGTATCCGAGTGAACGGGTAAAAAGGGGTATGGTCTTATGCCGGGAACGTCACCCTATATTTCCTGAATCCGACCTGCTCGAAAATCTTCGGATAGCCGGTTACTTGCGAAAGAAATCAGAAGTCATCGAAATGATTGATTATGTGTTTCATCTTTTCCCGACCCTAGTCAGACTCAGGAGCCGTAAAGCCGGTTTCTTAAGTGGCGGTGAACAGCAGATGCTAACAATAGGGATGGCTCTTGTAGTGAAGCCTATCCTTTTGCTTCTGGATGAACCGCTTCTCGGTTTGAGTCCTATGATGCAGACGACTTTGGTGGACGCGATAAAAAAAATCAGGGAACAAACCGGCCTGACCATAGTTATCACCGAACAATTCGCTAGGCCTATACTGCCCATAATCGATTACGGATACATAATTGAAAACGGAATGTTGACACTCAATGGTACGGGCATCGAACTGATGGAGAATCCAGAGGTTAGGGCAGCCTACTTTGGAGTCTAGTATGGGATTACTTATTCCGAAAGTTTTTGAAAAATGTCTCCTTTAAAGTATCAGACCATTTTTGAGGGTTTTTCCAGTATGGCGGAACTGTATCCGAAGAAAGTGGCGGTACATTTTCTTGGCTCCTCTTATACTTACAGAGAAGTCCTGACACTTTCGGAAAAATTCGCTTCTGGCCTTAATGAAATGGGAATGCGGAAAGGAGACCGCATTCTGATGTATTTACCTAATTCAATTCAGTTCATCGTTGGTTGGTTGGGGATTGAAAGACTCGGAGCCGTGCCTGTCCCGATCAGTCCCATATACACGGCGTTTGACCTAAAATACATGGCCAATGACACTGGGGCCAAACTGGTAATATGTTCTGATCGCAACTACGGGTACGTAAAGCAGGCCCTTCCTGACACTCAACTTGAGCAAGTGATATGTACCAGTCTTATAGAGTTGTTGCCTTGGTGGAAGAAAGTCTTTGATTTTTTTGCTGACAAAGCTCCCAAAGGCAAGGTTGAAAAAGGCCCTCGGGTAAAGTCCATGAAAGATGTGATTAACCTGGGAGTAAATCCAGCGCCTAAACCTGATTTATCTCATCATGATGTTGCGCAAATCATGTATACGGGAGGAACCACAAAACATCCTAAAGGTGTTCCAATGACCCATGGTTTGTTTCTTGTCTCTTCAGAAGAACAACTCGATGTCCGGAACGCGCTCTTTCCCAAGCACGAGGATGTTATCCTTGCCGGTTCCCCATTGTTTCACATAGCGGGCCAAACATGCTCCCTGGCTACGATAATTGTTGGAGGGGGCTCGATGATCGTGTTTCCAAAGGTGAATCTGGATGCTTTTTTTGATTCCATTGAAAAATTGAAAGCCAAAAGTCTTGTCGGGGTTCCGGCGTTTTATCGAATGATTCTGGAACATGATCGTGTAGACCAGTATGATATTTCATCGTTAAGTTATTGTTTTTCTGCGGCAGATGTGTTGCCCCAGGATGTTGCGAGACGATGGACAGACAGATTCAATCTGCCAATTTATCAGGGTTATGGAGCCACTGAAACGTGTGGTGGAGTAATAATGTGTCCTACAGATCGGGAAAGTCCTCCGATGTCTATGGGGCTGAAAGTTCCCAGTAAAGAGATCCGTGTGACTGATCCGGATGGAACGGATACGGTCCAAACCGGGCAACCCGGAGAATTGCTGGTTCACTCTGAATTAATGGTTTCAGCCTATCTTAACAAACCCGAAGAGACAGCGAAATCATTCGTGCAGATAGACGAAAAACTCTGGTACCGCACTGGAGATATAGTCAGACAGGATCAGAACGGTTTTGTATATTTCGTCGATCGAACAGTGGACGCCATAAAGCACAAAGGCTACCGTGTGTCCGCGTCTGAAGTTGAGGCGGTCCTTCAGGAACATCCTGCTGTAATCGAATCATGTGTTGTAGGCATCCCGGACAAAAAAGTCGGTGAACGAATCAAGGCTTTTGTTGTGCTCAAAAAGGATGTTAAAGGTGTCACTGGTTATGAATTGACCAAATTCTGCCGCGACCGACTCGCGGCCTACAAGATCCCTCAATATATAGAATTTCGGGACATGCTTCCAAAATCAAAAGTTGGCAAGTTACTACGGAAAGAAATCAGGAGCGAAGAGCGAAAGCGTCTGGAAACCTAGCCCCAGCCGTGTTTAAGAGTTCAGCCGCAATACGTGCCTGTAAAATGAGCCATGATGCCTGTCTTACAATGTAAACGGTGATCCCGCCTCAAAGTCTCCACAAGCCCACCTTGAACTTTTCCCTGAATTGAAATCCCGGACACGAGACACGACCTCCCATGGACAATGGAACTACAACCATGAGTTCAAAGAGCGCTAAACGTTTCATAAGTAATTTGTGACAGACCCTAATCAACTGCAATATAGCGAAAAAGTATTGATCGAATCACCCGTGTGAACGAGGTTTGTCAGGCCTCGAAATATGACATTCTTTTTGGCAATTGCTATAGGTCATGCCATAAGTCTTCAGTCCTTCGGAATTGTGGCAGAAAGATAAGACACGGCTTCCTGCGCACCGCCTTTCTGATACGGAACGCCTGCAAGCTCAAAACCCATTTCAACGCCTGCCAGTGTCCCTACCAGAGTAAGGTCGTTTAAGTCTCCGAGATGGCCTATACGGAACACCCAGCCAGATAGTTTGTTAAGGCCTGTGCCCAGTGACATGTTGAAATTACGGAGGATGATCCTGCGTAATTTATCAGCGTCATAGTATTGGCCGGTGTTGTCCTTTGGCATTACAACTGCAGTTAAAGAGTGGCTGTACTCGGCGGGGTTCTGACACATGAGTTGCATTCCCCATGCCCACACCGCCCGGCGCGTCGCTTCCGCATGACGCTGATGGCGGTTGAACACATTTTCAAGGCCTTCCTCGAGCAGCATGTCGCAGGATTCCGCTAAGCCGTAAAGCAGATTAGTAGGCGGCGTATAGGGCCAGAACCCATTCTTGTTGGCTTCAAGAATTTCGTCCCAGGACCAGAAAGATCTTTGTAAATTTGCATATTTGGACGTGGCAATGGCCTTTTCGGAAATCGCGTTCAACGCGATTCCAGGAGGAAGCATCAAACCCTTCTGGGAACAGCCGACGCTGACATCAACCCCCCATTCATCATGGCGGTAATCGATGGATGCTAATGATGAGATTGTGTCCACAAACAATAACGCCGGATGCCTAGATTTGTCGATTGCACGACGTACCTCAAGTATATTGGACGTCACGCCAGTAGAGGTTTCATTATGAACAACACATACGGCCTTGATGCTATGGGCCTTATCTTCAGTTAGCCGAGCCTCGATCTTGGCCGAGTCGATTCCCCGATGCCAATCATCTCCGATAAACTCCACATTCAGAGACAACTTTTCGGCCATCTTTTTCCATAAGGTAGCAAAATGTCCGGTTTCATACATTAGAACACGGTCCCCACGTGAAAGCGTGTTCACTAAAGCGGCTTCCCACGCGCCTGTGCCGGAAGCGGGGTAGATAATGACTGGACACTGCGTTTGAAATATTTGCTTTATGTTCGACAGCACCTTTTTGCTTAACTTCTGGAATTCGGGGCTGCGATGATCTATCGTGGGATGATCCATGGCCCTAAGAACACGATCAGGTACGTTGGTAGGGCCAGGAATTTGCAAAAAGTGCCTTCCCGATGGGTGTGAATTGTGAATAGGCATGGGGCCTCCCGGTTAAAAGTGAAAACGAGCGGTTTGTTCGTTCAAGACATGGGAATCGTTACTAAATTACGCCGCTGGACAGACAGGCCGCTTGACAAGACATGTTTATTTCAGGATAAACCTTTGTAAATCAAGGACCACTTTACCAACTCTTTCAGGACACTACGGCATTACATCCTGGAGCTTTGGCTTAAGGACTCAGCCCTAGTCTCCATTCAAACAGTAATTGCGCCATGGCGTCAACGCAAATTTCGGCTATATAAGGCACAGGCGTATGAAGTGTCAAGAGGAATGGAGGTTGGGTTCCAGGGCCATGTCGATTGTGTCGATGGAGGGATTTCCTGGCGCACTCTTTTGGGGAAAACAAGAAGCGATAGAGGCGCTGACATGAAGGGCTTATCTACAATATCTTTTGGGTCTCCCGCAAGATCTCTTTATAACATCTCCAGACTGAGGCGGAGCGTCTTCGATTTCGGAGAAATAGCCATGGCAACGTATGGAAAACACAGGCTTACAAGACCATCAGATCCGCAATTTTGAAACCTGTTGTCATAAACATTACGAAAGGAAAATGTATGAGTGAACTCGACGCCATATTTTCTCCCCAATCCGTAGCGGTTGTGGGCGCTTCCACTACCCCCGGCAAAGTGGGCCACGACATTTTCGTGAACATTCTTCAAGGAGATTATCAAGGGACCCTGTATCCAGTAAATCCTAGAGCCAGGTACATAAGATCTGTAAAGGCATATCCTTCTATTTCCGAATTACCTGAACCTGTCGATTTGGCCATCATTGTCCTACCGCCTAAAGCGGCCCTTGGCGCGGTGGGAGAAGCCGCGGAAAAGGGAATAAAAGGAATCGTGATAGTGTCCGCAGGGTTCCGGGAAGTTGGTGGGGATGGGCGTAGGATTGAAGATGAAATTGTAGCCAAGTGTCAGGAAGCCGGGATCCGTATGGTGGGGCCCAATTGTCTGGGAGTGATCAACCCGAATCCATCTGTTCGGCTCAATGCCAGCTTTTCTACCCATATGCCGGCGTTCGGTCATATCTCATTCATATCTCAGAGTGGAGCCCTCTGTACTGCGGTGCTTGATTTTGCGGCAGAACGCGATTTTGGCTTTTCGAAATTCGTCTCAATCGGCAACAAGGCCGATGTCGATGAACAGGAACTCCTGCTTTTTCTCCATCAAGACACGGAAACCGACGTTATTATGGTCTATCTGGAAGAGATTAGTCATGGCCCGGAGTTCATAAAGACAGCAAAGCATATTACATCAGGGCATCGCCCCACCCCTATACTCGTTATAAAGTCGGGAAGAACCGCCGCTGGGCGGCGCGCCGCCGCTTCCCATACGGGGTCCCTAGCCGGGTCAGACGCTATCTACGACGCCATTTTCGAGCAAACTGGCATCATCAGAGCGGATTCAATTGAGGATCTGTTTAACTATGCGGCCGCATTTTCATGTAAAAAGGTTCCCGCAGGAAATCGGGTGGGTATTGTCACCAATGCGGGTGGTCCGGGCATAGTTGCCACGGACATGACGGTATCATCCGGTCTGGAACTGGCTAAATTTGGCCCGAACACTATCGAAACTTTGGAGAGTCATCTACCTCCTACGGCTAATGTACACAATCCAGTAGATGTTATCGGCGACGCGCCCGAAGACAGATATGAAAATGCGCTTTTGGCAGTTATCAAGGACGACGGAGTTGATGGAGCTATCGTAATTCTCACCCCTCAGTCCATGACCAACGTCTTGGGCACGGCACAAGTTATAGCCCGGATCTCGATGAACACTTCAAAACCCATTCTCTGCTGCTTCATGGGAGTTATTGATGTCTCAGCAGGAGTAAATCACCTACAGGAACAGGGACTTCCTGTGTTTCGTTTTCCGGAGCATGCGGCGCAGGCGTTTGGAGCCCTCTATCAGTATTCTCGCTGGGTGAATCGTCGTTTTCTCGATGAATTCAAGCTGATTCATGATAAGGACCGGGCTTCGGAAATTATAAAAAGTGTTCTGGATCAGGGTCGGCCCAGTATGGGCGCATCAGAAGGAGAACAGCTTCTTGAATGCTATGGGTTTAAAACACTTCCCTCCAAACTCGCCAAGACTAAAGAGGAGGCTGGCGAGTTTGCTGAATCCATCAAAGCGCCGGTAGCGCTAAAGATTGCCTCACCGCAAATACTCCACAAGTCTGATGTTGGTGGTGTTGCCCTGAATGTAAATGACGGCAGGACAGCGATAGAAGAATTCGAGGCTATCACTCGACGAGCGCTCGAACATGTTCCCAATGCGATTATTGACGGAGTCCTGGTCCAGCAAATGGCGGCTCAAGAAGGGCAGGAAATTATTCTGGGTATGAACAGATACCCATTGTACGGGCCATTGCTCATGTTCGGACTTGGGGGTATTTTTGTGGAAGTTTTCCGGGACGTTGTTTTTCGCGTGGCGCCTATAGGGCGCAATGAAGCCCATGGAATGGTCAATGGCATCAAAGGCGCAAAAATACTTCAAGGGTATCGAGGCAAACCTGTCTTGGATGTTGAGACCCTTGAGCGTTCCCTTGTTAGTTTGTCAGCTATGGTAATGGATCATCCAGAGATTCATGAACTCGATATTAATCCATTAATGGTTTATGAGAAGGGGAAGGGCGCCGTGGTTGCAGATTGCCGAATCATTTTGAAATCGCCTGAAGAGCAGCAAACTACTCTCTAGAATGGAGAGCGCATTTGCAGGACGACGGTGATATGTGGCTCCCGCATTGGCGGAAAGCCCGTTTACAGAGGCAGATTACCGCTACTTCCTGTACTCTACGCAATTCTGGGGTGTATTAGATGTAACGCACGGAGTAGAGTTCCTCTGGCGGTCTCCAGAGGTCCCTGACTTGTTGACCAGGAGATGCCAGTTCTCATTATTCTCCGCGAATGCCGCGCCTTGCGAAAAGATCAATTCCTGTTTCCCTCTGAACAGTTACGAATCTGAAACTACCTACCTGCATCTAAATTTATAAGAAAACAGATGAACCAGGAGGCAGACGATGGATTGGCAATTACTCATAAGTTTCGGAGTTCTGGCGTTTGCTGTAGGAGGTTTCTTTTTTCTGGCGCAGACGCTATGGTCGATATGGCAGATCAACGGTTGGATGAACGGATTGAGCAAAACCCTCGATGAAAGCCCTCCGTCAAGCGGCGGTCAGCGTAGAGATTGGGAAGATGACGCCTGCTATCGCGAGTGTATGGAACGCCGATTTTCGGGTGCCGGAAATCAATATGCCCACTGTGCGGCCGAATGCGGACTTCGATAAAAAGTTGGTTCGCTCCGGATCGTTGCAAGACATTCTTGGACGGTACGCTCTTAATAGGTATCATCAAACCAGCCGTTATGAACCATGTAACCAAGATATAGGCTTTTGTTTCTAATATAGGTTTTTTTGCGGGGGGGGAAGAATAATTCCTCCATTCTTGGATCAAATTGGTTCATAATAGGTCTAATTTTATAGAAAGGCTTGTGATTCAGTGATTACAAAGATTTTAAAGACTTCAGATGGATCGGTTCTGTTTTGTTAATTCAAAGTCTTATAAATCCTGCTGGACATTTCCTTCGCATCCCGAGAGGCTGCAAAAATCATATTAGCCTAATCAGTCACTTGGTCCCGAATTTCCGGCGCTCAATTTGAAACGTCGAGTAGGGTGAAATTTTAGAGCTAATTCCTATAAAGGTTCAAAGAGAAAGAAGATGGTAATGATTGAAACTGAAGATAACGAGGGACGATTAAGAAAACGCTCTGTTAAAGACATTCATGCTGATCTGCACGCTGCGCTCGAGGCTGCCGGTTTATGGGGTCACCTCGATTATTTCGAGATCGCCATTGCAAAGAAGAAGACGGAAAACTTCTTGTTTCCTAATTTTGATTGGCTTTCATGTTCTCCTGTTACTAGTGGAGGAGGGGGTCATTGCATCCATATCGGGACTGTTACCAAGGGTCGATACTCTTTGATCTTTGTGGGTAAGACTTCTGAAGGATTCGCAGCCGCATGTGAAGTCTCCAACATGTGCGCCAAAGAGTTGAGAGCTTAACTCGAGAAACCCGCTTCTACTATAATTAAAGGCGATAGCCTAAAATTGAAACAAACGACACACAAGGGGTAGGGCCAAGCGTGAAGCACTTGTTGTGAATCGACACGGTGGGCTTATAAGAGACACTCAATTATAAATTAACTGCCAAGACAAGAAAAAACGATTTTTACATTTTGATGGATAAAAACTCAGACGCGTTACGCTCGAGGATGCCTACGAGAAAATCATCGGTTAGTTGAAGCGCTTCCAACTGACGGATCTCTGTGTCCCAGGCGTAAGGTATATTCGGAAAATCTGTTCCAAACATGACCCGATTCGATCGGAGGTCCAATAATTTCGGATACCTGAAATTTGGGACATATTTCACGAGAACCATTGCCGTATCGACCCACAGGTTATCGTAACATTCCAACAACCGCCTGTACTGATCGAATTCGTCTGCGCCGATGTGAGGCACGCAAATTTTCAGGCTGGGATAATTTATCAGAATGCGCTCCAGCTTTTCTGCCTTGCATGTCTCGTAAGGATCTCGTTTGTAAAGATAATCTGGATTCTTTGGCTCCCGTCCCACGTGCATGATCAATGGCCTGTTGTGATCAGCGCAACATTCATATATTTCATACATTACTGAGTCATCCATGGCGAAATATTGGACATGGGCATGGAGCTTTACTCCTGTGAGCCCCATTTGAAAGGCCTCCTTTAAAATGTCTACTGCATTTTTTTCACCGGGGAAGACAGTAGCTGTACCGATCAGCTGAGGATGATCCCGACATAGTCCAGCCATATATCGGTTTAATTGGCGAGCCATGCCCGGTTTATGAGCGTAATGCAATCCCAGGACGCGGGCTACACCTCTGGAGGTAAGGAATTCGATTATTTGGGAAGATGTCAGTTTGTAACGGATAGGCCACGCGAACTGGTCAAACCACCGCCAGATTGCCTGAAAAATCGGATCGGGAAACAGATGCACATGCGCGTCTACAACCGTTTCAAAACGGCCCGGTAATCGCTTCTGTTCCAGATCATCCAATGCTCTACAGCTACTCATATATACCCACAATTGCCAGCTTACGGTCTTCCACTATGAAAATCAATGCTTTCCGATTTGATTGGATTGGTCCAGCCCGTCTTTAACAAAGCCCTTAACCTGCTCCCAGTTCTTTTCGAGAATCTCCAGCGACCCATGTCTTACTTCACTTCGAAGGCCATAGATGTCATTGAATTCCCGGACATTCGCCATCATTTCGTCTTCACCCATGACGGGGGTAGGCAAGAGAAGACTTCTCTGATAATTGGCCATGAGACGTTTGGACATAGCCAAGTCTTTGTCGCCACAAATATTTTTGTGGATCAAGTCCTTCCAGTGGCGAGTAAAGCCGGAATTCATAAAGAACGTGCCTGCCTGTTTGCATTGTTCCTCGTAATAATTCTCGCGTCCACCTATTATAAGACCAACGCAGTCATCAACATGATTAAAGGTTTCCTTAGGCAGGAAAACCGGTAGGCCGGCGTTGGCGAAGAGTTCATCGGGTTGGTCAAGAGCGTTACCGCACAAACCGTAGCCAAGGAAAATGATGTCAACATAGTGAGCCATCTCAAAAACCGCTTTGACCACCGTATCTCGAAGTTTCTTTATTACAGAGTGGAGGCCTAATTCCATGACACGCACAAGAACTTCGAGTCGATCGGACAACTCTGGAGAATACTCGCCTAAATAAAGAATTGTTTCAGGCTCAGATCCGCTATTTTGCCCCAGGGCTTCTATAATGCCTTCAGAGTAATGGTCACGAAGTACTGTTATACTCGTTACGTCCGGGTCCTTCACAAGAAGATGAGAAAACTCCAATTCCAAGATTTGACATGTTATTATACCGATGGTAGGCATTCCGTAGTTCTCCGGATGGACGCGATTGGTCGAGACTCAATTAAAGTATACCAGCGACCGGGTTTTGCAAGGAACACTATTATCTCAACGATTGATCGTAAAATTGACTGGAGGAGTATCATGAAATCTCGGGTTACACGTGCGATCACAATTATTACCTCGCTGCTGATATTGACGCCTTGTTGGAACTGTTGTGGAAAGGAGTTAATTCTAAACAATACACCTGTCCAAGTCTATTTTAGTCCGGAAGGCGGATGTACCAAAGCTATTGTTAATGAAATAGACTCGGCCAAATCGGAGGTGCTGGTTCAGGCCTATTCTTTCACTTCCAGAGCCATTGCTAAAGCGCTGTTGGCTGCCCACAAGAGAGGGATTGATGTCGAGGTCATTCTTGATGGAACGCAGGTGGCTGAGAAATATAACCCGGCTAAATTTTTGACTCATTCTGGAATTCCTGCCTTTGTTGATGGTCAACACACAATCGCTCATAATAAGATTATGATCATAGACAGGAATACAGTGATCACAGGTTCTTTCAACTTTACCAATGCTGCTGAACATAAGAATGCGGAGAATTTAATTATTATCAAATCCAGAGAGCTTGCCGAATTGTATCTGGAAAACTGGAAAAATCACCGAAAACATTCAGAGCAGTATAGAACGCTAAACTAGATTGCGCACTGAGATAATAAATTATTTATATACGGTACGTGCCATGTTCCGGGAAGGGTCGAACTCGACAAAATGCGGTATGTCAGGTCGACGGATGGTGGTAAATCGGCAATAAAAAAATTTAACCCGTTTCAGCATCGATTAGTTGCAATTCCTTGTCGATCTGAAACGGGTATTCGAAGTTTATATAAATTTGCCCATCTCAAAACCAGCCTTCGTTTGCAAATTATTTAGTTAATTCCGGAGATGGGCTGGCGCGTCAATTTTGCCTGTACTATCAATGACCTTCTTACTAATGCGCTCCCCTACCACAGAAAGGTGAATCAGCGAATTCAGGGGTATTGCATATTACAGATCTAACCCTATCTCTATGAGACGCTACCCATCTTGCAAAGTCATCTTCTTCCGGCCATACCTCTATGTTGGGCCTGTAATTTAGATCATCCATTCTCTGCCCAATGCCCTCGTTTATATTTGCTACGAATTCACGTGTTGCGCTCATTGTATATTTCCTCCGTGTCCCGAGATATTTTCTCTTTCATAACCACTTAGATGCCGAAGTGTAAAAGAAGGTTCTCATTTCGTTAAAATTTTGTTTGTCCGTACTTAAATCTCTAATTATACGGAAATCGGCCATAATCTTCCTTTGAAATCCATGAACCTGAACCGAACTTTCAAGCAGTTTAAGCCCTGTTAATCGCAAATTCCGGCGTTTTTGAGCCGACTTCCCCGGTGAGACAGGTCTAGTTTCTGGCTTTAAACCAGGGAGTTCAATTTATGATTGGAACTGAAGTAATTGACCTCACTTTGGAAGGGGGCTCTCCAGTTGTTAAGATCCGATATCGCGACAGAAATGTTGAGTGGGCAAAGCCTCAAAGACTGGTTAATTCTGCTGGTGTAGACGCTTTTAATTTAGCCGGAATGGTTGATGCTGGTTTCCCTCTCAAAACCGCTTTTATTCGAGACGATTCCATGAAATTTCGCAGAGGGGCGTGTCAGGAATTACATTGCAACGGTACAAATATTCATGCCAGGCCTGAAAGCTTGCGATTTGACGCCAAATTTTGGTGGTCTTCAGGCAGGGCGGGGCGCCTATGCGACAAAAGGATTCACCTGGTAGGAATTGATAGTCCCGGCTTCACGTCTGGGCCTGCTATCGCCAGGTATGTCTGCGAAGATTTCTTTTAGCCTATATTAAGATGTTTATGATGAGAACCAAAATTTAATTAGCTTGTCGTTAACGTAATGAAGGCAAGATTCACCAGAAGTGAGTCTTTCGTGACAACACAAGTCTACGCAAATTATTAAAGAAAGGGGATTAGTTTATGATGATTAAGAGGCTTTCAGTCTGTATTCTGATGTTTTGCGCGGGCATTCTTTGCCTGAATGTTGTTACTGAACGGGCAGCTTTGGCGGAGGACAACATCACTTCCACCATAAAGGTCACTCCAAAGAAAAAGCTTACCGACGCAGAGTACAGGGCGCTTTCCGAAGCGGCTGGTCGGATTCTGACCCATGTGCATATGGCTCGTCAGGACATACGAAACAATGACCTTGAGGCTGCAAAACAGGATGTGAACAAGGGATTGACTCTAGTCAAGATCATTGAGAATGCGGCTCCTACGTACGATGTTGACGCTACCATAAAATCTGGAGATACAACTTACACAGATAAGCGGACCATTGAAAAATTGATTGTGCCTGTTTATTCGGAAATGGATGAATCAGAGTCGGTGCTTTTTCCAATAAAACAGGCCAAGAAAGAAGCGGCCGCTCAGGCTGCGGCAAAGAATTCCTCTTCCCCAATGGACATAGATTTTATATTTACCAAGGCTTCTCTTGACGTAAGAGGCGCTAAAACCGATCTGCAAAAAGCGCTTGAATCTCTGGACAACAAGGATGGCGCCGCTGCTAATCAAAGTCTGGCTGATATTCAGAACAGACTGGTTGTTTTTGAATATGACGAATGGGACGCTCCCATCGTTAGAGCCAGGTCAGACTTGTGGGAGGCATTCAGAAGTGTGGAAAACAAGGAATGGGGAGGAGCGAAAGCCTACATTAAAGATGCCGGTGAAAGCCTTAGGGTCCTCAAAGAGAGGGGTGGCAAAGAAGTTTCCGACAAAGTGAAGGCGATGACAGACCAGTTTTCAGCTCTAAACAAGAAACTTGATGAAAAAAAAGACAGTGCGAAAACTGATATTCTTTCACTTTGGGATAAGCTCACCAAAGGTCTGTAAATTGAACTTATTGAGATTTTTAATTAAATTTAATCTTATTTCTATCAACAATTAGTTTAGTCCGCACATCGAGGTTCCCATGGTTATTAAGGTTAATCATGGGGACCAATCCAAAATTCAAATCCATATTTTTTAGTAGACAAATGCGGGGATGTTTCGTAAACCTTATGAATAATTGCTGAAAGGGCGCTTCAAATCCGTAAAGTTCTTTAGCATACAAGATGTAAAAATCTTTGCCGCCATATTTCATTCGTTTAATCCGTCCCTTGTCAGAAAAATGGCTCGTGGTGCCTGAAGATTAGAGGAAAAACATGGAAAAACATGTAGTTGGAATCTCTCAATACATAGCTCCCGTAGATTCAGTCCGGGAGGTTGTTAAATTGGCCGGTGGACTAAGCAAAGTTCCTAAGACAGCCAAAGTTTTCATTAAACCCAATATTGTGTTTTGGAGTAAGTCCGTTTCTTTTCCTAAGTGGGGTGTAATAACAACATCAAGAGTTATGGCTGACGTGGTGAAACTACTCGTTGAGCATGGAATAAACGATATAACTATTGGCGAAGGGACTGTAGTGCTAGATCCCAAGGACAAAGAAACTCAGGAAGACGCGTATCAAAAACTTGGTTACAGGTCATTGGAAAAACAATACGGAGTGAAGTGCGTCAATGTCTTCGATCGCCCATTTGAAAAGGTAGATCTGGGTGACAATGTGTCCCTTAACTTTAACAAGGATATTCTGGACAGTGATCTCGTAGTTGATCTTCCGGTGCTCAAAACTCATGCACAGACAGTAGTGAGTTTGGGGATCAAAAATCTCAAAGGAACCATTGACATAAAGTCTCGAAAGAAGTGCCACAATGTGGATGGGGATCGGGACCTAAATTTCTATGTCTCGAAGCTATGCAACAATTTTCCCAACATTCTAACCATCATTGATGGGATCTATTCAAATGAACGAGGCCCTGCTTTTGAGCACCGGAAGATCAACTACGATCTATTGGTCGCTTCCTGGGATGTTTTATCAGCCGATTTTGTCGGCTCGACTATATTAGGGCATTCTCCGGACCAGGTCCCTCATCTTGCGCATGCCGCGCGATTCCGTTCACGGCCCATGGACATGACTGATATAAACATTCAAGGGCTCGAACTTGAATCAGTTGCATCGTTTCACAATCATACATTTCCTTATACAGAAGACAATTCACTTCCTTTATCCATGGCTAAGATGGGAATTAGCGGGATAACTTATCCAAAATATGACTCCAGTCTTTGTACTTACTGTTCACTTCTTACCGGAGCAGTGCTGGCTTCAATAGCCATGTCATGGAAAGGATCACCCTGGCCGAATGTCGAAGTACTGACAGGGAAATTGATGAAACCTACTCCAGGGAAAAAATCCATACTTGTCGGAAAATGTCTTTTTGAAGCTCACAAAAAGAATCCTGACCTCAAAGATGCCATTTTTGTCAAGACATGTCCCCCAGATCCCGGGAAAATAATTGAAGCGCTGAATCAGAGTGGGGTGGCGTTGGAACCATCGATACTGCTGAATTTGGACCAATTCCCCGCGTTGTTCATGAAGAAATACGCTAACAAACCCGAATTCGACGAATCGTTTTACAAAATTTAGACTTGGATTTAATCCGCGAGTTGTTACGAAATTTATTGTGGTAATTAATTTTGAAATTTGTTGACTTTAGAGTCAATCTCGATAGGATTGATTGACTAATTCTATCTACTTTCGTTTCTGTTTCTATCAGTCACAATAAGACCAAATCTGCTCGGCAGAACTTGAGAAGAAGTATTATCACAATTCAAGGAGTTTCAAGATGGATAAGAAACCCAGACTGATTCAGAGAACACCTAGCGCGTATAGCTATCCGCTTTTGATTAAAAACATTTTGATCACCCCCATTCTTTATGCTCCCGATCAGGAAATCGTTTACCGGGACAAACTTAGAATGACGTACAGGGACCTGTATGAGCGGATAAACCGTCTCGCTTCGGCTCTAACAAGTCTGGGAGTAGGATTTGACGATACTATAGGGGTAATGGACTGGGATTCGCATCGTTATCTGGAATGCTTTTTTGCTGTTCCCATGATCGGTTCAGTCCTTCACACAGTTAATGTAAGACTTTCCGCCGACCAGATCGTTTACACAATCAATCATGCGGAAGATACAGTCTTGTTGGTCAATGAAGAGTTTGTTCCTCTTATTGAAAGCATAGCCGGGCAGTTGAAGACGGTGAAAAAGATCATCCTGTTAAAGGACAGCGACGAGGGTCCGAAGACAACGTTGTCCCTAGCTGGTGAATATGAGGATTTACTGGACAAAGCGGCGCCCAATTTTGAATTCCCTGATTTTGATGAAAACACCATGGCGACCTTGTTCTACACGACCGGTACAACAGGAGACCCGAAGGGCGTTTACTATAGTCATCGTCAACTGGTGCTGCACACTTTTGATATGTCCATGGCTCTGTCTGCTTTTACGTCCATAGTAAGATTCCAGTCTAAAGACGTCTACATGCCCATAACACCAATGTTCCATGTGCATGCATGGGGTATCCCCTACCTGGCCACTCTCATCGGCTGCAAACAGGTTTATCCCGGAAGGTACGAACCGGCCATGTTGCTAAAGCTGTTACTTTCCGAGAAGGTTACATTCTCTCATTGTGTTCCCACAATCCTCCACATGCTTGTAACCAGCCCGATAGCGAAACAGGTAGATCTGAGCAACTGGAAGGTTGTAATCGGTGGGTCCGCCCTGCCCAAAGGGCTTGCTAAAGCGGCAATGGATCTGGGGATCGAAATCATTGCGGCTTACGGAATGTCAGAAACGTGCCCGTTGCTTACAGCGGCCAACTTGAAACCTCAAATGGCGGATTGGGGACTTGAGGAGAAAATAGACGTATTGACGAAAACAGGACTGCCTACTCCACTTGTTAACCTCAAGATCATTGACTCACAAGGAAACGAAGTCCCTCATGATGGCGTAACCACCGGAGAAATAGTTGTACGAACACCATGGTTGACCCAGGGATATTTCAAATCTCCCGAAAAATCGGAAGAATTGTGGAAAGGTGGCTGGTTACACACAGGTGATGTGGCAAATATGGATCCGGAAGGCTATGTCAAGATAACTGACAGGTTTAAGGACGTCATCAAAACCGGCGGAGAATGGATTTCATCCCTTGAACTGGAAAGCATTATCAGCCAGCACCCTTCAGTTTCGGAGGTTGCCGTAATAGGGGTTCCAGACGAAAAATGGGGCGAACGTCCTGTAGCCCTTGTTGTGCTTGCTCCTGATCACACGTTTTCTGAGGATATTTTAAAGACGCATATGCAGAAATTTGCTGACAAGGGTGTAATATCCAAATGGGCAATTCCTGATAGGTTCTATCTTGTTCAGGAAATCCCCAAAACAAGTGTTGGAAAACTAAACAAGAAGGTAATTCGTCAACAAGTCAGCGAAGGGGCATACAAGTAAAGGCTGACGATCGGGGAAGTTGGAGGAACCTTGTTTCCTCTTCATCCCCTAGGCCATGATCTTGCGGGGGGAAACCATGCCATGCTGGAAATGCCAA
This sequence comes from Deltaproteobacteria bacterium, assembly GCA_023474025.1. Taxonomy (GTDB): domain Bacteria; phylum Desulfobacterota; class Desulfomonilia; order Desulfomonilales; family Desulfomonilaceae; genus CAJBEZ01. The sequence continues at coordinate 90,335 of JAMCYH010000130.1, forward strand.
TTTCAGACCCACGAAGGCATGAATTTCTGTGGGCGCTGTGGCGCGAGCTTGAATAGCACGGAGGCCGTTCTTGAAAGGCTCACTGAACCAGCCCAGGCCCACAGATCAATTCTTTCGAAGAAGTGGACACTGGTTTAAGTGCAAAAGCTGCTCTCTATCCTTACAGCACAACCCTTCATTAATAGGAGTCAGATTTGACCGTGCTGAGGACAACTATCTGATAATATTCAATTCAATAATCTCAATCGTTGTCAAAATCATAAATCGTCCCAGTCGGCCTGTTATTCCTGTCAAATGTCGTATTTGTGTCCCGGTCATACCAACCCCTGGGGTTGTTGGATTTATCATAAAATCTCACTGTGTCCCCGTCGTCCGTTGCACGTCCTCTCACCTTACCTCTTTTGTCCAGGTCCAGATAGTCAGCCCCCATGGCCGCCACTGGAAGTATCACGCTCAACATTGTCAATATTACCATCAATTTTTTCATTTTCGCGTCCTCCTTCAGCATTCCGGCAGGTCTTCATACAGGACGTTCGCAGTTTCTTCGAACATAGAATCGGTCATGTCCAGCTTGGCCATCAACAAGACCATGGCTAAATTCAAGATCAGCTTTGGTCATAAGGGGAAAGTCTCAGGAAGCGTTGCTCAAGGGCAAATGGGTCTACTTCGCGGACCACCTCTTTAAATGCCCTGAACAGGTTATCGATCTTCATTTTCAACCTCCCTTTGCTTGTGATATTCGCATTATCATCCCGATATGTGTCAAATGGGGACGCACGTTATAAAAATTTTTAAAAAATTATTGAAAAAGGGGTGCGCCATTCATGATGTTTTTGCAGAGACCCTAGATTTTTAGAACTGTCGTGCTCTACAAAAATGCTATGCAGCCTTTGTTCGGACCACTTCGCATTGACTTTATTAATCATTCCTCAGCATTCCGGAATATCTTCGTTATCGAAGTCCACCGATCGATCTAATGCCAAATCGGCCATGTCTGGTCTTGCCATCATCAGAACCGCTGCGACACTGAGAATCAACTTCTGGTCATCTTCTGGAAGATTGAGGAATCTTTGCTGGAGTATGAATGGATGAATTTCCTGGACTACGTCCAGAGATGCCTTGAATAGATTTTTGATCTTCATTATCAACCTCCTTTTGCTTCAGCTTGATCTCTCGGTTTGAAGGCAAACTGGTTAGGTCAATTTGCAGAGTCGGGCTCAGGGATACACTGTGTCCACGGTATATGGACCATTCTTGTTCCCCTGCTGGCATGTGAAAAGTTGGCGATTGTTCAGAAGCTAGGTGTTAACTCACTTGTGAGATTACAGACGCTCTCTGTCTAATTTTTGCCGACATTGCGGTTATGATGAAAATTGATCAATCATCGTAATCATATTATAGCACAATTGGCGCAAACATGTAACATACTGGAAATATTGCTAATTCATGTAATTTCGTTTGAAAGTTATTGAAATCATGTGAGCATATTAGATAATCAATTTATATTATTGTTGTTTTCGACAATTTTCAGGCCAATATGAAAACTATTTGCATGGAAATAGCGCGGCTATCACCTGAGCTTCCGGTGCCCGAAACCCTAAATCCAGAGTGTCTAGCTGGGACATAATAACCGAGCGCGCTTGGTCGATAGACTTCCTGTAGCAATTCAGGTCCTCTGATGGTTGGGAAGGTTGCCGCATAAAATCTTTTCTCACAGGAAGCCCGTTCAAGAAAGTTAGTATCTCCCAATCCATCATAAGCTTTGATTCTTCTACTGGCTCTCCTATCTTAACGCCGGCCACTACGGCAGGCTTTACGAAATCGCTGGTTACACGGTCTCTGATTCGAAGCACCACCAAAGGAAACAAAAGAAATTCGTTAGCCAAAATAGCTACAGTAGCCAAACTTTCTCTGGAAATTTCAACTGCCTTGTCAAAAACCCTGTGGCCTATTCCAAGAAGTCGCTCTGGTGATTCTTTTCTGGCCACTTCCCTGTCGAACGTCATGTTCTCATATCTAGATCTTATCGCTGGCTCACCTTTCCCCCAATTATCAGGTGTCTTGAAACTGATGCCCGATTCTGACGAAATCAATTTCCTTCCATTCAATGACAAGGTTGTTTCAAAGAACTGCGCGAGATCTTTCAGCTCAACTTTAGGAAGACGTTTTGAAAAATCCCTAAAGTCAAATTTGCTAACATTTCCAACCAAAAGTCTTACTGCGTCCAAAGCGTCTTGCCCCCCGAGTTTTCCCGTTTGATGGTCAAACCAGTCCTGAATCTTGTCTTTGGGCACTGTTGGGCCTTGTGAGAATAGATCATTAAAAAAATTGGGAGATGTCATTCCCAGTACAAGCTGAAGCATCAATTTATATTATTGTTGTTTTCGACAATTTTCAGGCCAATATGAAAACTATTTGCATGGAAATAGCGCGGCTATCACCTGAGCTTCCGGTGCCCGAAACCCTAAATCCAGAGTGTCTAGCTGGGACATAATAACCGAGCGCGCTTGGTCGATAGACTTCCTGTAGCAATTCAGGTCCTCTGATGGTTGGGAAGGTTGCCGCATAAAATCTTTTCTCACAGGAAGCCCGTTCAAGAAAGTTAGTATCTCCCAATCCATCATAAGCTTTGATTCTTCTACTGGCTCTCCTATCTTAACGCCGGCCACTACGGCAGGCTTTACGAAATCGCTGGTTACACGGTCTCTGATTCGAAGCACCACCAAAGGAAACAAAAGAAATTCGTTAGCCAAAATAGCTACAGTAGCCAAACTTTCTCTGGAAATTTCAACTGCCTTGTCAAAAACCCTGTGGCCTATTCCAAGAAGTCGCTCTGGTGATTCTTTTCTGGCCACTTCCCTGTCGAACGTCATGTTCTCATATCTAGATCTTATCGCTGGCTCACCTTTCCCCCAATTATCAGGTGTCTTGAAACTGATGCCCGATTCTGACGAAATCAATTTCCTTCCATTCAATGACAAGGTTGTTTCAAAGAACTGCGCGAGATCTTTCAGCTCAACTTTAGGAAGACGTTTTGAAAAATCCCTAAAGTCAAATTTGCTAACATTTCCAACCAAAAGTCTTACTGCGTCCAAAGCGTCTTGCCCCCCGAGTTTTCCCGTTTGATGGTCAAACCAGTCCTGAATCTTGTCTTTGGGCACTGTTGGGCCTTGTGAGAATAGATCATTAAAAAAATTGGGAGATGTCATTCCCAGTACAAGCTGAAGCATGTCTTCAGGCTCTTCCATGACAGCAGCGAGCGCCTTATTAATCAGGGCAAGCTTTTCATTCAGTTTATCCCAAATCATTGATTCTACCGTATCATCGTTGCGGAGTGTCACAACTTCTACCAATCTTTTTTGTCCGTAACGGTTCAGGCGTCCTACCCTTTGGTGGAGTCGCATGGGATTCCAGGGCAGATCAACATGGATTAACGTATAGCAATTTTCCTGAAGGTCTATCCCCTCTCCACCGGCCTCGGTAGAAACAAGAAAACGAGCCCCTCCTCGGTTAAATGATCTAGCTGCGTCATGGCGGTCCGCAAAGAAAGACTTAATTTTCCCGTCAGGCATTGTAACGCCGTCTGCCCTTGCATCGCCATTGATGAATGTTACGCTGTTTTCTCCATATTTCTCCATTAGGGCTGACATGAGCAGGGATTGAGTGGCCTTATATTCTGTAAAAAATAATATTGATCTGCCGGAAAAATCACTTTCTACCAACTCAACAATTTTGCTGATCTTGGTTTCTTTCACTATATTGTTGGCCACATCAAGTAATTGGGTAAGGGCCGTTTCCTCATGGGCCATAAGGCTAATCGCTGATGAAAGATCGAATATAGTTTCTTCAAGACTGGCAATCTCATCACCCACACCATCGGCCTGCATCTCTCTGTAACGTTCGACTTGCCTGTTTAACTCCTGAATCTGAAAGCGTCGACTCTGTATGCCGGCAAGTCGGTTGTTGATTGCACGTCGTATAGCCGCAACAGAACTCGAGGCTAGCTTTTGCATGGCAATGAGCACTAGGGTAGCTGTTCGCTGATCAGATACGGACAGATTGGCTGCATAGGCCCGGCCTCGAATAATGAAATCACTCAGCATGTCATAAAATTGTCTTTCGGCCTCGGAGTAAGTATAGGTGCTGGATTTGACGACATGTTCCTGAAAAATGCGTCGTCCGGCCATATCGGTGACATTACACTTGTTATTTCGTATCATTACACTTGGTAATTTGGCGAGTTGCTCCTCGAACGAATTGTCCGCATCAAAAAGGTCTGGTCGAAGGAGTTGCAGGAGAGCCAGGAAACCATAGTTTTTGCCCCTATGTGGGGTCCCGGTAAAAAAGATCAGCGAAGATCCATGGCTTCTTTCCCGGATATCTCTCACTAACTGATAGCCCAGTGTCACCCCTTCTTTCTCGTGCGCATTAAGATGGTGCGCTTCGTCCACCAGGATCATATCCCACGGCTCACTTTCAATGAGTCTCTGTCTTCTTTCTTGCAGTTTCTTGGGACTTTTTTCTTTGGTCCCCATTCGCAAGGTCTGGATTGAGGCCACGACCTGATTGTGGGTCTGCCAAAAGTCGGTCCTAGCCGTGTCTAGTTCGGGAAGATAGGGTGTGAGTCGAATATCAAACATGGTTCTCAAGCGATATTGCCACTGGTCTACTAGTGAAGCAGGACACAATACGAGTAGCCTTTTGACCTTACGAGAGACCAGCAAAGGGGTTAGTATGAGACCCGCTTCAATTGTTTTTCCGAGGCCGACATCGTCTGCCACCATCCAGTTCGTGGGCCATTGTCGGTTTACTTGACGGCATACCCACAACTGATGCGGAAGCAACTCTATCTTTGACCTTGCGAAAACCCCCCAAGCGTCGTTTATTGAAACTATGGCTTCGGCCTGAAGTTTGTTGATTACTTCTAACGGGGTATCCCATTCAGGCCTCAGCAGATCTTCATCAATTGAAGCAATAGCTTCCAATTCATCGGCTAAGCATTCGTGAATACCGGAGTCGAACCTCACCACTACAGTCTGATCTGTTGCGACAATTACAGACCCCATGCCGTGCTGATGGTGCCTTACCTTTTTGCCTGCTGATAACAGACCTGCTTCCAAATTCAAAGCCATTTCTCCCTTGAAAAAAGTTCTAGATCTGCAATCGTGCAACCTAGAAATCTTTTCTGGAGAGATGCTTCCTCTGCAACCAACTGCAACGGAATGTCAAAGCTGTTGCAAAACAAAGCTTTTTCTGCCCCGACATTTCGACACAGGAATCTAAAAACTTCCTTCGAGAATTCAGAATGATTAAGCTTTTCCTCGGTATCTATCCAACGAAGAATTTTAAAGAGTTTTCTTAGTCCGGATGTGGGCATGTAACAATAAGAATAGCCACCTTTATGGGTTAGGATTTTGTTACGGTAGAGTTCGCGGAGAATGAAATGTACTCCAATCCCAAGCATAGGCCTGAGCGGAGGAGCATCAAGGCCACTACCTCTGAAAAAATCACTAGCATTTGGCGCAATGATCTGATCTAGCGAAAAACTATCATGATTAATCTTGTTTATAGCCATCAAGCAGTCGATGTATTTTTCAAGACGGCTACCGATAAAGAAGGCGCTAAGAAGTTGACGCATCGAATGGTAGTGTTCGATGTCATATGTCTGCTTATCGATGTGCCGATCAACCTCTTCAAGCCAACCAGTACGATTTTGATCTGATTCTGCAAGCAAGCTGAGCCAGGTTTTTCGTTCACATATTCTAACGAACTCCTTGTTGCTCTCGTGACCTCCAACAAAACCCATAGTGTGAAGACAGCCTAAAAGGAAAATTTTTAGCCACTCCTTTTTATTGTATGAGCCATTTTCAGGATCTGCATTTAAATCGGGGAACTTTCCATCCGGATAAACAGAATTCTCAAACTCTTGTACATGACGATTTATATCATTGGCCCACCAATGGTAGATCTTGTTCAATGCTGTAGATGGTGTTTGGGGATAGACTGCATCATAATCGGTTGAATTATGATTTTTCGGAGTTTCACTATCCTCACAAATGTAATAATGATTACCTAAAATATTGTTCCAATCGCTTACAGATCGGTAGATTTTCTGCTGATACCTCGTTTCCAGTGCATTGTAGGCTGGATCTTTTTCAATATTGTCAAGCCATGTCCCTGCCTTGTTGTCAAGGATGAGATCCCTAATTTTAGGACCGCTTGCACCGTCCACGAGGTATTTCAAGAAGGCTGTTTTTTGTTCATGGCTTGAGGCTTTAAGTCCCCACTCGGTCATTAAGTTGATATCTTCATTCATTCTTAATCGACATGCATTGAAGAACTCAATCGCATTGAGACCATATTCCGGATCTAACACACTGTCTTCCGGAGCGAATGCTGCCTTCATGCTTTCTTCCACATTTGACTCATGCAATATTAGTAGTTTTTTGCAGGACACTAAGTTTCCCGCCAATGAGCAAAATTTGAGATTTCCTAAATATTCTGCTAGGTACTCATGTTCTTGTTCGTTCGCTTTCAACTGCTTCAGAAAACGTCTGTTAATGGTTCGCCCCAGCCTCTCGGCTGACTCAGGCGATACATAACCAGATTCACCAAGTTCACATTTTATTGCAATGACAATGTCAACATGCTCCCAATCAAAATCTCTAGCGACTAGATTTTTTAGGGGTATTCTTATTCTAGATTCTGAAACCAGCTCTCCGGTGCCGAACGGGAAATGTTGCCTAAAAGATTTCCACTTTGATATTTCCGTGAAAATTTGGGGATCTGTATCTAATACCCCTCGAACATACCATTTGATATCGCCCAATTTTGTTAACCTGGCATAATCACCGTGCAAGCCTGATGGCAACGCCTTTGATGTCTCCAACAAATACAACATGCCTCGGCCCATTCCCCAAAAAATATCTTTACACAAATCCAAACTATTGCCGAAAACTTCTATGGCCATTTTCTTTCCTAGCAATATCCAGAAGGAGTTCCAAAATTGGTATGAAGTCGCGGCATCTGCCAGCCCTAGATCATGTCGAAAACATTCCCAATCTTCGGTGCTCGACGTATGGAGGCTTTTCAACGCTTGCCCAAAGGCTTGGCCAAGTTCCATAACGAGCTGCGAGTGTCTTTCTGATGGTTTTGCTAACTGCGCTCTCCCTACATCAAGTTCAAAGTTGCTATTGATGGCTATCCCAATGGGAGGTTCATCCATTGGCGCCAGGTTCCAAAAGGTTGGAATGAAATCTGGCAGCTCACAAACACCTATTGATCCGAGGTTTAATAGGAGGGCCCCAAAATCGTCCGACCTTAGCACGATCGCTTTTTTACATTCTTTCTCTTCATCAGAGGGGAAATGGATGTTCCCAATAAAAGCGCCTTGACATTGGCCTATTCTCGTCTCATCCCACGACAACGTAGTTGGTTCGAACTGCTCAATTTGTTTTACGTGACAGCGCTTTATTTGACGTGAGAAAACGAGTAAAACTGGAAGCATTTGGTAAAATCTCTTGATGACATCTTTGGGACGTTGCTCAAGTTTTTCTTCAAAACCAATTTCAAATATTGTCCCGTCTTCAACGTCCAGTTGATCTCTCAAAATCTTTTTCAGTCTAGATCGGTCTTGTAGGTCAAGTCGTTTCGGGTACAATCCACCAACTACTTCAAAACCAAGGGATCCACTCAAAACTTTGGGATTCTTGGAAACGAGAAAAACACTCTTAAAGCCAAGCCCGAATTTTCCGGTAACCGGAGTTTCGGAAATTCCTTTGTCGGAATATGCCAATACAAGCATTTTCTCCAAGTCACGATTGTATCCAAGCTCTTTGCCTCGTTGGGACGTGAACAGCCCCTTTCTGAATTGGTTTATTAGTCTTCCAAAATGAATGAACACTATTCTGGACTGATCCCAAATCAGATGAATACAATTTACATTAGAGTGTGCAGTGCCTCCGGTCATTTTTATTAGTTCCGTTGAAGTGTCATCTGAGTTCTGGAAAAGTTCAAAAGGAATTGATTTAAAATCGTATTGAAATTCTTTTCCTATTTTTTGTCTTACGGCCTGAAGCAACTCCTCCTGAACCTCTGGACGGTTTTCAAGGTCGTTGCGTAAAGACGCCATGAGTTGTCCTTGTTGTTGAATTACATCCAACTGTCTCGGTTTTTGGTCTGCGGATGCTTCAATCTTAATCTCAGCTCCGCGATACTCCAATTCTTCCCATTTCCCCAAAAGTTGCTTCAATGTAGTAAGGCGCTTCCCCCCGAGTTGCCTGAAATAAAGCATCGAATGCTGTACTATCATTTCTTGGGCTACTACCAGATCTAGCTGTTCCGTGTCTCCCCATTCTTCCCATAAGTTGTCTAGGTTGTCAGGCACGGCGCTGGCGAAGGTGAGCATATACCGCGTAGATTCGAGCAAAATCTCGCTGAGCCGATTCTTGGTAAAATTCCCCGGACTAATTGGTCTTACGGTCACAGTATAACGTTTTCTAATGCTATCGAACTTCTTGGACTCTCCCACAAAGATGCTATTGTAGGATTTACTCAAGTTGGCTTTAAACGTCCTTCCAAGAAGGTTTTGCACTGAACAGAGGTTGTTGCCTGAAATTTGGTAAATTGCGTAAAATTGGTTATAAATTATATGGCGTAATCTTCTCTTGATTTTTTCTTGGTCCAAGCCCTGTCCAGTAAACCCCCACTTAATTCTATCTCTTATTAAATCGAGATTTTCATGTCCTAAGAAGTTTTTAGCCATTGATTCCAATGTGTCGTCATCCCCCAAGAAACAGAGTAAAGCACCAATGCGCCTTGACGAGACGTAGCCTTCGAATTGCGAAAAGTAGCTACGGAGGTCATCTGAACCCATTCTGGATTGTCCATGTTCATTTTCAATGGGGAAAAAGTTGGTCGGTTGATTGATCTCGACAAACTCTTTCACAATGTCAGCTTGGGTTTTGTTGAGCAAGTGGGAAGTATCTATTCCTTCCGCATTTATGCACAGCCGATCTGTTGATTCCCAGTTTCCTAATGCATTGAGGAGCCTAATGCCAGATAAGTCTTGAAGAGTGATATTTTCAGATTCTACCAGTAGTCTAAGATACCAGTTGAACACTTCAGCGACTTTATCCTTGTCATTCCTTCCAACTTCTTCATGACGAGTAGTTATAAAATCTAGAAGTTTTTTTATCTTTAATTTAGAAAGCGGCCGAGCCAATTTGCTTAACACACGCTCCGTTATAGTGACGGCCTTGGAGTTAGCATCCACGAGTGCCTTAAGAATAGAGCCTGTAGGGAGCAGCTCTTTTGGTGCCTTTCCAAAAACCAATAAAAAGTTGTTTAGAAAATCCGATCCCTTAACCCGATCTCCTAAATTGCCTATCCAGTAATCTTGGGAATTTTGCAAACAGTCTCCCAGGATCATCATGGCTTGATCAGGCTCAGGTGCCAAATATCTTTTGACCCTCTGGAATGCCTGATGTTCAAGACATTTAGAATTTATTTCGTTTATGCCAAAAAAGCCTTCTTGCGAAGGGTTATCGGTTAAAATGATCCTTAAATCCTCCTCAATACCATTTAGGAGGATCAACTGACTGGGCTTCTTAGGGCCGAGGCTAGTTGGAATCCAGGAAGTACGGCTACACGAGAAAATTAATTCATCATCGGTAAGCCGAATGAGACGATTGCGGTCAAACGTCTGTAAACAATTCAATATGTCTTTCCAAAAAACCGAAGGACTATCTGATTCAAGTGCGGTCTTCAATGCTGTTTCAGAGTTCCAACCTTCGAGAAACTTTTGGTAATAGATAGCCGCGTTTCCATCGGTAGGCGCTTCAACTACAGTGACCAAATTTTCAAGTTCTTTGGATGCCTTGTAATTAGGACATCGCAGATATGCCCGATCGGATTTTATTGAAGTCCTTCGCCCTTGGGAATCCAAATGAATAGGAAGTCTCCTGAAAAGTTCTTGATTATCCAAGTCTTTGAGAATCCTATTATAATCATCTTCTGTCGGCGCTAGTTCATTAATCCATGACAGGTCAGTCATCTTCCCAAGGAGGTCTTCTTCAAGATTTGAGGTGAGAACCTTCACTTTCAGACGGCTTCCTTGATTTTGGTTGATCTCATTTCCTAGAGTCGGGTCAATTACAAACCATTTATCCTGGCAGCGTTTCAGAGCTTCCTGTGTTAGCCTCGCGCAAAAATTGTCATCTTCAGCGTTCGCATGAAACAACAAATAAGTATTGGTATCGTCATGATGCTGAGTGTTTCCATGAAGTAGATACCTAACAGCTCTCAGATAATCGAGGCCAAACGTTTCGCTGAATTCATTGATGAGTTTCTTTAGTAAGTCAATCCTGTCCCGTGATCTTGCCAACTTAGGACGACTGTTGAGAATCTCTATACAAAAATCCTTGTTAAAATGAGGGGCTGGACAGTCGAAAAGAAGCTTAAACGGTTCAATGTTTCCCTTTTTGTTTAAAGTATAGAACTTAAGGTCAGGAATTGCTTTTTGCAGGTGATCAGGGAAGTTTGCGCTGGCTGAATACCCCTTTTCAATCAGTTGTTTTTTTTCAAACAAATCAGCAAGTTCTCGCCACGAAACTATCCGCTTTTTAGTGGTACCAAGCTCATCAAGACCGAACAGTTTATAATCTCCTGTCTTTCCTAACAGATCTTGCCTGCCAGCATCAGTTGCTTCAATTACGGCGAGAGCTGTGCGAGTCATGGCCAACGGATCGACACTTTGATCGTGACCTCTGCTCAATTTTCTTAAGATTGTATCTGCCACTGACAAGCTAAGCTTCCCGGCCTCGACTTCCTTCGGCAGCATGGCTTTGGGGAATAAAAACTGATTAAGTTCATTATCCGGTATGAATTTGATTAGCTTCTCAACGATTTCCCAGGTGCAGTCGAGCGTGACAATAGATACTCTTCCGAGCCTTTTCAAGAGGTTGAAAAAACGCTCATTCCGCTTTTTGACGGCATCTGGGTTATGGTCACGTATTAGAAGCATCAAGGAGTGTACGACAGTAGTTGAACACGCCTTTTGATCTTTTAATTCCAGCTTCCCAAAAGATCTCTCAACAAAATTAACAAGGTAATCCATACCATCCTGAGATGTTAGGCATTCAAGATTCAAATTGTTGACCAACTGTTTTATGAGAGCAACATTCCATTTGCAGGGGTGGTTCTTTGTCAGCTTGGGTTGCCCGTCGAAAACAAATATATTCTTAAGACTCGCTTCCGATAGGTTAGGAAATAATTGGAACGGAAGTTCAGGACAATCCACTGGCGGCGCAGGTAATACAAAATATTCGTGCGATGTCCCAAATAGCCCCCATTTCCCATAATCCTTACTTTGATCGCAAACTCGCTTTAGCCACTGTGATTGGCCGCAGATGTAATTCCTATTATCTCTGAAAAATTCGGACTTCTGAATGGCATCGGTAAGTCTGTTTATGTCCGTTGCGGGTAACTGTGTTTCTTCGACAAATTTGTGAAGAGAAGGCAAAATCAGTGGATAAACTCCGAGTTGGTCTATTTGACTGTTCCACACTAGATCGGGCCTGTCCTTCTCAGATTCACTGGGCTTTAGCGGCGAAACCCTGGCAGAATCAAGAAAGTAATAGCCGTGGAGTAACAGACTAAAATCTAAATTGCCCCTGCAATTAATGGTCTCTTCAGGTTTAGTCAAAGGGAGAAACACAGCTTTTTGTATTGTCAGCTTTCCTAGGTCACCGAATGTGGATTCGTTGAGAGAAAATATAGTTGCGCAGTGTGGCTCACCTTTTTCAGGTTCATCTTCCGAGGTCGCTGCATTTGCTTTGGTGGGCCACGCTTTATTTTGTTTTATTTCTCTGAATATCGGGTCGTCTAAGAGTATCTCATAGCCGAAAAACTTTTTTTCAAAATTTCTTGAATTGACCAAATTGGACCCAATCGCAGTCGCTCTGACAGGCAATTGGGTGTTTACTACTCCGATGTTGGGGAACTTGGTGGGTACCAAATCTTTCGATGGTAATTTGATCGTACTTTTCATTTCAGGCAGAAGCTTCTTCGAGTTCCAGCCCCACGTAGTTACTTCTCTCAACGATTTCAGGAGCGGGGAGAATTGAAACATTTCCTGTTCTTGTATGCTTAGAAACAGTTCATCGATAGTACTAAAATTAGGCTTAATCGGTTTTTTGCACTTTAAATGCTCTTCATTCCTCAACGGTATCAATACGCAAAACCATTTTTCATACTCATCTACCCAAAAAGAAAGGCGTTTTTTGATCATTTGTTCAGGAATTTTAATAGATTCCCAATCGTCGTGGGTACCTGAGTCTTTCCAGGGGTTGAGCAATTCGACGAAAAACTTTCCATTGCGGGCCTCCTGATTGTCGGAAACGGCATAAAAAAAAGCCTCACAGAAATGAAAAATACTTTTCATTCCAAAGCCGAATCTCCCGATAGAACCTTCCTCACTTCCTTTTGCGCTAAGCCCAAGATGGCGAATAGACTTTTCGTCTTTTTTGGAAAACGGACCATCATTTAATGCTATAAAAACAGGGCCTTGCAAGAGTGGATGTGGATTGTCTTCCCAATCTGATATCCACCCTAGATGCAGATGTGTTGCCCGAGCGTCGTCAGCGTTTTGAATAAATTCTTTAAAGATAGATTGGGGAGGGTAATAATTGTCGCCTAAAAGGTGTCGAATTGTCGCTACGATGTCCGCTATGAAACCTGCCATGTCATACGATCATCCTTTCTGGACTTGAACCCGATTGAGATCAGTAATTAAGTCATGATCACGTAGTTAGATTGAACCCCTAGTCCCACTCATTTGATCTTCTATGGTTGCATAATTTATGTATTTTCTGCAATTTTTCATGCTATAGTAATCTCTCTATTTAGCAATTGTCTAATAGTTCTTTTCATTGCTCTGAAAATAGTTGATGTAGCTCTCTCGTGCCCATGCCTTCCTTCCCGTCAATCATAACATCCACGACTGCTATCGGTGCTTGGCCCTATCATGCTCGACACGAGCCGTATAATTATGGTGATTTAATAGCCATCATCCCTCGATCAGATGCGTCATGATCTCCTCTGATTCGATCAACACGGATCGTTGGGCCACTTCAAAGCGACACAGACTAACAGCATGATCAGGCCACCTATAAACACCGCTATCATAATCCCCGCTATCATCTTCCCCCTCCCGTAAAGCTTGTCCAAGTATTCCGGCTGCTTGGTCGATTTCAGATCGCCTTAGCTATCCCGTGTTTCATAATCAGGGCGCTTATTGTTTTCTCCTCAATTCTCTCCTGGCTGAAGCCCGTCGCATTTTGTTCGGGGAATTAGCGCAAGTACCATTTTCAGAGGAGAAAACGGTCAACTGGAGAATATGGTCCTCGAATTCCAGACCTGAGCCTGTCAATTTCTCTGATTCCAGCCGCAGGTCATTGCCAAGAGATACAAATTTCCGTACTGTCCTCTGGATATAGCTAAGAAAATCGGTCAATTGGCCAGTCATCGGAGTCTCCTTTAGAATATGTTGACCCCGATTGTGCGGACAACGTGTGCCATCCAGGGACACACGTTATCGAAATATTCTGAAATTCTTTATTATGTATCGGATAAAGATGCGGGAAAAAGCCTGGGACAAGCCTGGCCAATTTTTTAGATAACAATCTTCCAATGCCTCTGTGAGCTTTTCATTAAGAGTTCCATGAAGCAGGTTTGCGAATATTCGTGCCAGGAATAGGGTCAGGAAGCAGGGATTCAGCGAGATATGTATTCTTGATAGTCTATGAAATTGAAGCATATTTTTTGAGAACTTTGGATCGTATTCCCCTAACTTATTGAAAAGCCAGCCTCAACAAGGTAACATTAACAAATAGCAAACGTACTGATTTTCCAAATTAGGATTCAGCGTGCCGAGAAAAATATGTGACCTAGTAGAGGAACTAAAGAAGGCCGGATTTGTTGACAGAGGAGGGAAAGGAAGTCACAGGAATTTTACTCACCCTAATGTCAGAAAGCCAGTTACTATTTCAGGAAAAATGGGCGATGATGCGCTGAACTATCAAGAACGAGCGGTCCGCCTCGCTATTCAGGAGTCCAGGAAATGAGCAAAGGAGACAGATATCTCAAAATTGTTGAGTGGTCTGATGAGGACGGATGTTTTGTAGGCAGTTGCCCTGAATTGTTTTATGGAGGTTGTCATGGCTCAGACGCCAAGGCGGTCTTTGCCGAGCTATGCGACATAATTGAAGAAACCATAATGATTTATGAACAGGATAGTAAACCGTTACCCACCGCTATGTCCGGCCGGGATTTTGTTAATTTGATGGCAAAAATCGCGTAAAACTGGCCAACTCAGCTCGGATATCTTTATAAAAAGCCTCTCGTGAATGTCTGCCGTGTGAATGATGTCTAGGTGTACTGATCCGCGGCTTTAAGAAGCTCTGTCCTGATCCGTTTCCTGAGGGAATCAGGTTCAATTACCTGCGCTGCGGAACCGAAGCCCATTATCCATGAGATGATTTCGTAATTGATCGGGACTTCCACAGAGATTTCTACCCCGCCATCGGGAAGGTCACGAATCTCCTGAGTGGGATGCCATATACGTTCCCTGACAATATGAGCGGCTCCAGGGGTGAGCCGAAACCTGACCTTTTCGGGTGAGCCTCTCATCACTCGAAAGGCTGACTGAAGATAATCTTCGAGGCTGAAATTTTCAGGCATGACGAAAGATTCATCAAGTACCGTGAAGCTCTTGATACGATCCATCGCAAAGGTGCGTATAGCGTCACGTACGTGACAGTGGGCGATCAGATAAAAAACTCCGTTCATCACCCATACCTGATAGGGATCAACTTTCCGGGTGGTTTGGCGTCCGGTTGAAACCGCCTGATAAAGTATCTCAACACTCTTTCTTGAAGCGGTTGCTTCGCTCAGCTCCTTTACAATTTCTTTAACTCTGGAAAAATCCTTTGTAGGGCCCAGATCAATCTTGATGCCTCCTGAAATGTTCTGAAGGTAATCGAGAGTCTCTGGCGGTAATGCAGCCTTTACCTTCTGGAAAAGTGTTTCGATGCTGTCGCTGAAGATGGTTCCATCGAACACGCTCAGCAGCTCGCGGCTGGTGTGCAGGGCCATCAATTCAGTGGCCGTCAACGGAACGGGGAAACCTTTCCTGAAGTTGTCGAGCAGCTTCCAGTAGGAATTCTTCCCGTCCTTGTCAGTGTATATTGGGTAGCCAGCTTCTTGGATGGCTTCCAGATCACGGTACACGGTCCTTAGTGCGGCTTTCAGTTCTTTGGCGAGATCAGCTCCGCTGATACCGGTTCGGCGAGTCTCCATGATCTGGATGATTTTCCACTGACGGGCCATCTGGGCTCCACGCATATTGTGTTCTTTCCTTTCAGAAGCCAAAACTGAGTCTTGTGGCGAAAACCTCTAATATTTAAAGAAAACTGGAATAATCCCAACACTTGCCTAAATCGACATCTCAAGACTTCAAAATTCCTGTCACTCGCTTCTCAAGCGTCTTGGGAAGTATTAAGAATAGCCTGATAATTGCTCGTGACATAGCCACATAGAGAAGCTCTTTGGACCGATCCGAGTCGAGGTCATCTATGCCCACAATAATAACAATGGGGCTTTCAAGACCTTTGAAAGAAGAAATGGTGGAGAATTTGACCGTATCCTTGTCTTTGCCGTTAGATTCCTTAGCCGTAATATCGCAAATCTTGAATCTAAATTTGTTTAGGGGTGTATCAGGAAAAGTGTTTTTAAAGGTGCGTCGAGACAATATTGAAATGCTCTCTCTTTGAATGCCCTCGCTTGCAAGTCCCCGAACTATTTGTCCCAATAGTGGGGGTATCTCCGGTTCATTGCCAAAATATTTGTAATCGACTGGAGGACCTGTAACTGATGACGTCAAGAATGGCGGCACATCAAATCCCACCAGTGTGCATGTGTCCTTACCAATATTTCTGGTATTTCGACAGTTGACCATAAGTGAAAACTGGGTGTGATAAGGGGATCTCTTTTCAATTTCAACTTGCATTTCTTCTGGATTCATGTCTGAAAAGATTTTTTGGCCCTGAAGATCACCAAAGAAAGCCCAGCGTCCACTGCCCAATCCCCCTTTAAGAAATCCATCCATAACGTCAAGATATCTGGGACGCATTAGATCCTGAGCCTCGTCAACCACTAAAACATCGAACAGGGACTCCTTACACTCAGACAATGCCAATTCGGCATAATCAGGAAAAATCTCCTTAAAAAGTCGATCTTTCTGGTTTGAATCGTTTTCAGAAAAGACCTTCTTTTCTATTTCCTCGAATTCTTGCTTTAGTGGAGATTTTAAAACAACTTGCTCCATATAATGATGGAAGTGATCAACCGTGATTCTGTCAGAGAATTCGGATAGTTCGGAGTTAAGTTTGTTTGCCAATAGCCTGTTGAAGCACAACAAAAGAACTTTATCCCCTTTTCTGGCCTCTCTTTTTGCAAATTCAACCGCCAACACCGTTTTTCCTGTCCCGGCAGCTCCGGTAAAAAAGCTTCGCCGATTCCCTCGCAAACTTTCCAAACATCTGATCTGCTCAGTTGTAAATCTTAAGATTTCATCCTGAAGTTCTCGCGCGATGGATCCTTTTTTTATGGAAAATTCAAAATCACCCCGAAGATATTGCACTAAAGATGTGATGGCCCTTTTTGAAGGACGTGATTTTGTCTCATTATACCAGGGGTGAATTTTCATTTTCTCATGGGTTTGTTTGGCGAGATTATTTAGAAAAACGCTTATAGGTCTTTCATTGTCCCTGATATTATAAATTTGCCATGGTTCAAAGTCGGGACCAGTCCTTTTGAATTCACATTGGGGGAAAATGACTCCCCATCCATACAGCAACTTGTTCAAAGAATGGGAATCCCCGAAGTGTTCCCTTAAAGAATTTCTCAATGAGTGCATAGCATTACTGACCTGGCGTATAGGCCCTAGCGTATTTTGAACAACTGCGCCGTATTTGTTTCTGTATTCCCAGACTCCGTCTTTTCTGGACACCCGCCCAGACTTGACCTCAAGGCAGAATATTCCTGTCTTGGGGATCAACAGTAGGAAATCGATCTCACCATAGACCGTAGAAACGTGTCTGGATATTCCAAGGGAATGCAGACAAGTCCAGTCTTGAGTCTCCGGGTCATCCTTCAGCTTTTCAAAAACGTTCCGTTCTCCAGAACTCGAGACATCTTCAGAAAACACAGGCGGAATCATATATGTCATCTGAAACCCCCAGCAACCAGTTACCTGAGCTTTGACATTGATTGAAGGTCTGGTGAATCTTTCATATTGTAATTTCCAGAGGTGCTTCCCCCTACAGAAAGCGCTGTTTGTCTATCTAGTCTCCACACTTTGGTCCAAAAACAATCCACGACAATCCATGCAGCGAGACGCCCCGTTAGTATGAGAAGACACATGTTCGTAATTCCGAGCAATACACATCGTGGACGGAATTTCTCATTATATACTCATGCCCTGTAGGTTATTGGCGCGCACATTGTTCAGTAATGTCAAGATAAATCAATGACACGGCATGTAATTTGGAAAACCTATATTTTTCTTGGCGCTGCCGTTGTCCCTAGATGAATTTTCGTATGGATACATAACTCTCTGTCACTAGGTTCTCTCTCTGCTACCCCCAGACTCTCATGACGGGGGCTGCTCTCTCTTTTGTTTCGGCGTTCGGAGTCCATTGTTTGTCGAATTGTGCGAATAAGGGGACACAGATAAAAAATTTTTATGAATTGATTACATGCGTCCCCATTTGACACATATTTTTACTATCATTGTGAAGCATGAGCGAAAAATCCGCCGCAAAGGCATGGAAAGAGAGGCAAGGCTATGGAACTATTCTGGTTGTTGCTATTCTTTGGGCCAATGGGGTTGTTATATTGGTTGTTCTTTGGACATGGGGGCAATCGTTGAAAAGTTCAGTTCTGTTTGGGGCGGGTGGAGATCGATCCGCCCGCTCTCTTCTACTATGGAAATGGTCGAGTGCAGTGACTTTCTGTAAGTTTGAGGTTGAAGAGGATGTAGGGTTCAGCTTCACGAACGAACTGGAAACTCTGGCATTGCTAACCCTAGATGCGGGACTTCTCGATCCAGGTTGCATAAATGCTTAAGGAGATGCAGCGAAGAAGGCCTGGAAGATCTACCAAGCAGAAGGCTGTGACCTATGTCCTCTCCTTTGCGAAAAATTTTTCTGGAATAGGAATTTATGGCTTGGCATTTTCTTTGGCTATCATTTATAAGACCCTGCTGCGTTTTGAGGTCGAGCCTCTCTTAAAGCGAAGGGAAAATAATTATAAATGGTGTGATAGGTCCAACCCAAGGGATCAAGTCCCTAGATTAAAATTCTAATGTTTCATTAAAGGTCGCCGCCTGTGGGGCCACCCATCCACTGCCCTTTTACATTGTCGTGGCTATCAAACATGGTACCGGTGCTCTCATCGTAGAAGCCGCGATAAGAGTTCTGTTTGTCAAAAAATTGGGCGCTGTCCGAATTATCTCTTGTCCATCCGTTATGAAGGGTAACATGGATCGAGACCAACATTGCCTTCTCCCTTCTCTGGAGGCTCATGGGTGCGGGGAGCAGGCGCCGGTGGACAAGGCCAGACGCGCAGTAAGTTCCTGGACCAGATAAAGAACTGGGATCAGCGCGATCTGTAGCCAGAGTAACCGGTACCCCCCATCGGGCCTCCGATTGCGCAGTTGTAACGATGGGGCCTGCGTCGGTGTCGGCGAGCACAGCCATGCACCCTGGGTCGGTGATGAGAAAAATATGACTCAGCCGCGTCTGCCAAGCGCAGTCAGCAGCCGTGCAAGAGACCCCTTCTTTTTCGTTTCCGTCAGCCATCCTAACCTTCCAAAACATAGAAATTCAGCAATTCTGCCGTTTCCTGTCATTCTATCGACGGTTTCGGCCCGGAAGAAACGTGAGATATGCGAGGTGGTCGCTGTTCGTCCTATTTCTTGCCGGGAAAACCACGAACATGCTGATATGATTCTCATGTCTCGTATCAGTGGATGAACCCAGGGAAGACTCTCGCACGTACGGACCGGATGGCCTTCTTCTTCGCGCCAAACTGGCCAAATCAGGCATCGATACTTGTGCCAACGTGCTCACCGATGTTATAAGAGGAACCAGTTTTCTGATTTCCGGAAGGAGTATAATTGCATGAAAACATTATATTGCTTGATTCTGACGGTCTTTCTGGTAACGACGATAGCCTGGCAATCTAGTGGTGAGGTTTACTCGATCCAGCCTATTGGAAAGGTGGTCAAAGAATCGGGTAATGTCAAACTCGAGATATTGCCAAAGTATCGAGACGCTTTAAAGGGGCTAGGAGATTTCTCACATATATACGTCATGTTTTGGTTCGACAAAAATGACACCCCGGAAAAAAGAGCAATACTTCAGGTCCACCCTCGTGGCAACAAGGAAAATCCTCTTACCGGTGTCTTCGCAACTCATGCCCCGGTTCGACCAAACCTTATTGGTTTGTCAATTTGCAAGATCAAATCCATAAACGGCTGCAACATCCTTGTGGATGACATAGACGCCTTTGATGGAACCCCTGTAATCGATATCAAACCCTACAGACCGGGCTATGATTGTATCCCCAACGCCACTGTTCCCGACTGGGTTAAACAAATCCACAAAAAACAACCCCAGCCTAGGTCTTAAAGAACCTGAAATTGCTAATTCTAACGGGAAAATTTCTGCCGGGGGCCTGTCTTCAGGCCCCTGTTTTTGCATTCAAAGAAGAGAAATACCAATATCCCCAAACCAATCGTCAAAAAGCCCCAGAGTGAAGCTAGCGGCCGGGTCACAATGGAGAAGTAGATAATCCACGAATTTCCCAAGATAAAAAGGATGGGGGTCACGGGATATCCGAAAGTCCTGTAACCTGGGCTCACTGATGGGAGCTTCAATCGGGTGCGGACCAGACCAATTACCGCTAACGAAGTGAAAATTGATAATGTGAAACCAATATAAATTAATAGCCTGTCAAATGACGCTGTTAATACCATAGCAACAGCAATACCGCCCTGAAGAAAAATGGAGTGCGCGGGGGTTCCATGTGCGGAGTCGACTTTCCCGAAGAGCCTGAAAAACAAGTTGTCACGAGCCATTGCATAGTATACTCGAGGCCCAGTCATGATCATTGCGCTTAAAACCGACAATAAAGCCAGCGAGATGCAAGCGCTAAAATATATGCTGATACTTTCACCGAATAGTGCTATCGCAGATTTGGACCCCACTTCGATAACCTGGCTTAGAGCCTGTTGTGGCAGAGAATAAATAAATACGATGTTTAATAGAAGATACAGAGTCACCACAATAATCGTGCCCAAAACAAGCGCGAACGGCAGGGTAATTTCAGGCTTTTTTATCTCACCACCCAAATAGGCAGCGGCATTCCATCCGCTGTACGCAAAAGATACAAAGATTAGAGATACAGCGAACTTGCCGTTAAACAAATCCCAAAGGCGCCATTCTCCCGAAAAATTCGTCGTTGATCCGCGTCCAATAAGAAATGCTGACAGGATAAAAATTATGATCACGCATAGTTTGAAAATTGTTAGCGCATTCTGAACCTTACTCCCAAAAATCACGCCGAGATAGTGTATCCCCGAAACTAAAATGATAGCCGCAATTGAAACCGCAATAGGAAATGACAGAGTCATTAAATGAATCCCACAAGGGGCGAATATAATCAGGGGGCCTTCAGGCATCCCGAGAGTTTGAAATAAATAGGCCGAAAATGCTATGGAGGCTGCTGCAATTGGCGCAGAAAATCCAACTAGAAGAGAAACCCATCCCGACAGGAAGCCCATTAATCTTCCGAATTGCTCCCTGAGATATACGTATTCACCTCCAGCTTTGGGGAAAATAGCTCCCAACTCTCCGTAAGAAAATGCTCCGCACAACGCGAACAATCCCCCCATGACCCAACAAATCAACACGGAATACGGATTCTGGAGTTCACTGGCGATCAGACCTGGCGTGGTAAATATCCCTGTGCCTATCATGTTTGCCACAACCACGATGGTTGAGGAAAACAGACCGAGTTCCCTTCTCAGCGGGGCTCCAATATTAATTTCAGACATTTCCTCATGCCTGCTATGTGCGTGGCACAGCGGTGTAGACGAAAGGAGAATTCAAATCTCTAAATTCGGGATAAAGAAGGTCTCCCAATTCTATGCACTGAAAAGCCAATCTCATACAATTTCTGATGATCCAGCAAGTTCCTGCCATCGAAAATAAACGCGGGTTTTTCCATGCTGTCATATATTCGCTTGTAGTCCAACGTCGAGAATTCATTCCAGTCAGTAGCTATGACAACCGCGTGCGCACCCGATGCCGCTTCATAGGGATCGGTTTCCAGCGAAAACTGACCAGCATAATCGCCCAACTCTTGTGCTGCGCCTTCAAGCGCCTTTGGGTCATGTATGGCGAGGACAGCCTTTTCGTCCAGTAGAGCTTGACAAACATTTATAGCCGGTGATTCTCTTACATCCCCTGTGTCTGCTTTGAATGAAAAACCGAATATAGCGATTCTTTTTCCAACTATAGTGTTAAACATATTAGTAATTATGAGATTGACAAACCTTCTTTGCTGATATGAATTGATTTCAACCACCTGTTCCCAATACCGGGCTACTTCGAACAAACCATAATTTTCGGCTATATATGTAAGGTTTAAAATGTCCTTTTTAAAGCATGATCCTCCGAATCCGACACCTGCCTTGAGAAATTTGGGCCCGATTCTCGAATCCATTCCAACGGCTTTGGCCACCTCTTCAATGTCCGCGTTTGTTTTTTCACAAAGCGCAGAAATAGTATTGATCGAGGATACCCTCTGCGCTAGAAAGGCATTGGCCACGAGTTTGGAAAGTTCACTTGACCATACGTTAGATGTAATGATTCTTTCTTCCGGAATCCAGTGTCTATAGATATCAACTACTTGAAGCATAGCAGCTTGGCCTGATTCGGTCGGTCTAGCGCCGATAAGCACTCGATCGGGATGTTCCAGGTCATGTATAGCACTGCCCTCCGCAAGGAATTCCGGGTTGGAAACGACCTCGAAATGAATCCCCTTGTCGTTTGAATCGAGAATTCTTCCTATGGCGGCGGCTGTTTTTACTGGAAGCGTACTTTTCTCAACCACTATCTTACCGGTTGAGCTTGCTTTAAGAATCTGTCGAGCAGTCTGTTCCCAATATTGCAGATCGGCCGCTTTCCCCGCCCCTAATCCAAAGGTTTTTGTTGGAGTATTTACACTAACGAAGATGATATCGGCTTGATCAATATGACCATCCACATCTGTACTAAAAAATAGGTTCTTTCCTAAAGCTTCCGCAACTATTTCAGACAAACCCGGTTCATAGATAGGAAGGTTCCCAGAGTTCCATTGCTGTATTCGGTCGTGGTTTATATCCACAACCACCACTCTGTAATCAGGACAGTGGTGAGCTATGACAGCCATGGTAGGGCCACCGACATAGCCGGCCCCAATACACAAAATATTTTTCTTAAACATTAGTCGTCTCCAATCGAACATATCGGATCGGGACAGTCCCCCAGAAAAGAAAATGGGCCTTTAATCCCTAAAATTTAAATATAAAAACAATGAGACTCTAAAAAGTCAGGAGGAACTATTTGTTCTTGATGCCATCCAACAGGCTTTTGGCCTCATCATCTAACCCCAACTTCGAGTATTGATCCAAAACCCGTTGAGCAGCCAATCGTGCCGCTTTATAATTTCCAAGACCTATGTAGGATCGAGCTTTATAAAGCTCTTTCTCCCCAAGTTTTTTTTCACATTCCCGAGTTTTTTCTTCGGCCTTTTTACCCCATTCTCCGGGGTCCGCCGATTCCGAGACCACCTTAAAGGCTTTTATGGCCTGTTTTACGACGGTATTGTCAAGATCAGTGCCTTTTATTTGTTTAAAATAAGCCATCCCTATTTGATATTTCGCTCTGGAAGCCTCTTTATCGCCTGGGTAGAGTTCCAGGAATTGCAAATAACGGGCTATGGCTTTGTCATAGGAATTCTGATCGTAAAATGCATCCGCTATCGCCATATAAACCTGAGGCATTTTCTTGAACTCTGGAAATCCCGATTTTAAACGTTCGAGAATATTTACCCCATCTTGATAGCTCTTTTCCTTTATTTTCTGTTGCCCCTCGCTGAATAATTGTTCCGGAGTGGGATTTTTCTCTTTTACCTCTGATGCCCACCAGGAAGGGCAACCGGAGATGAAAGCTAAGATAAAAAACACTGAAAGGAATCGTACCAGGGAATTCACTCTAAGATGTCCTCACGAAAAACTAACGTATTGCGATGTTTATCAATTCCGCATACTTATGTCAAGAAGAGGTCAATATGTTCTATTTAATATTCTGTCTGAAAGCTTGATTAGGGCTCTTTTTTCTTCTGAATCTGGAAATATCGAAAGACTTTGAGTCGCCTTCTCGAGATATTCACGACTCTTAACAAGGGTATCAGTAATTCCGTCTCTTCGCTCAAGAAATTCTCTGACCCATTCCAGGTCTTGTTTTGTAATGGACTTTTCAGAAATCAACTGTTTGACCTTGGCTTTTTCTTTTGAATTGGCTCTTTTTAGGGCCGCAATCAAAGGCAAAGTCAATTTTCCCTCTTCCAGGTCTTTGCCTGGATTTTTACCCATAGTTTCCCTATCTGAACGGTAGTCTATGATATCATCAGTCATCTGAAAAGCGACACCGAGATTAAAACCAAAGAGGGCCAGAGCGTTTTCCCTCTCGGAATCCAAACTCCCCAGGATTGATCCGCCTCTACACGCTGCTTCCATAAGCACAGCAGTTTTGTCCGCGATCACCTGGAGATAGTCCTGTTCTGTGAACTCCATGTTGCCAATATTCATCATCTGAAAAAGTTCCCCCTCGCTCAACCTTTCAGTAGCTCGTGAAACTATTTCCAGAATTTTGATGTTCCCGAGTGACGTAAGAGCTGAAAAAGCTTTAGCCAGTATAAAATCTCCTGCAAGAACACACATTTCATTCGACCATAACGTGTTTGCCGCAGGTCTTCCACGTCTGGTATCTGCGGAATCTACAACATCATCATGAAGTAAAGTAGCTGTGTGTATACATTCTATAGCTCCAGACAGGGTTATACTGTCCGTGCCATTATAACCCCCCATCCGCGCGGAAATCACGGTCAACTGGGGACGTACTCGCTTCCCACCACTGTTCATTATATGGGCGCCAATCTTAAAAGCTACAGGGACCCGGCTCTTGAGTTGCTCAATGAGTTCCTGTTCCAATTTTTCCATGATGGTTTGGGTTGAATCTAACAGGTCCAAAATTATTCTCCGCAGGTGGAAGGCTGGATCAAGAAATATTGTAGAAGAACGCGTTGATGGCTTTGACCATCAACACAGAAATTGTTAAACCTACTATGGCGTGAGGAGCCAAACCAATCCATTTCCTGGACCAAGGTTTTTCGCTCCATTGTCCCAGATTGAAATCAGTTACCAAAGTCCAAATCAAGCCCAGCAATATCAAAAAATACTGT
The DNA here is from genome assembly GCA_023474025.1 of Deltaproteobacteria bacterium. Taxonomy (GTDB): domain Bacteria; phylum Desulfobacterota; class Desulfomonilia; order Desulfomonilales; family Desulfomonilaceae; genus CAJBEZ01. Next base: position 114,965 of record JAMCYH010000130.1, read on the forward strand.
ATAAATCTGGTCGTCTCGGGTGGAACCGTGATGATAAGACTTCGCAAAATTTCAATGTCAAAGTATCTGCTTATCAGAATAGGTATTTGTACACCGAGATTGATCAGATAGTAAACATGAAAAGCTGTGAAACATGTCAAAGTTAAAGGCAAAAGGGCGAGACCAAACCTAGCGTAATTCTGACGGAGGCTGTCCCCAAGGATTTGTCGCGATATTTGAGCGGAGACTAGGGTCATCAGGTTAAGTCCGATTATGATGGACAGAAAAACCATTGTAAAAAAAACAACAGGAGATAAAGGGAAGTTCGATGCCAATGACTCATACGCCGGCATCTTGCTGACCATTTCGCTGAATAGTCCCCCAATCATACCGAGAACGAGGAAAGCCGTCCCAGCATGACGTTGACTGAGTTGCCAAATCTCTTCTCCCGGCAGGCGCAGATTTAGTGTAATCGCAGAGTGGGGACAGTTTTTAACACATTGTCCGCAAAGTCGGCAAACGCGGTTACTGCGAAGTCTGGGTCCGGCATGACCGAATTGGCAGCCGACATTTTCAGACGTTCCGAGGAAACATTCATTAGAGGAACACTGATCTATGCATATGTTGCTGTTAGCGCGTAATTCCAAAAAAGAGGTCTTGGATAACACCCCAACCATACCACCCAGACCACAAAGGTAAAGGCACCAGGATTGACGCTCATACACAATAGAAACAAGTATTGCGGACAGTAACATAGCGAGTAACAGGAACCCGAGTCTGGCGGGGGAACTCCTTATGTTTGTGGCTGTTTCAAACCAAATGACAAACAGGACTGCTCCGGCTATGAGAAAATCGGAATGGCGTTTAAGAAACGTGGGGAACGGCTTTTCAAAAGAGACTATTTTCTTCGCCAGATTAGCGATCACACCTATGGGACAAAGGGAACACCAGAATCTGGCCCAAAAAAGTGACCCAACTATCAATATAGGCCAGCCAAGTGACCAACTTATAAGGGCTGCCGGATTATTCATTGGATCGGATGGACCGAGAAACAGAAATAGTAATATAAGGAAAAAAAATGGAGTGACGGCGCTTTGCAGGGAGGCTGGATACAAAGGGCTAAGAAAAGCCTTTTTTATGAATGAAAATTTAAAAAGATTTAACTTTCGTTTTCCCTGAGTCCTTTGAAGATCGAAATATATGTCCTGAGGTCGCAAAACCCCGGCTTCACAAACAAGGATGGCTCTTTTTAATGTATTTGCCAGTTCCAAGTCGTTTCCTGGCCATGAATAATTGAGAAGAGTATCGAGAGTTTCTTTTGATAGGTCATCCAAATTCCTGTTAAACTCGTCCTGATACTTTTTCATATAATGGCGAATCAGACCTGGAATCTCGCGGCGCCTCTCCCTGAGCGGTGGGATTGTTATGGACCTCTGTAGAAGACCAAACACAAGAGGATGGTTTTCCAATTTAATACTTACTGGCGCTAGCCTGGTTGTGGCTATCAGTCTAACCTTTGCCTGAATTTGAGCCAACCCTCCGCGACGTCGAAAAGTATCAGTGACAATTGCCTCCATAAGCTTCAACTGACATACTGGCGTTAGCTTCTCAATTCCCCGGATCAACAGCGTTCCCCCCTCGCTAAGTTCAAAGTAACCCGGTGTGTCCTTTACTAAACCGTCACGGCCGGTTTCTTCATAGCCAAAAAGTAACCTCAATTGCTTTTCTGTAAGGCTTTCTTCATCTTCCTTAACGGGGCTGTCCATGTAACTGGAAACCCACTTGTCAGACGCTCTATGCAGATCGAGGACCAGGAACACTTCCTTACCATGACGACTCATCTTGTACATCTGGTAAGCTATAACCTCTTTACCCACTCCGCTTTCACCGATTACAAGAGCCGGACCATCTGATTCGGCAAGTTCCGTAATTTTGGAGGCTAAAGTATTCTGAACAAATTCCCCAATAACATAGTCTGGAAATATTTGATATTCTTGGCTAATCAACGAGTGGAGAGTTCGTCTCTTGAGTTTGCTCCTCAGCATAAGTCGATCAAGGGACATTATCTTTCGAACGAGGTTTTTTGTAAGGCCAACGACGAAATCCGGATTTTCCCGAATCAGCTTTTCAAACTCTTCAGATGGGATGATTAAAGCTGTTACCGGTTCGTCTGCGACCAACTCAGTGTCGGATTTCCAGGGCACGCCGGTAAAAAACTCAATACCCCCAAAAATGTCACCTGGCCCTCGGCTATCAACTGACATCCTCTCGTTTTCTTCATTGCGTAAAACCAGGCCAGCAGAACCCGAGATCACATACACAACATGATCGGCCGATGTTTCCTTATCGAGTATAAGATCTCCCTGTTCAAATTTGCGTACGACATCGTTTTCATAAGCTAATCGTCTTAGAGGAGCGGGCAGATGATCCCTAATGTCCTTGTCAGGAGAGACGCTTGGCGCATAATTGGGCATAAGGTTTAAGTTGGTTGGCCTTGGTTGACCACGTCTCTGAACGCGGCCAACTGAACCAAAAATGACATCCAGTATTGTTTTGGCCGGAAATCACGCCGGCGTCTCATTATGTATCAAAGTGAACGGGAAAACAATTCTAATCATGACGCCGAATCGGATCAGGCCCTCCATGGTCTTGATTACAAAAATCAGATTCAATTAATTCAAGAAGTTACATGGCCAGCCGTCGAAGCGCCTTTTGTATGGTGAAGGCGAAGAAGGGAAGTCCGGGAATAGATCATCAGACAATCGAAACATTCGCCTCTCGTATGAAAGAAAATCTTGAGCGAGTGGCCCAAGCGCTCCAAGACAGTATATACCATCCTCAGGCAATCAAAAAGGATATGGATTCCCAAGCTGGGAAGTGAGGAAAAACTGCCATAGGGTGTCTCCAAGTGCTGAAACTAACTCTTGGTTTCAAAACCGCAAGGTCCAGAAAATTTTAAAACCAAGAGCAATCTGTTAAATTTCGCAAGCTAAAGCAAATCCAGCATCCAGAGCATCACCAATTTTACCACATGTGTTAGCGTCACCAATAGTTTTCACCTTGAAACCATAATTCTCCAGGCTCTTTGTAAGCGAATTTTCAGGTCTTGATCCCATTGCGAGAACTACCGAATCACACTTGATAGTAACATCGGTTCCTTCGACGTCAGTGTAGACCACCGCATTCTCATGAATATCTTTCATCCTGGCCTGAGTGATAAGCTTAATGCCTCTCATCTCAAGCTCTTTCATTAACACCCACCTAGTCGATGGTCCCACATCCTGACCCATCCTCCGAGCCATTTCAATGACCGTAACGTTCTTAATTCCTTTCAACATCAATTCCCGGAGGACGTCAGAGGATTCGGCGTTATGTAATGTGAGGAAATAAAGTTGTTCGGGTGAGATAGTTCCCTTTGTCCCAAGCCAGATAGCTGTTTCAAGTCCTACTGAGCCACCACCGACGACAACAACATCTTTGCCGGTCTGGACATTTCCTTGTAATACATCCCAGGCCTGATAAACGTTAGGCGCTTCAACAGCCTCAATGGGCGGTTTGAATGGGACTGCCCCCGTGGCAACCACCACAAGGTCCGGTCTCTCCCTGGAAACTACTTCAGGCGTAACTTCGAGCCCGAGCCGTAGGTCCACGCTGTATTTGCGCAGAACTGCCCGATAATAATCGAGAAGGTAATGAAAATCATGTTTGCCCGTAGGTCCGGCAGCCCATCTGACCTGACCTCCGATTTCTTTTTCCTTATCGCACAAAATTACATTATGCCCTCTCTCTGCAGCTATTGTGGAAAACTCGCAACCTGCGGGACCCGCGCCAATGACCAGGACCTTTTTCTTTTCAACTGCGGGGCCGTATACAGTAGAAGCTTCTTTTCCCGCTCGAGGGTTGACCATGCAACCAACTGGTTTGAGTTGGAAAACATGATCGAAACATCTCTGATTGCAGGCTATACAGCGTCTTATTTCAGAGGCCTTGCCCTGTTTAGCCTTGTTCACGAATTCGGGGTCAGCGATCAAACCTCTTGCGACACCAACCATGTCCGCCACGCCTTCCTTTAAAACTTCTTCTGCCACAAAAGGATCGTTAATGCGGTTACAACCAATTACTGGCACTCCTACCGATTCCCTGATCCCCCTCGCCAGATACACGAATCCCGCCTGAGGTAAGTCCATGGTGATCTGTGGAACACGACTCTCGTGCCATCCGCCGGTGACATTAATACAGTCAGCTCCCGCCTTTTCCGCTTCAGCCGCGAATAATCTGGCCTCCCTGTTCGTATGGCTACCCGGGACAAAATCGTTACCGGCGACTCGCACAATTAGCGCCATATTTTTACTAACGGCTTGACGGACCTTGGCAATTGTCTCCAGACCGAAGCGCATCCTGTTTTCTAATGGCCCACCATATTGATCTTCGCGTTTGTTTGTTTTGGGAGAAAGAAACTGGCATATCAGATATCCTGCCGACGCCAGGACTTCCACCGCGTCAAAACCTGCCTTTTCAGCTCTTTTCGCTGCCTTCACGAAGTCATCCTGAACTCTTAATATGTCATCCAGGGTCATAGCCGTGGTCTTCTGACGTGTAAAATAACTGACGTATTCAGACGGCGCCAAAGTTGGTAAGCCTTTAAGACTGCAGAAAGAATAGGCGCCTGCCATATAAAGCTGAACAGCAGATTTTGCTCCAGCCTCACGGATTGCTTCGGTGAAGCGACTCAAACCTGGCACATATGTATCATCTTTAATAGCGAGCATTAGAGCGACACCTGACGCTTGATCATCTATTTCCGCTCCTCCTACTACAATAAGACCCGCGCCACCGCGTGCTCTGGCTGTATAGAAATCTATCAATTGATCATTGACGAATCCATCTGGCGAATAGTTTAAGTGCATGGCAGTCATCACGACACGGTTTGTCAATTCAACAGGACCAATTTTTATCGGTTCAAAAAGCTTCGTTATCAATCTAACCTCCTGACTGATTATTCCAAAAACCCAAAGATTGAAATTACAAGCTGTTGTTCTGCGTTACGCCCCCTTAAAGTTGCCCTTTCTCTTTTGCATATACGCGGAGAAAGCTTCAAAGATGTCCTCAGACGGCATTATCATAGACGATCTAGCGGCATTAAAATCGAGCGCTTGGTCAATAGGAACGTGCTGGTTATAAAGGAATACGTCCTTAGCCCCCTGAACGGCCAATGGAGGGTTATCAGCTATTTCTTGCGCCATTTTCATCGCTTCAGCTTCCATTGTGGTTTTGTCGGGAAATACGTGATTCACAAGATTGATTTCACGGGCCCGCTGAGAGTCAAATTTGTGACCTCGAAAAGCAATTTCTCTTGCGTGACCTTGACCAACAACTTTGGGCAGCCGCTGAAGTCCGCCTACATCCGTGATGATTGCGAGAGTAGCTTCAGGTAAACCAAAGACCGTTTCAATGGAACATAAACGAAAATCACAGCAGAGCGCCAACTCCAAACCTGCGCCAAGGCAATGTCCATGCAGACACGCGATAGTAGGCTGCGACAATCTTTCCAACCTCGTATGGTATCCTTGGATTCTCTTGACTATCTTGTAGAACTCAACTTTTTGGGTCGCTGACGGACTTCCCGTAATCATCGGAATCAAATCATTTTCTGGACTCAAGTCAAGGCCTGCGCAAAATGATTTTCCTTCACCTTTGAGGATAATCACCCTGGCTTCCGAGTCGTTTTCAGCATCTTGTATTGCGCTGTTGAGGCAATCCCACAATCCAACGTTCATGGCATTACGTTTTTCAGGCCTGTTTAATGTTATAAATCCTACGTTGTCATGTCGATGGTAGATGACCCATTTTTTAAGGTTGTCATTTGACCCGGTCATAATTTTATCTCCACATCTCATTGATTATTGATTAAAGCGGGAAAATCCATGAACTATAGGCTTTGGATAGCGCTTACCCGGCTTCGGCAAGGATTCACGGTCCAGTGCCGCCAAAACCCTAAGGTTCACCACGTGATTCGCAAGAACCGACAGTTCCGGGTTCTCCGGGGACTGGTGTTTCAAACATTCAAGAAGCGCTTCCTGGTAATCCAAGTCTTGGGACTGCGACGCGTGCTTTAGCAGTTCACAGGCTTCGGATGCGCGGTCCATTTTGAGAAGAATCCGGACTCTTTTCAAAAGGCTTGATGGAGCAGAAGATCCTATAGCCTCGAAATACTTGAGAGCAAGATCGAGTTTTCCAGAGGCCGCCAATGTATCAGCTACAGCGTTCAAAGCGTGAGGTTTTCCCAGCAACATATTGGCCAGACCAGTCACTTCCCTGAGCTTGCCAAGTTTTGCAAACATGTGTGAAAGGGCGAGAAAATGACCAGGGGTACGCAATAATCGTTGCGGGTCTGTATCTCGCAGGCAAAGGTAGTACAGAATCTCATTCTCCGTCCTTAGAAAATCCAGATCAGGGAAATCATAATGATTTCTAGCAGCACGACTGAAAACATCATCAATGGTTTGAGGCTGGAAGGTTTTGAAGATTTTGTGGACTTTTGCGTGAATTTCAACGGTTTTATCCTGCAATTCCGTCTGATGATAATCTTTCGGAAAACTAAATTCGAAGCTGGTTTCCTCACCCGTCATCAATCCAGTCAGACCATTTTCAAATGACGGCAAGAGCAATCCTCTGCCTAAAAGCACGTCCCAGTATTTTCCTGAAATTCCAGTAAATGGAACATTTCCCATGTAACTCCGGGAATCAAAAATGATCCGATCCGAAGGCCCGGAAGGTCCATTCGTCTCATGGAACAAAATCAATCCGGAGATAAGCTCCTGAACCGATTCTTCATCTTTTATCAAATCCCTGAATCCAGCCAGGAATTCTTTTAAGAGGTCGAATTCTTCAATAGCGTTTGAAGCAAGGGTCCCGTAGACGTAATATTCAGGTTCCTCAAGCAGGTCTTGACGTGAACTTAAAAGGAAATCCAGAATCTCGAAAATTCGTTGCTTATAGTAGACGTCACGGCTCAGTTGTTCGTTCGCCAAGGCCCAGAGGTTTCTAACTTTACGGATTTGCGCTGAGTCCATTGAATCGGTTTGGTATTGGTCTCCAACTGAAAGATAGGCGGGTTTCCACTTGCGCAGGGGAGTGAATCCGTGGTCTGCGCAGTTATTTTCGTAGGCGGAGCCAAAGTAAAGTTGCATTTGTTGGGACCCTGAGTTCGATTCTATAGGAATGTTTAAAGATTTCACAAAGCTTATTGTGGACCTGGCGTCTTCGACTTTTTCTCCAGGTAATCCGAAAATAGTAAAGAGCTCTGTTTCGAGGCCGATCGACTGGGCATAGGCGATGTTCTGCTGGACCCTTTCCAGGGTAATACCCTTCTTTGTTTTTTTGAGCACTTCAGGACTGCCCGACTCCAGGCCAAAAGCTATGGTATCCGCGCCGGCCTCCTTCAAAGCCTTCAACAGTTCTTCATCAACAAGATCGGAGCGAGTTTGCAACCAGAACGGCGTCTCAATCCCCTGTTGCTTTTTCCTTTTAAGAATTTCGAAAGTGCGATCTCTGTTTTCAGTAAAGTTAGGATCAGCAAACCAAAATCTTTTGATTCCCTGCCGGTTAAGGAATTCCATTTCCTGTAAAACTCGCTCGACAGAATGATAGCGAAGACGCCCCTTGCAAACACTCGGAGTTATGCAGAAAAGACAATTGTGTCTACATCCCCTTGAAGAAAACAGTATAGCGGTGTCTTTGCCCTGGAGGTTCAGTATCCCATCAAGATAAGGAGACGGATATGTATCCAGATCATCGGGTAACACCGGCAAATTTTCATTGCGAAAAATGGATCCCTGTTCTCTACAGCTTAAACCAGCGACACTGGTCAGTGATTCGCGATTTTCAACCGACTTTATAAGATCCAGAAACACAATTTCACCTTCACCGTGGACCAGAGCGTCGATGTCCGGTAGGCTTTCAAGCGCGCTTAAGGGCATGCCAACAATTTGAGGTCCACCTAAAACTACGACGATTTCCCGATATTTCGACTTAATAAAGCGCGAGTAAAACCTGATACGCTCCATTGTGCTTTGATAAGCAGTGAAACCGATTAATGTCGGTTTAATTTTGTTTATCCATGATTCCAGTTCCGTCAAACTTAGTGGACGGTCCTGAAGATCATCAAGGATTATCCCTTTGAACCCGTTCTTCTCCGCAAAAGCCAGTATATATCCAAGGGAAATTGGAATGCTTTCAGAAGATTCATATCCGACGTCATGATTAATATTGATAAAAATGAGACTCACTTTAACTCCATACCTGTATGTGGCTTTAGCCGATCGTTATAAATCCGCACGTTTTGGCGTACGCTGGATTGACCTTTAGATTAACCACCATCTATAGTAATAAACTGTGATAAATAAATACCACAAGACAGAGAACTTAAATTCGGGAAAAGTTATAATCTTAAAAATAAACGTTGCCCACTGAGGAATTTCTGAATGAAAAAAATAAAGAGTCCATATTATGGACTGTTATGGATTCTTATCTGGACAGCCGGGATCATATGGTTTCTTTGGACCGGCATATTCAACCAGAGGGAACTTGCCGGCCTCATCCTGGTTTGGCTCATCCTGGTCGGTATTACCACATATTACATCTGGATCAACTTTAAAATGAAACGGACGCGCTTCAGATAACTGAGGATTGTTATAAGAATTAGCGAGCGCCTCTTGTAACGGATTCAATTGTTTGGATTACTTGAGCCTTGGCATTTTCCATTAGCCAACCCTGCTGCAATAGACAAGTAAGGTAGTATCTAGCCGTTATCTGCATCTCCGCCTGGGAGCGGGCATTGGCTATCAGCATTGGATACTGCGAACAGTCGACTGTTCGGGGTTGCTTGACCGGAGCGTCTCGGCGCGCAGTAGACATGTCTTGAGGTTCCTGCCTCATAGGTGGCTTTGGCGAACCGTTTGCGGGGGCTGTGGGGCGATGGTTGGAGCGAGTTGGGGGATTCGCTGCGGCCCGTTCTTCAGACGCTTGGTTCGAAGCTCCGAAACCGAAATTTTTAAGTGTTTCAGGTTCAAAGGGAGCTATTTTAGGACCAATCCCGGTCTGTGTCCCAGACTTGCTTGGCCCTTTTAGTGGAGAACCAGCGTTGTCCAATTCCGGGGCTGCTGGGGCTAAGTAGGGGAAATCCTGCGGCTCTACTGAGTTAAAAGGGCTAAACCCTACAAAAACTAAAAAAAGCAGAATTAATATTCGGGAATGGGATCTCATATTGAGGGATCTCGCAAATTTTTGGCTGAGCATTTTATAGCACAGGTTTTTCCCAAAATCTATCCGGCAAGGTCTGTTTTTTGTACAAGTACCTGACATCATAGTAAAAGCTGATCCGGCTTCAGGACTCAATCCCGCTTTGACTACGGCGGGTCTGCTTTGACGTTGACATGCTTATTATGATTGATTAATTTCTGCCGAGTGGGATGTTCCCTTTTGAGTTTTGTGATATTTCCGTTGTCTTTCCGAGGAGTTCATGCTGGACGTTCCAAACCGTTATAGCAGACACGTCCTTTTAGAGGTTATCGGCCAGGAAGGACAGGATAAAATCCGTAATGCCAGTGTGCTTGTAGCAGGACTGGGAGCGTTGGGTTCCACAATTTCGATACTGTTGGCCAGGGCGGGAGTTGGTTTCCTGAGAATAGTTGATAAGGACTCCCCAGAGCTACACAATCTCCATCGACAAATACTTTACAATGAAGAGGATGTTTATTCGGGATTATCTAAAGCTGTAGCGGCGCGTTCCCACCTCCTTTCAATGGCGTCTAACATTGAAGTTGAGGCAGTAAATCAAGAAATAGAAAAGAACAACGTGTTTAACCTGTTAGATGGAATTGATCTTGTCGTGGATGCGCTGGACAATTCTGAAACCAGGTTCATCGTAAACGACGCAATTATGGCACGAAGTATACCCTATATATTCGGAGGCGCTGTCGAAACTGTGGGTAACGTAATGACCATCATTCCTGGGCGGACCCCATGTCTGAGATGTATATGGCCGGAGCCATCAAGTATAGTTGGACATGCTCGCGCGGCAACTGTTGGCGTTCTTTCATCGGTAGCGTCTTTAGTGGCTTCAATTCAGGTGACTGAAATTTTCAAGATTTTGGTAGGAGATATTGGGAACACAATCCCAGGTATACTTGTCATGGACGTCTGGAAAAATCAGTTTCACGTCGTTCCTGTCGAACCAAATCCCGATTGTTCCTGTGGGAAAATCGAACCAAGGTAAGGATTTTTTGATACAGTGTTCTTCATGTCAAAAGTTAGGTTCGAATTCGTAGCGTTTATTCTGGCTGGAGGGCTGGGCAAAAGGCTTCGCTCCGTAGTTTCCGATAGACCGAAACCCATGGCGGATGTTCAGGGGCAGCCGTTCCTTGAAATATTGGTCCGTCTTCTTGCTTCTAAAGGTGTTGGAAAATTTGTCATGCTCGTAGGATACAAAGCTGATTCAATAGAGCAATATTTCAACAATCGCAGGTTCGAAAATCTGGAGATTCAGTTCTCGCACGAAGCCAAGCGGTTAGGAACGGGCGGCGCAGTAAAAAACGCGGAAAGGTTCGCGACAGACCCGACTTTGATTGTAAATGGCGACACCTACCTGGATGTTAAAATAGATGAGCTCTATAAATTCCACACAAGCAAAAACGCCCAGGTCACAATTTCGACGTTTAGAACTTTTGATGTGAGCAGGTACGGCTCGGTCAATGTGGATCAGGACGGGGTTGTGACGAAATTTCATGAAAAGAATTCCATTCCAGGTAAACCAGGTTTGATTAACGCTGGTGTCTCACTGGTGTCACGATTGTTTATAAATGGATTGCCCGCCAAATGTAAGTTTTCGATGGAAACTGACATTTTCCCGAAAATTGCGAGCGGCCGTAAAATGTTTGGCCTAGAACAGGAAGGTCCATTTTTTGATATAGGAACCCCGGAGAGTTACCGAGAATTTCAGGATTTTGCGTATGACGCTCAAGCCCTGCGAACCAACAGTTTGCAAACTCCAGGGACATGATTAAATGTAAAAGTGGTTGATAGAAATGACTCACGAATGGGAGTTTGAAAATGTGCACTACTAGCGTAGGTGATATAATTATAGGGAATGAAATGTTCCAGGAGTTGATGGCTAAGCCAGGTCTGGATCTTATACATAAACAGGTTTTGATGACCCTGTACGCTCTCGACGCTCAAAAGCGTCTAGGTGACTACAAAACAATGTTGCCAATCTATTTGGCCACTGATTGGCAGAATTGTAAGGAGATTCTTAGTACACTTGAGTCCAATGGGTTAATTAAAATCGATCAGGAATCCATCTCAATGAGTTATCCTCTGAATACAGATGCAGCCCAATCTTCCTGCGGATGTATGGGCTGAACCAGGATCACCCTGCGATGGATTTTATGCCGATGCTCACAGATGAGCCTCGAGTGTTTCAATCTGCTAAGTAATTGAAACTATGGATTCAGTTCCACTTTGAAGGGTTGGGGGAACAGACTTGGATTCTAATCCGTCAGAAACGAGGCATCCGTCTCTGATACGAATTATTCTGTCGCAAGCGCGCCCTATTTCATCTTCGTGGGTTACCAGCACTACCGTGAATCCCTGTCTCGCAATATTCCTGAGCTGCTCGATGACAATATCAGTATTCTTCTGGTCGAGCTGACCAGTCGGTTCGTCCCCAAGGATAAGGGAAGGATTGTTGACCAGAGCTCTAGCGATGGCGGCCCTTTGACGCTCACCTCCAGATAGTCTGTTAGACCAATGGTCTACCCGATGAGACAGACCTACACGTTCAAGCGCTCGTAAGATTTTGCCCCTCCGAATGTTCTTGTCAGCTTCGGCGTATATCAAGGGTAGTTCCATGTTCTCAAAAACCGTAGAATTGGCCAGCAAGTCACAGCTCTGGAATACGAACCCCAATTCCCTGTTACGAAAGCGTGCCTGCTCTTCTTTGGAGAACTCCAGTATGTTTTGCCCCTTAAAGAGGTAAACCCCTGTCGTGGGAGGATGTAACAAGCCCAGGACATACAAGAGTGTCGATTTCCCTGAACCCGATGGGCCCATTATGCCCACTATTTCTCCCCGATATATTTTTAGGTTAATTCCTTTAAGAGCAGGGATAACGCGGTCTCCGTCGTAATAGTCTTTACCGAGATTTCTTGTTTCAATTATAACTTCTGTGTCCATGTCTCCAATATTTGAACCTCAAGCATGTTTATTTCACTAACATAAACTAAAACACGAAACTTCAAAAGGGCAATATGGTTTGGTTGCCAACAAATATTGGCAGGATCTTTTCCTATAGTACGGGTTTCTCAGAAACTGGATGGTGTGATATAGTCGTCCCATGTTTCAAATAATAAAACAAACAGAGGGAGTTCACGGTTCTTTCGTACGCCTCATAAAACTGGGAACGGATGATTTTACAGTTTTATTGAGAGCCTCCGATGATGGAAGGTTCTATCACCGGTATGTAGGACCAGATTCCGCAAAAGCGGAAGAAGTATTCACTATCGAATCTCAAAGGATTTCTCGGAAGGGCGAAGCATAAGGCGAGGGGTTGGAGTAAATGGCCAAATTAAAACTGAAGAACGAATGGAAACTCTGGGCGGGGGTAGGCTTACTCTTTTTACTGTTGATAGTGTACCTGTACTGGATAAGCCGACCTCCAACAGAAGGAGGCCAGCCCCTCTGGAGGGTAACGCAGATAGTGGACGGTCGAACGCTTAAACTCAGAGGTTCTGGCAAGATAATCGAATTCAGATTAATCGGATTGAATGTTCCGGCCTCTGAGGAAGTGGAGGCCCGTGATTTTTTAACCAAGACACTAACTGACAAATGGGTAAGAATAAAAATCGAGCGGGACAAACAAACCGGTCCAAAAGAGGGTTTCGCTTATATTTCTGGTGAGGACATAACTGCCAGGATGATAAGGCTGGGTTTGGCCACTATAGCCCACGAGGAGAAAGATTTTGATGTCCGGCCATATATCGAACTTGAACAGGAAGCTCAGAACGCAAAAAGAGGGCTCTGGAATAAATAACTGATAGAGGAAACCTTTGAATGAAAATTCTTCTAATTGGGTCTGGGGGGCGTGAACACGCATTGGCATGGAAGATGGCACAGTCCGATGCGGTCAGCGAGTTAGTGGCAGCACCGGGAAACATTGGAATAGCAAAAGAGCCGAAATGCAGAGTTGTGCGTGTTTCTGCAGACGACATTAAAGGTTTGCTGGAATTAGTCCGGCTCGAAAAACCGGATCTAACAGTGGTTGGTCCTGAGGCGCCCCTCGTAGCCGGTTTAGCTGATGTCTTTACTCAGAACGGTTTTAGCGTTTTTGGACCTTCCGCCGCGGCGGCTCTTCTGGAAGGAAGCAAAGTTTTTGCCAAAGAGTTGATGAAAAAATATGAAATACCTAGCGCTGAATTTGAGGTTTTCAACGATTATTATGAAGCGGCCAGATATGTCGAGGCCGCGAAGTTTCCTTTGGTTGTAAAGGCGGACGGGCTTGCCGCCGGCAAGGGAGTTTTCGTATGCGAGCGTCGCGAAGGAGCCCTGGAGGCGCTTGAACAGATCATGATACGAAAAGTATTCGGCATTGCGGGACAGAAGGTAATCATCGAAGATTGTCTGGAAGGAGAGGAAGCGTCTTTCATAGCGTTTACAGATGGTGTGACGGTGATTCCTTTAGCAAGTTCACAAGATCACAAGGCCATATTCGATAACGACAAAGGCCCCAATACCGGAGGGATGGGCGCATATTCTCCTGCCCCAGTGGTAACTCCCTTAATGCACGAAAAGATAATGAACAAGATCATGTTACCTACGATCAAGGCTATGGCGGCTGAGGGCCGTCCATATGTAGGGTTCCTCTATGCAGGGATTATGATTCATGAAGATAACCCGAAAGTACTCGAATTCAATGTCCGATTAGGTGATCCGGAAGCGCAACCTTTACTGGTCCGGATGAACACTGACCCTATTCCTTTAATGATTTCAGCCTTGACAGGGAATCTTGGCAAAGAAACAATCAATTGGAATGAAGACGCTTCTGTTTGTGTTGTAATGGCTTCCCAAGGTTACCCCGGGACTTATGTGAAAGGGAATATAATAACTGGACTGGAAGAAGCGGAAAAAGTTCCGGGGGTAAAGGTCTTTATAGCAGGAGCTGACAATTCTCTGGGTGGAGTAATAACCTCGGGCGGCAGGGTTCTCGGGGTGACATCCCTGGCTAAAAACATACCAGACGCGATCCAGAAGGCCTATGAAGGGGTTGAGAGAATTAAATGGGAAGGCGTGCATTTCAGAAGAGATATAGGGGAAAAAGCCCTTCATCGGGCTTAAGTAGAGGTGATGAATAATTTCCTCGGCACTCAGAAACGGTTTGTCCGGGACCTGAATATTCAAATCCCGGACAAACCTTAAAATAGGGCTCGCCTGTTGCCTTAAGTTATAATCCTGAAATGTTAAAAGTCAACGTTACACATTAAACTGATTGACAGGTCAATCAAAGATTGTTAGTCTCGCGTTATGAATTTTAATAATCACCATCCAAGTGACTCCAGAAAGGATAAGGAAACTGTTATCCTGGACGCGGCGTGCAGAGTATTTAGAGAAAAAGGATTCCACCAGGCCCGAATCACCGATATTGCTCAAACCGCTGGGATTTCCTACGGCCTTGTTTATCACTATTTTAAAAGTAAGGCGGATCTATTTGATGCCATACTTAAGGAATGGTGGACGGGTCTTTTTGAATTAATGGAAAAATGGGATAGCGAAGCGGCAAGTGTAGAAGAACAGCTTGCAGCCCTTGTTACATATTTTCTTGATCAGTATCAAAAAAAACCAGACCTAGTTCACATCTTTATAACGGAAATTTCCAGATCCGCTGCTAACTTGACTCCGACCCGTCTTCATTGGTTCAAAGCTTTTTTATCCAGGACCGAGAAGATTATGGTAGTAGGACAATCCAGGGAGATCTTACGCAAAGATATAAAGTCAAGATATTTGACATATATTTTTTTGGGGGCTATTGAGAGTTTTGTGTCTGCGATGGTTCTTGAAAATCAACCATTGAGAAGCAGAGCACAAAAGCAACGAATCGCCATCGGTTTGCTACAGGTATTCATGAACGGCGCAAAGCCTATAAATTCGTAAATTTGACAGGAGAATAAAAAATGGCGCTTAATACAGTAAATGAAGTTTTTGAAAAAATGCCGCAAGTATTTAATTCTGCAGCGGCAACCGGCCTGGACATCATTTTCCAATTTCATATCACAGGGAATGATTCTGGTGACTGGAATGTAGTCATTAAAGACCAGAACTGCCAGGTCAACAGTGGAGTTCATGCCAGCCCTACGGTAACTCTTACCATGGAAGGTTCGGACTGGTTGGATTTGTGCAATGGTAAGCTCAACGGAGTTACGGCATTTATGACGGGAAAACTAAAGGCTTCAGGCGATATAATGGCTGCACAGCGTATTTCCTCCTTATTCCCTCTATAATTTTAGTCTGGGGTTAAACTTTGAGACCGCGTTTCGCGCTATGTGAAACGCGGTTTACAACTCAAGGCCATCAGAGTTTGTTATCTTTTATAGTTAATGTTTGACCGCAGACAGTCAAAACAACTCGGTCTGCCGCGTTTGAAACGACTTGATTACACCGCCCTACCAAATCAAGAAACAGTCGCGATTGTTCATTATCGGGAACAATTCCCATTCCTGTTTCGTTTGTTACCAGTATTATTTTCCCTGGATGGGTCAAGCAGGCTAAAACCAGTTCATTGGATTTCTCTGTTATTTTTTCTTCTGAGAATTGTTTCCCTATCTTCGAAAATTCATACATCCAATTATTAATCCACAGGGTAAGGCAATCTACGAGAACAACGTTAGAATCTGGCGTACTCAAGATCGCCGACGGAACTTCCAGAGGTTCTTCAATTGTTGTCCAGTCAAATTCTTTTCTTGTCTCTTTATGTTTTCGAACCCTTTCAGCCATTTCTTCGTCCAGGATAGGACAGGTAGCCACGAAAACTCTCGGTGCGGGGATATTCTCCGCAAGGGTCTGCGCATACTGACTTTTTCCGCTTCTTCTTCCACCAACAACAAGACATA
>JAMCYH010000137.1 GCA_023474025.1 Deltaproteobacteria bacterium
AAGTCTGGGAATGCCCCAACGCCAACAACAAAGTAAGGGTCGAACTGAAAAGAATCAAGTGACATCTTGAAAAAGTCCGTAGTGTTTCCTTCCAAACGCTTTCAATCAGGATACGTAATGTTCAGATTTTGTTCTGTAGTCTTGGCTACAATATTCATAAAAATTTTAGAGGGAAAAAATATCTCAATGCTAATTCCGCTCACTAAAGCTTCTTAGGCGGGAGAAGCTTCACTCACCATGCGCATCATTCAACACGATAAACCGGTTGTCCTGTTTAGTGACCTTTCCGATGCTTTGGAGTCTTTTCAACGCTTTCGTTATGCTGACACGATGAGCGCCGACCAAATAGCTGAGTTCCTCGTGGGTCAATGGAAAAGAAAGAGAGTAGCCCGTTGAAGTTTTCTTCCCGTGTTCCAGCGCTATACTGGTCAATGTGCGGTATAGGCGGTCTTCGAGATTTCCCGCCGTTGCGCTCCCCAACCGGGAATTCAAAGTTAGTATCCTCATGCTCATACTTCTAATAAGCTTGAGTCCGAGATCAGGGTTGTCAAGAATCAACTGATTGAAGTCCCTCACCCGAAAACCGCAGGTCATCGTCTCTTCCATTGTCCATGCGGTTAGCGGATAGCTGATGCGACGAGAAAATGCCTCCTCCCCAATCAAATCCCCTGGTTTCCTAAAGTCCAAGGTGATCTCGGTTCCGTCCTCAAGGACTTTACTTAACCGAATTCTGCCTGCCTTTATGACAAATATCTCATTTATTGGGTTTCCCTGAACAAAGAGTGTCTCTCCATCGTGGAAGATCTTTTGTATACCTATACCTCTGAATCTCTCAAAATCCTCTTCGCTGATTCTGTCAAAAATGGGGAGATCTCTCAGACACGCAGACGAAACGGAGCTGTTCGGGAGGACAAGATTCTCGCAGTGACACTTCATTTCTCTACCTCGCCTATGTAGTTTTTTGAGGAGTCTCTTAAAAATATCCTATGACAGTCGCATTGGGTTCAATAGAACCCCGGGACAGATGGAGTCTCAAGATCTTTCCAGCTCACTCCAAGTTTTTCCCTGAAAAATGACCCGAGACGCTCGAACAATTTATCCCAGTGGGTTTTTCCTTGTTGTATGGCTTCAAGAATTTCGGCCACAATCTCCGGCAATTTTCCCAGTTCTTCTTTCGGCAAAAACGATACGGCGCCTTCCCTTATGGCCTTGTTAATACTTCCGACGTTTATAGCCTGTGCGGTAAGCATGGCTGCCGGAAACTGATGTTTGACACAGGCTTTGAGAAGTTCAAAACCGTCAACACCCATGATGTCAAGTATTACGAGTTCAAACACGTCTTCGTTGATCAGTTTCAGGCCACTTTCAAAATCATTTGCGGTTTTGACGATTGAATCTGCAAATTGTTCTTTGATGACTTCGAGCAGGTCGATCTCATCGTCAACAAACAGCAGTTTCTTACCTTTTAAAATACTCTGATCAGACATGTGAATACATCCTTTCAAGAGAAGACTCCCAAATTAGTTGGAATCAACGGGCGCTAATTCGAAGATCCTGTCATCTCTTTGCGAATGCCGGACGGTATCAAGCTTCCTCTAGATTAATTCTCAGCATCTCAAGCGATGCAAGAATGCGTTTGGTGTTACGGTTGACAGCGGGAAAATCTGCTGAGTCAGTATAAAGTTGTTGTGTCAGGTCATGAATATCTCGAACTTTTTCTCGCATCTCTTCGAATGGGGCCGAGTGATCCATATCTTATATCTCCTTGTTTCTCAAGTCCCTAAACCTTTTTGCCTTGACCTCAAACCTGGGCAGGCTGTTGTCAGGATAGAATTCCAGATTGTACCCGAGATTTGTTTTTAAACGAAGCTGCGAAGACAATTCCGTCTCAAGTTCGTGTATATGTTCATCAGGAAATCCAGGAACCAACTCTACTTTAAGAGTGATGCTGTCCGCGTCTCCCTTTTTCTCAACAAGAACCTCATAATTGTCGCCTAACCCTTCCATGGAGCGAACTACGTCTTCTATTGCAGAAGGCGCCAACAACACTCCTTTAACTTTGGTAATGTCATCAGCCCTTCCAATGACACCGCCCCGGAATATTTTGTATGTACGCCCGCAGTCACATTTTTGATTGGAGATTTCCACGATGTCTTTTGAATCAAAACGAATACACGGTTGCGCTAGCCTGTCCAAAGCCGTAATGACGAGTCTACCTCTTTCTCCAGGTTTGGTAACCGGATCACCTGTTTCAAGATCTTCAACTTCAGCTAAAAACATGGCCTCGTTAACATGGATTCCACCGCATTGGGAAGAGCATTCGAAACCCCATGCGCCAATCTCTGTCGCCCCTGCATGGTCGTAAACTTTTGCTCCCCAAGCGTCTTCAATGCGTCTTTTGGTGGCGGTAATCAACGCCCCTGGTTCGCCAGCGCATGTAATCTTGTTCACACTCAACTTTGCAGGATCGATACCCATCTGTTTGCGTGCCATTTCGGCCATTCCGAGCATATAGGTCGGGGTCCCCATAAGCGCTGTAGGTAGGAGTTCCTGAATTTTAAGGATACGTGCCCTTGTATCGAGAACGCCACCTGGTATGGTTTCACATCCAATTTTTTCTGCCGCGTAATGTCCCGCCCAGAAGGCCACAAACACGTTGTAACCAAACGGGAGAAAGAGGTAGACTCGTCAACGATAGCCCTGTGCCCACAAAAAAGTTGCCCAGCATTCCGACCACCATTCCCAATCCTGCCAGGTATCCGGTTGGTACACGGGTTGACCTGTGGTTCCACTCGTCTGACGAAAACATGTCACATCGTCCAGCGGAACACAAAGAGCGTCTCCGTAAGGAAACGGGTCTTTGCGCTGAATGGGTTTCATTAAACTTTTTTCCACTTTAGGCACATTACGTATGTCTTCAAGACTGTTTATCTTTTCTGGATAAATATCAGCTTCATCGTATAGTCTCCGGTGGAAACGGGAGTGCTCGTAAGCCCACTTGAATATGCGTTTGAATTTCTTCAACTGAAGCTTTTCCAGTCGTTCACGTGGGAGCGTTTCCAGGTAGGGATTCCAGTATGAAATATGTTTGTTCATCATCAACCACCATTCAAAAAGGGATTTTCGTTCATCTGATTTAATCTAACACTATATAAAAACGGATCGAGATCATTAGTCATCTTTTTTCGAAAATGACACACGAAAAAGATAACCAGCAGTTTTTATAAGCTTATGATAACACTTTAAACATATCTAATATTGTGAATAATATTTCAATTATAATAAATTGAAACTTAATGAAAATATTTCTGTCCAAAATTATTAGAACGAGTTAATCATTACACCAGATGGAGACAATAATGAAAACCGCATTCAAAGAATTTGCTCAAGTTTATCAAGATTTCAAGGCAAAATGCCCTCAACATCCTATGATAGATGAAGTTCGCAGTCGGATTATTGGTGGAAAGCTGCCCTCTGACCAATGGCTTCGAACGACGACTACGAGAATGAGAAACCTTATGGCGCCTTTTTGGCTCAAAAAGAATGAACCCAATGATGGGGAAGCCGCTTAGATCTCTATTAAGGAAAATGCCACGAAGTGATTGACTTGAAATCAGAGTTTCCCAGCCGGAAATCTCCGGCCAATGAATTGCCAAAACGACGACAGTGGATAATCGGGCTACTCGTCGTTTTTATTTTTTTTATTCTTGTCGGCTATTACCTGATATCTCATGGGAACGAATTTAGGCGCCTCTGGGAATTTTCATACTATCAAACAATTATGGCCGGATTTTGCCTATTTTTGGGGTTCCTTTTAAACTGCTATCAGATGAATTTATTTCTCAGGAAATTCGGTGTAAGATTATCTTTTTTTGAACTAATATTCGTGACCCATGGGATGATGCTTGGGAATTTGGTCATTCCGATGCGCGGAGGGTCTGCTGGACTAGCCATTTACTTAAAAAAAAAATATCACTTAAATTACCACAAATTCGGCGTCATTTTTGGAGGGACTGCGATTCTAGTAGGCTTGGTAAGTGGAGTAATGAGCCTGGCCGCACTGTTTTTTCTTAAATTTCATCTTCAAATATTTGAACCTTGGTTAACCGCAATTTCAATCGCCATCATCGTTGGATGTGTTTACCTGACACTTTTCCCACCTCGTCTCAAGGAGGTTGGCTCCTCTAAGGCATTGATTTTCTTAAATCGTTTAAATGATTCCTGGATTAATCTGTCAAGAGACCGGAAGCTGTTGACCAAAGTAGTCATGTCCATAATATTGATAACGTTGTTACAAACGTTAGCTTTCTATGTAATTTATATCGCAATCGGTAAACCACTCGCTTTTGTTTCTACCTTGATAATTTCAAGTCTGGGGGCTGTGGCCAACCTTGTACCGATAACGCCAGGCTCCATAGGAATCTTTGACGCTGTTACAATTCAGGCGCCGCGCCTTTTGGGGCTTGACACTAGCGCGGCAATCATGGCCACAATATTGATACGGATCTTGTCATTTTTGATTTGCTTCATAGTCGGCATTCCCGGTCTTTATTACTTTTTTGACGTCTCACGATCATCAAGTGGTGAGTCGCCAGGCTGAATCTCATCAACGCGCCAGGTTCCCCCCCAAATAGTTGTGATCGACTTCGCTGTCTAAATCAGATTATCAAAGCTGGTTTCGGAGCTTCCTTAACAATTCTGTCCCCTAGGGATGCTCCACATCGGGCGCAGAGATATTCATATTTGTCACCTTCAGGCAGAACCAGTAGCAATCGTTCCCTGACAGGCATAGATGCTTTACAATTCGGGCAATATAGCTCGGTGGCTCTCAACCCTTCGAATTGCTTTTTGGGGGATACGCCTCGCATATTATGTTGCATAGGCGCTCTAATAAATCTCTTCATATCTGCTCCTTCTGGAACTGAATCTCACGTAATGTGGGAAATATGGGCCATACCTTCAACATTATCAAAATTAATCCTGAGCCGCCCAAGTTTCAAGCCCTAATTTTCGACTATTCGGTTCAAGCCCTTCTCCATTGACATTTAGATGTTTTTCGATAATTTCATAATGTTATGAGCGTATGTCAGTTAGGCTGATCTAATGCTATAATGAAAAAACAATACGGGCCTTATACACGGAGTTTAGGAATGAAGCCAAAACGGTCAAATTTATCGAATTGGTCATTGATTTTAGTTGTCTCACTGTCGGTGATTACATTCCTTTCAACTTCAGAAGCAAGCATGGATACTCTTGTTACAGACCGGATACTTTCTTTTGGAGATCCCTCTGAGATAGTTGATCAACAACCGGCGGGCAGTCAGGCCCACCGCTACAAGTGGGGTATGTATACGAGACATTCCGCTGGAACTCCCTCCGGTTCAACTGAGGTTAATGAGATCGACAAATCTACGCATTCGTCTGCGGTAAAAACCTTATCCAAACCATCAATTGGAGACAAACTGTCGTCGCAAGATTCGACATCATTAAGGCCGGTGGCCGAAGAGAAAGTTAAGGTGGCGTCTACTGGTCCCGGACCGAATTCGACCAGACCAGAATACTCAGACATTGTGGATTCTGCAGCTCGTTTAAAAGAGGCTGGCCAAAAGGCAGGCGATCCAGTAGATCTATATTCGAATTTTCGGATAGAAGTTGAAAGAGCCAAATATATCGTCAAATTTTTTGGAATAGATGACAATGGTAACAAAACGGAACTTTTTTCATGCAAGGCAGGGTTGGGGTCATCGGAATATCCAACTCCCAAGGGATCTTTCTATATAACGCGTATTTTCGATGACAAACCTGTCTGGATTCCCCCACAGGACAGAGATTGGGCATACGGACAGGCCCCGAGTCATTCGGTTTATGGTGGGCGCATGATGCCCTTCTTCAAGAAGCAGCAGGTTGGCCCTCCTCCAAAAAGCGATGACACAAACTTTGAACTGGATATCGTGGCTCCAGGCATGAAGATGGTCGATACTGGCACATACCGTATCCATGGAACGGATTCCCCCTGGAGCGTGGGGTCAGCGCAATCACACGGTTGCGTCCGGTTACTGAATTCCAGCGTGGCTAAACTTGCCGACACTCTGAAAATGTATGTAGGCACAACGACACGCGGGCAGACACCTAATGGGGTATATATTAACCTTGCCAGACCTGTAAAACTTGTCCTCTACTAGCTGGGTTTTGAGAAAATTATTTCCGGCCCAGTCTTCGTCTCAATTCATCAAATGAGATTCGGACCAGGATTGGACGTCCATGCGGGCATACATCCGACGGTCCATCGGTAGTCTCCAGATCTAGTAGCAGATTGCTGATTTCAGTTGAACTGATGTTGGCGCTTCCTTTTATCGCTGCCCTGCACGCAAGATTTCTGAAAAGATCTCTTCGCAAGCTTTCTGGATCGGCTTTGATTCCAGTTTGTAGAGCGGTGTCCACAAAATCTTTCAACAAATTGTCCAAATTCTTTGCCTCGATCCATAAAGGGACCGATCGAACCAGGAAAGAATTTTGCCCGAATTCTTCCAACACAAAACCGGCTGAACTCAAAATTTCGGCGTGCTCCCTCAACGTTTCGGACTCTAGCGCGGTAAGCTCAACAACCATAGGATCAAGCAGGTCTTGGGATTCAATATGCGGATCACTTTCGCTGGAACTGCATAGGCGGTTGAATACAAGTCTCTCGTGGGCCGCATGGTGATCAAGGATGACCAGCCCCTGTTCATCGTGAAGGACAACGAACGAATTGGGTAGCCTGCCCAGGAAGCTTAGTTCCGTCAGTTTAGGCCGGCTTCCAAGGTTGCTTTGACTAGTTAAGCCCAATTGGGGAAAAGAGAAACCTTGGCCATTATTTTCTTGGAGAACCTGGAAACTCTTGCGTTGACTCTCACCATCGGAAGCGTAGTCAGGCAAGCTCACATTGAACTTAGTAGGTGTTGTCCAATCATTAAAATGTACAGGGTGATTTGAATCCTTGCCGATTATGGCCTCATTTATAGCCTTAGTGATCAACCCGGAGATTACGCCGGGCCTAAGAAATCTAACTTCGGCTTTTTGAGGATGAACATTAACGTCAACTTCATCCAGCGGTGTCCTGATGCAAACGATGGCTATGGGATACCGTCCGCGCTCTACAAGGTTTGCAAACGCCTTAATTATTGAAGAGTTGATCAACCTGTCTTTAACCGGCCTGCCGTTAACAAAGGTGAAGATGTATCGCATGGAAGAGCGGGTGTACGGTGGCCTTGCTATAAAGCCGGATAACGAGACTCTATCGAGGCTGCAGTCAAGTTCAACCAGGTTCCCTACTATTTCTGAAGGGAAAAGAGAAGATACCCTTTCTTTCAAAGAGGGAGCCGGGGTAGTCTGCACCTTAATTTTACCATCGTCGCAAAATGTGAAAGCTATAAGAGGATTTGCAATAGCAATCTTTAAAACCAGATCGTGTATAAATCCCGATTCCAGTGCGGCGCTTTTGAGATATTTTCGCCTAACTGGCGCATTGTAAAAAATGTTTCTGACTTCCACAATCGTACCCTGGTTCATCGCCACAGGTTCAGCGTTTGTTATGCGCCCGCCTTCTGAGACTACTCGAGTCCCCACTTCATCAGATTCGTCTTTTGTCATGAATCGCATTCTTGAGACAGAAGAGATACTTGCAAGAGCTTCCCCTCGAAACCCCATAGTTTGGACCTCTATCAAATCTTTTTCTGACTGCAGTTTAGATGTGGCGTGTCGTTCCAGTGCCAGAAATGCGTCATCATGACTCATGCCGATACCGTTATCTTTTACCCGTATCAATTTCCTGCCGCCATCCTCGATATCCAGTTGGATTGCGGTAGCCATTGCATCGATGGCGTTTTCGATTAATTCTTTAACCACAGAGACGGGACGTTCTACCACTTCACCTGCGGCGATTCTGTTGATGACAATTTCATTTAAGACATGAATTTTATTGGACATATGCAAATCATGAATTCAAACATTGTTGAGGAAAATTCTTACTGGGCAACGTTCGTTAAAACAGCTTTTTGCGTTGAGGTTTTCCGTCCGACTTGAAATGGTCATAGGCCTTTCTGGTAGCCACTCTTCCTCTTAGTGTACGATCAATGAAACCTTCTTTGACAAGATATGGCTCGTACACATCTTCAAGCGTTTCACTTTCTTCACCAATTGCAGCAGCGAGAGTCTCTATTCCTACTGGTCCGCCTTCAAATTTGAATATTATTGTTTCGAGAAGTTTTCTGTCCATATTGTCCAAACCAAACTCGTCGACCTCCAGCATGTCAAGCGCCTGACGAGCGGTTTTTGCGTCGATAACGCCCGTGCCACGCACCTGGGCATAGTCCCTAACCCTTTTGGTAAGTCTGTTTGCGACTCGCGGGGTGGCTCTTGATCTGGAGGCAATTTCCATGGCTCCATCTTCGCTGATTTCTGTAGTCAGTATCGCTGAAGACCGTTTCACTATTTTCTTGAGTTCATCCTTAGAGTAAAAGTCGAGATGAAAGATGATTCCGAACCGGTCTCTCAATGGATTTGACAAAAGCCCCGTTCTGGTAGTTGCTCCAACCAGGGTAAACGGAGCAAGTTCAAGCTTGATCGTCCTGGCGCTAGGTCCCTGACCTATTATAATATCGAGCTTAAAGTCCTCCATGGCAGGATACAGAATTTCTTCCACTGATGCGGAAAGTCTGTGAATTTCATCAATGAATAACACATCACCTTTTTCCAGATTGGTAAGTATTGCGGCGAGGTCTCCTGCCTTTTCGATTATTGGGCCAGACGTTGTCCGGATTTGAGAGCCCATTTCATGGGCGATAATATTGGCAAGGGTCGTTTTACCCAAGCCGGGAGGACCGTGAAATAGTATGTGGTCCAAGGATTCACATCTTTTGGACGCCGCTTCTATGAAAACCGAAAGATTTTCTTTCAGCCTTTCTTGTCCTATGTAATCTTGAAGTCTTTTGGGCCTAAGGTCTATTTCAATATCTTCTGTCTCGGTAACGAGACTGCCTGAAATAATTCTATTCGTGTTCATAAGATTTTCTCTTGGCGTATCTCTCGATCAGATCCTGATTTATTAAGGTCAAGACGGGCATATTTTTGTGGACACTTCACAATCAAAATCGAACACCGGTTAAATGTATCTGAATGGTTGAATGATAGTCGCTTTCGTTGAAACTTTACAGTGTTCGTGATAGTCAATGAATCCTAACGGTAAAATGGATTTGAGTCCAGCGCGCCCAGGGCGCGAAAATCGCTCGAAAGTTGAGATCAATTTCAAATATATTATAAATAATGTCAAAAATTGTTTATTAAAACCCAAATCGGAGGTTTAGAGGAATGTCGGGCCATAACAAGTGGAGCACCATCAAACACAAAAAAGGCGCAGCGGACGCCAAGAGAGGCAAGGTCTTCTCGAAGCTTATTAAGGAAATTACAATAGCCGCCCGGATGGGCGGAGGCGATCCAGAGGGAAACCCCAGACTCAGAACCGCTTTGAATGCCGCGCGTACAGCAAATATGCCCAAAGATAATATCGAAAAGGCTATTAAAAGAGGAACCGGAGAAATAGAAGGGGTAAATTACGAAGAAATAACATACGAGGGTTATGGCCCCGGAGGGGTCGCAGTTCTTCTAGAAGCCCTAACTGATAACAAAAACAGGACAGTGGCCGAGATTAGACACATCTTTGACAAATACAATGGTAATCTTGGTGAAACAGGTTGCGTAAATTGGATCTTCCAAAAGAAAGGTGTCGTTGAGATACCGGCAGAAGGCCTTACAGAGGATGAAGTGATGGAGCTTGCTCTGGAAAGTGGCGCTCAGGATGTTAAAACCGACGGTGACGCTTTTGAGATCACGACCGACACTACGGATTTTGAGGCTGTGCGAAAAGCCATAGAGGACAAAGGCTGGAAGATTGAATTGGCGGAAATTACGATGATACCTTCGAATACAGTCAAACTTGAAGGAAAGAAGGCGGAGCAAATGTTGAAGATGATGGACACTCTGGATGACCACGATGATTTGCAAAAAGCTTACGCGAACTTTGATATTTCAGAGGAGGAAATGATAAAGCTTTCCGCTTAATGTGAGGCAAGGAGTCTATGGTAAAAGTTAAGGTCTCCTGCTATCCCGACACCCGAAGATATGGAATTCTAGGAGGCTATCATTTTGTTAATACTGGGCGTTGATCCAGGAACAATTACTACGGGTTATGGCATTGTAAGAAAAAGTGGTTCGTCTCCGATCTACGTAACTAGTGGTGTGATTCGATCAGGGAACAAGAAGGCGCAGCCTGAAAAGCTGCTGAATATTTACAATTCATTGGGTCAAATTGTTTTGGAATATCATCCATCGGTAATGGTTGTCGAGTCTCTATTCCATGCGGTAAATAGTCAAAGCCTTATCAAGTTGGGACAGGTAAGGGGAGTCATCCTGTTAGTAGGGGCTTTCCACGGCATGGAGGTATTCGAGTATAGCCCTCGCGAAATAAAACAGGGAATTACTGGATATGGCAACGCTGAAAAAGGTCAGGTCATGTTCATGATTCAGAAAATACTCGGCATTGCCGGTTTGAAGTTATCCGATCAGGCGGACGCTCTAGCCATGGCTACGTTCCACGCTCATTCAAATCTTGGAGAGAGGGTCTCTAGATGATCGCCTGTTTGAGAGGGTCATTAATTTACAGAGGAGTCAACCGTGTCATCGTGGACGTCAACGGCGTAGGATACAATGTTTTTGTGTCCCTTAACACTCTTGAGTCGTTACCGAGTCAAACCGAAACTTTGTTGCATATTCATACGGCTTTTAGGGAGAATTCACTGGAACTCTATGGCTTCGCTACGGAGGAAGAGAAATCCCTTTTCGAAATGCTTCTGGGAGTTTCTGGGATAGGTCCTAAGACTTCACTTACAATACTTTCAGGTATCTCCCCCGATGGTTTTAAAAAGGCGGTTTGCGAGAAGGATTTCGCGAAGCTGAGTTCAATTCCTGGGATAGGAAAGAAGTCGGCTGAAAGAATTGTCGTTGAGTTAAAGGAGAAGATGACTGCTTTTCCATCCAGAACGTTGACCTCAGACTCTGGCAATATGAAACCTGATCTCCAGGAGGATCTGACTTCATCCTTGATCAATTTGGGATATAAACAAAAAGTAGCGGGAGACACCGCCGAGAGAGTCCTAAAAAAGTCTGGGTCGGATATTTCCCTGGAACAGGCCGTAAAACTAGCGTTCAAAGAGCTTATAAAATAGGGTTTCCAAAGCAATAGTGGGGGGCGTCTCATGAAATCCAACAAAGTTCGTTGAGGAGAAACAAAGATGAGATTTGTCATAATTGGTGGTGACGCTGCCGGCATGAGCGCAGCTTCGAAAGCTAAACGTAACAATCCTGATCTTGATGTAATAGTTCTCGAGGCTACGGACGACGTTTCTTATTCTGCATGCGGAATGCCTTACAATATTGGAGACCGTAATAGGGTAATAGATGATCTGGTTGTCCGGCGAGCAGAGGTTTTTAGGTCGAAACAGGGAATAGATTTACGAACGGGACACAAGGTTGTCAGCATAGATAGAAACTCAAGAAAAGTTGGGTATCAAACTGCAGATGGCCAGAGCGGGGACGTAGGATATGACAAGTTGCTGATAGCCTCCGGAGCCAAACCGATTCGTCCTCGAATATCAGGTTTAGACCTTGCTGGTGTCGTGGTGCTAAAGTCTCTTCAGGACGGCAGGATAATAAAGAATTTTCTTGAAAATTCTCCGGTGCGAAAAGTCTTGGTTGTTGGTATGGGGTACATCGGATTGGAGATGGCTGAAGCATTTCATTCCATAGGCATATCGGTTGCCATGATAGACTTGAGTAATAGGCTATTGCCATTCTTGCCTGAGGAAATGGCGGAGGTTGTGAAAAAGGAACTGTCCGAGAAGGGAATAGAATTTTCCCTCGGTGTAGGAATAAAGTCGATTAAACAGGATGGGGCTGGTTTATTGACAGAAACCACCGACGCTTCTGTGAATTCGGGCCTGGTCCTTCTTAGCATGGGTGTCATTCCTAATTCGGAATTTGCGGCTGATGCGGGTCTGGAATTGGGCCCCAAGAATTCAGTGGCAGTGGACAGAGGTTTAAGAACCTCCGATCCCGACATCTTTTCAGCAGGTGACTGCGCTGACGCTTTCCACGTAATTACGGGAAAGAGAGTCTGGATACCGTTAGCTCTAAGAGCGAACCGCGCCGGCTGGGCCGTTGCCGACAATGTTACTGGTGGAAGCGTAGAGATCCCTGGAATACTCGGTACAGCGGTGTTTAAGGTGCTGGATCTTGAAGTTGCCAGAACTGGACTTAGTTTTGAAGAAGCTTTATCCGAAGGTTATGATGTTGTACAGGAGACTATCAAAAGCCGTTCTCGTGCGCACTCGCATCCCGGAAACCAAACTATTTACGTGAATCTTGTTGCTGACAGGAGAAGTGGTAAATTGCTTGGAGCGTCTATGGTGGGTAAAGAAGGAGTTGCTCATCGAATTGACTCAATCGCGGTTGCTCTTCACGCAGGCATGACGGTGGCACAGTTTTCTCACTGCGATTTGGCTTATGCCCCACCTTTCTCGCCTGTTTGGGATCCGATGCTTACAGGAGCGAACCAGCTTCTCAAGAAGTTGTGACGCGCCACGTATTACGTTGAGCAGACGCGTGATACAAAATGTTATGACATCGAGAAATGTATGGTCATAATAGCATGTTTTAATTATACGTGCAATTTAATTAATTATTTTAGTAATTTATAACCTATTTCAATTGACTGGGATGTTGGCCGTTGCTAGATTTGTTACAGATCTTAAAAAAACTGTAGGAGCGCATCATGAAAATCAAGAAAGTTGAAAAGGTATCGAAGGGTCTTTGCAAGTGTAAAAGCTCTTGCTAGTGTGACGGTTTAACCGCATTTTGATAAGTCATTTATTTTATGGCTATAAACACAGAGCGACCGGAAGACTGGCTGTGTAAAAACTACTGTTTTTACTATAAACCCGACAAAAACGAGGAGCAAAGGTGCAGGTGCTATAATCTGGCCCAAATCCTCACAGAAGAAAGGCCTCAGTGGCGTATGAAACCGCTATCTGGGGCCTTTGATTCTAGCTTCAAAAAGCAGTTTCTTTTAACTCAAATCTGTGCGTTTTGCCCCTTTTACATTCAGGATTGCGATTTCACATCGGACAAACCCCCTGAAGGTTGTCCGCCATGTGGGGGCCTTGTTTTCATATCCGATCTATTGAAACGGGGGGAAATTCACGAATCGGATTTGAGGCTGGCAAACATGAAGGACCTCGGAGACGATAGCTACGTCTCTCTATCCAGAAACACTTCCATAAAAAGGCTCGAAACAGACTTCATCTATCACATGACGCGGGACGAGCTCTATGAAATAAATGAAGACGCTCTTGATTTCTTGAGTAAATGTGATGGGTCCTCAACTCTAGCCAGTCTTGCTCCTGATAGGGAGTTCCTTGAGTTTTGCATTGTAGAGGAACTCTTAACCATTTCAAGAGAAAAAAAGAGAAGGCGCATTGATCTGGTCAAATCTCCCATACCATCACTGCGTTATCTCGAATGGCTGGTAACACGTAAATGTAACCTATCCTGCGCACATTGTTATCTTGGGGATCAGGATGACTCTGAATTCGATCAGCAAATGATAACCCCGTTATTAGACGAATTCACAAGAATGCAGGGGCGTTC
>JAMCYH010000307.1 GCA_023474025.1 Deltaproteobacteria bacterium
ACAAGACTTCCGGGGACTGTTGGAGGCCCAGGGAATCATGATTAGTATGGACGGCCGAGGACGGGTATATGATAACATCTTTGTGGAACGTCTCTGGCGTTCCGTAAAATATGAGGAAGTCTATCTCCCTACTTTAGGTTTTATAACCAGGAGCGGCTACATCAGGCCCTCAAGTACCAAACCCCATATCAAGTTTATAGCAAAAGAGGCGCTCACGGCAAAAGCTCAGACACTATTGACTCAGTAACCGACGGTACTTTTCCACCTTCAGAGGATCAATTTTTTGTCTAGACAGAAGGGTACACTTCATCCATCCATGTCAAAAACTCATTCGTAAAACTTAATTCCCAGGAATGTTGAGCCCTATCTCGGTTGAATATTAGCGAATCAGCCTCATCGAATATCAGCACTGCCTGCTTGGAATTGGCTTCTTCATAAGCTTCCCGAATGTTCTTTTCAGTGTCACCCACCCATTTTGAGAAAACATCACTAGCTCTCTTGAACACTATTTCCTTATCGAGATGAGCTGCAATGTATCGAGCCAAAGCGCTCTTACCAGTACCTGGAGATCCGTGGAAAAGGAGTGACATAGAAACCGGATCAAGTGAGTTTGGTTGCTTACTGAAATCGTTGTAGGCCTTTAGCTCTTCCAACAAGTCATGCGGGTCGGTCCCCGAAAGATTGAGGCCATCCAACGTAAAATTCCTGGGATCAGAGTTTCTGTTCCTTGGACTGTGACCGCCTTTACTAAGACTAATATGCGATTCCAGAGCCAACACGATCGATTCCTTCAAATCCTCGTCACAGTGTTTTTTTGATTCCGAAACCTTACGTATCGCCTGATCTATTACACCAGCGCTCACTTCAAATCGGTTCGAGAGCTCTTCAATTTCAGAGTTCTTCAAGAAACGCTTGACCTTGTGTTTTCGAACGATGTTTTGCCAGAGTTGAATACGTTGCTGTCCATTAAATGGTTTGAAATTCACGCTAAATGAAAACCGGCGGGCAACTGACTCCTCGATGTTTTCCACTGAATTTACTATCCAGATCATCCTGACTCCCGGTTTTTCTAGAATTTCCTGGAGCCAAGGTTTGTCAGGAGTTTCACCGAGAAAGGACCATGCGCTTCTAGTGTTCAGGATTGAATCACAGTCATCAGCTATCAGCAGTGATTTGTCCGTTTCGCTAACCATGTTGACAGAAGCCGTTATTGCTGCTCTACGCGAAAACGTGCTGTCCTTCCCCCCATGATCCAATTGGTAACAGGTTAACCCCAGCTTATCGGCAATACCGTGGGCGTAAGTTGTTTTTCCAGTTCCGGGAGGCCCATATAGCAAAACATGTGTTGATGTCTCCGGTTTGTAGGAGAGCTTGGTTAGAATGTTTTTGGTGATTTTTTTGTCTACCATATGGGCGTCAAGAGGGATAGGGTCACATTTGACCGGTTTGGTGAACTGGGTCCTGAACTCGCCAGGACTAAGATCCTGTAACTGTTGCCCGAACACCTGCTTCAATTCGAAACCACCTCTATAATTATCCTTATCCAGGATTCCAATTTGATCCAGTTTTCCATTGAGGGCCTTTACTAATTGGGCTTCTCTGCAATTCAAGACCACAGCAAGCCATCTTCTCCCCTGATATCGGTTGCACTGGAGATGGTTCTCGAAGAACATCTGAAATTCGTTCCAGTTGGCTATCATGAACAGAAAGAGACACAATTCGGTTTCAGTCTCATCAAGATGGAACATCTTCTGAAATTCCTGGATATTCTGCTCAATGGTTGTTGATCCTTCGTAGCGCAACTCATTGGTTTGGTCTTTCAGTAGCCTTCTGGCGGCAATGCGTGCCCGATGTCGTGATTCTTTGGAAAGTAACTTGATGATGTCGAAACATATCTGGGCAAAGTCCCACGCTTCTTCAATATAGCTATCTATGTCATCGTCTTTTGGTCTCTTTTGTTCCGGGATTAAGTCTTTGATTGTTTGGACATAATCATTGGCAAAATCATGATTTAACAGCCAGTAGAGAATTTCAAAAGCTTCCCTGTCGAGATTAAGGTTCGCGTTTAGTAATCGGTCCATGTACGTCATCATTTTTTTCTGAAGAAAAGCGTACGAATTATCGGAAACGTCGACTCCCGAACCAGTTGATGGTTTTACGGTACGGTTAGCTTTCATGAGTCCCATTTGAATCTCCTTTGTCCAAATCTCAGTGGAGAACATTCCAAAAACTAGCTGCAATAGTTGTATTTCCTGATCGTTCCATAGGACGATATGTGTCCGTTCCTTTTTTGGGATGATTATCTTTATATGAGATCCCATAATCACCACTGGCCAAGTCAACTCTTTAATACAGTAAACGGGAATGAGTCTTGGCTACTGTTAAACAGAAATTGCTTTCCACCCACACTTGCAAATGGAATATTTGGCACGCCTGGTTTTGTCTGCGATATGCTCATGTGGCCATCCGCAGCGATCCAGGCCGATTCTCGTCGCGAAAGAACTAGGCAGACTCGAATATCATTTTCCTTGGCGTAATTCTGGGCATACTCTATGGCTGCTTCCCGTGACGTGATCTCCGGTGGCATATGGCGAATCACGATGATGACGCCGGTGATTCTTATAAGCATTTGCATTGGAACTGGCTCATTGGCCCATTTCTCCCAAATCATGTAATCTTTCTGAATCGCTTCTTGAACTTCCTGATGGTCAATTTCCAAAGCCTGAATCACTTTACTGACCATTTCGTCATCTCCTACCCCTTCCCTCTCAAAATTGTAGATTTTGATCGCCCATTTTGACCTGTTCCTGTAACCCGATAATTCGGCGAGTTGACCGAAGTTGAGCCCCTTTAAAGCTCTGTGCCGATAGATGAGATATCTGAGATGTTTGTTCATTTGCCGCCTCCTCTCTGAAGTTGAGATGTCGGCAAAAGGTGAAACCGGTAAGTTCACGCTTTAGCCGAATTTTGTTGTGCGCCCGCAAGCTGTTTAGTCAAATCGGCGCTTAAATCATTTTTTGTTGCTGTTCGAATCCCTATATAGATAGGGCTCATTTCATTGTCTTAAATTTTCCTTTCCGCAATCATTTGAACCTTGAAATGACACTTTTAATAATATGTCGTTGGTTCCAAACCCTGAAAACAAAAAAACCGTCCAGCTTAAAGTTGAGACGGCATATTCCTGCTCTCGCAACTCTTTAGCTGTATTTTTAGAGCGCCCGCAAGCCGTAAACAAATCGGCGCTAATCGACGGTGGGAATATAAACCTTAATTAGAAAATGGCAAGCAGATTATCACAATTCTCACAAATATTCCCAGTCGCATTTAGATCAAGCAGTCAACAAATCCTTTCGTCTATCAATCAATTACGTAACAAAACCACACAGTACGAAAAAAAGTTCTGCCACTTGTCTTTCTCATAGAAGGATTTTTTGTCCGGAGGAGATGTTGGTTGTGACTCGCGTAAAATCAGAATTAGGGCCTGGAGTGGCTGTGCGTTTACCAGTTCAATTATTACTGGAATTAGAGGAATGCGCCGCTAAACAAGAACGTAGTGTTTCGCAAGAGATACGATATCGGTTGGTCCAATCTTTTGAAGGTTCAGAATCTACAAAATATCCACCTGAAAATTCAGAGTTTCTTAACAACACAAAACAAAATTATTAAAAACGGAGGGCAATACCATGCCAATTGATTTAAGCGATTTAGACGAAAGTTATCAGTCTTCAGAATCAGGATATGCCGGGGCTTTACCGAGTGGAATTTATAAGGCACGCCTCATCAGTGCGGAAGTCTCCTACTCAAAAAATAATAACAGGCAAGTCAAATGGTTCTTTGAGGGGGAAATGCCATCAGGGGAATTAGGGCATACAATGAAATTCTCACCATTGCTGAACAAAGGATTTGCCTATTTGAAAGATGATTTAAGAATACTCGGGATTACTTTGGGTCATTTAAACGAAATCCATGACATTCTTCGCGATTTGGTAGGTTCGGTGATTTTAATTGAAATTCAAGATGATATATCTACCGGATTTCACAAGGTAGATTTTCTCAAAAAATTATCAGGACCTAAAAAATAGAGGACCTTTTTTCAATAGCTATTTACGCCGCACACTACTACGGAAGTAAATAGGCTTGATAGTTGGCTTCTGCACTTCCAGAACAATACTGTCTATTAGACCTACAAAGCGCCTCTGCAAATTGATGGATTTTTTAACGTCTTGTGAAAGCGATGGGGACACCTATGATCATTGTTCCAGACGCTAGGAATGTTCAAATATGCCAGTTCGCCATCAAGCCGGATAGTTCGATATTCACTAGCTTACAGCCAAGCCTACCGAGCAAGCTGATCCATTGTTTATACTGAGAGTGCAGATTGACCAGGAATCATTTCTAGCAGGTTTCTATCCATGGAAAATAACAGGTCGGGGCCGATGGATGTCGTTCTACGGTTGAAGTTTTAGTGCCATTGCCAATTTTGAAAAATCAGAACGATGGCAATAATTACTACCCCCCTTCTTCAAGGTGGTGGTACTCCTGCCTCGGAGGTAGAGGTACCCCTACCTTGGAGGCAACCCCGTGCAATCTTATTCTTCTTCTTCTTCTTTTATTTCTTCTTCTTTTGTTTTTATTTTTCCATTTAATCAATAAGATTTCTGCTTAAATTACTTCTCATTTTTTCAAGTTGAATTCTTTGGCAGTCTTCCTGGAGGATAGAGAGTAACATCAGAATTTACAGGATCCGACTCAATGTACGTAATTTCCACCGGGCGCTTGAGAAATGACATATTTTTCAATGAATCAAAATGATTCAATTTCAAAACACACAAGATTATCAACCTCAGTCGGTTCAATTGGATTCTATTTTTTTTACTCCCCCAATTCTTTTGGGAATAGTGCTCTGCCTTCATCAAAAATCTCATAATAATTTTAAGCAAGGGCTCTACTCTTTTTGATTTCTTCGTATCTGGCACATTGCCCAGAGTTCAAGTCACAGTTTTCGCGTTGTTTTCTAGAAAATGCTTTTTGTATACGTGGTTGTAGTAACGGTTTTGTTCCTGGAATACCTACCCTTCCCTGCTGGAGATCAGGTCCTTCAATTTTTAAACAGTAATTTACCGCTCTAAGGTTTCATCCAGGGAAAAATATGTCGTTAATCTTTAGAAAGTATCCGTGGTTTTGTTCCGTCAGATTAACCAGTTATATTGAGAAGTGTTTAGAATCAATCAGAGCACATCGGCGACTTCGCGTATTTTGCGTCTGAAACGCGATATACGCGCGGATTGGGATTAAATCATTGGGATATAGAGCCGCCAACAGGAAATCGCGTACCGTCGACCTGGGATAGCAAATTCGCGAATGACCATTAATTGCTATACTCTATAAAAGTTTTGGCCCGTCTGGTAACGGGCCAAAGGAAGGATTAGGTTTGGTTTGTTGCTATAACGTAAATAAACATCTTATTAATATGTTGTCAAGCTTTTTGGTATTCCTTATGAAGTAATTAGAGATTCAATCAGATATATATTTGTTAAGATAGCTAATTAACAGGATAATTATATCAGCTAAATTTAAAAAGGTTGTGGGTAATGACATCCGTTACAGTTGTGAATGTTGAATATTTAATCAGGTTTTGAGATGGAACTGGGGCTATTTCGGATTCCGCAACTATTGGGCTGATCATGTCTTTTCTGATTCTCATTCTTGGAATTTGTTGCAATGGGTTTTTTTTAAGAAAAAGATTAGCGGATTCGGTTCGGATAGGAATATAAGGAATATAGACGGAAAAGGACCTTTCTGACTCCAAGATTCTGACAGTGGCTTGATGCTGTGACATTTAGTGGTAGCGCTTTGAACGGACAGGTTGCACTTGCAGGTCGCTTCCGATCATCCCAAACCATAAACCATTCCTTGGCATAGCGAATGAACTACTGAACAAACCGAGCTATTCTTGAGAAACTTATGCACCAATATGACTTTCATACGTTATCACCGATAGATTTCGAGAGATTAGTGCGTGATCTGCTGCAGGAAGAGTTGGCAGTAACCCTTGAATCCTTCAAAGCCGGAAAGGATAGTGGCATTGATTTCCGATACTGTCCGGACAGAACACACACCCTCATTGTCCAGTGCAAGCATTACGTTGGATCTGGATATACGCAATTATATCGTGACTTGTCCAAAAATGAACTACCAAAGGTTAAATTACTTAGACCAGATCGCTATATCGTGGCCACATCCGTCGGACTAAACCCACCGCAAAAAGACAAGATTAAAAAATTGTTTTCAGCTTGTGTAAAATCCTCGTGTGACGTTCTGGGGAAGGACGATATAAACAACCTCCTGAGGAAATATCCGCACATAGAACGCCAGACAATGAAGCTCTGGCTGTTCAGCCTTCCGATTCTACAAGAGGTTTTGCATTCACAAATTCACAATTTCTCCAAATTCGAAATTGATCGAATACACGAACACGCGAAGCTGTATGTTCAGAATGGGAGCTTGGAAGAGGCGATCAGGATTCTGGAAACACACAACTTCTGCATCATTGCGGGGATGCCGGGCATAGGAAAGACGGTTCTAGCAGAGATGCTTGTGCTTCACTATAGTAGGTCCGGATATGAATTGGTTAAGATCATTGAGAACATTTCGGAAGCATGGGCCGTAAGTAGGTCAGAATTAAAGAGAGTGTTCTATTACGATGATTTCTTGGGGCAGACTAGTTTTCGCGACAAATTACACAAGAATGAAGATCAGCGACTCATAGATTTTATTCGATATGTGCGCCGCTCATCTGGAGCCAAATTGATATTAACCACCCGCGAATACATCCTCAAGCAGGCACGGCAACAATACGAGAGGCTTGACCGAGAAGGCCTTGACGACCAGAAGTATATTATAGACTTGGCAAAGTACACACGTTTAAATCGAGCCTGGATTCTGTACAACCATATTTACTTCTCTGATCTCCCTAAAGATTATCGCTTAGCGATGCTCGCCGACAGAAATTACCTTCGCATCATTGATCATGGCAATTACAGCCCGAGAATAGTCCAACTCATGACGGAACATGCGCGAATTCGTGACGTGGAACCTACTGAATATGTGACTTTTTTTCTCACCAGCATGCGGAATCCATTGGCTATCTGGGACCATGCTTTCCGGAATCACTTGTCCCAGGCGTCGCGCAACCTTCTGGTTGTATTGGCAAGCATGCCTTCGCAGGTATTACTCAGCGACTTGGAGAAAGCCTTCTATTCCTACAATTTGGCGTATGCCAGACAGTATCACGCCACCATCGGACCACAAGATGTCCGTTCTGCGCTGAAGGAGCTTTCGGGAGACTTCCTTGTTGTCGATAAGGAGGGCCAAGACTTTCTCGTACAATATCAGAATCCATCAGTAGCCGACTTTCTTAAGGAGTACCTGTGCACAAGTGCACCAGAGATGGTGATTCTGGCTAGATCAGTCGCATACTTCGAGCAGTTCCGCCGATTATGGAGCTGGCAAGGTTCTGACTCAGGTCGACATACATTCATTCAGCTCTTTAAAACAGAGCCGGAATTGTCCGTATTACTCATGCGAAATCTTCTTTATTCTGGCACATGTCGCCTCATGAACGTGGTAGGGACACGAGGAGATCGGCGCAAAGACAGATGGCCTATACCAATTGAAGAAAGAGCAGCGGATGTAGCTGGACTCATAGCCGATTCTTTCACCATATTCCTCCCGTTGCTGATAGACGTTGTGCAGGAGGTGAGTCACCGGCTACAGAAGGGCATGGGAGACAGGAATGGGGTTGGCCAGCTAATCGAGCAAACAAGGAGTATAAGAGAGAGCGTTCCAGACACTTTGGTAGATTTTGTGAAGGTCGGCAAACAGTTCCTGATGACCACGCCAGTTTGGACGGATGACCTATGGCCATTATGCCGGATCATCGAGGCGAACCCGGAACTGTTTAGTGCCAAAGACTTTGAAACAATTCAAGGCTTCTTAAAAGAAGTCGCTGATAAAGTCGCTTACGGCTATCACGGTCTTGATTCGGACGCCCTTCGAGAAGAGGCGGAGGCTTTAGAATGGTTCGCTGTAATAGCAGGTGTCGATCTAAACGAAGAGATCAACACCATCAGATGTCACGCGGATGAAGATGAGGACAGCAGGAGCGAGGACAGTGAGCCGATCGAATATACAAGCAGCAAATTCAGAGACTGCGACGTTGCAAGCAATGACTACATTGCTTCTCTCTTCTCCACTCTCGATGTGAGACCTATGAATAAATTGCGAGAATAACCCTGGAATTAGATTCTGGTGGACCATACGTAGATCCGACTCCCTTTCTACTCTGGCTTGCTACTACAGGATCTGCACTCCGCGTCGTCATTTCTTTACCCAACTCTGCTCTCCCCCGAGTCAAATTATTTTAAGTACATCTGAATCAAATAGTTCAATGGAAAAAGCAGCTTCTTGATAGAGCCGAAGAAATAACAGCAAAGATAAAGCCTTTGAGAATGATTCAAGCGTTCAGGAGTTCTAAATCCAGCATTGGGCGACTGACGATCAAGAATGATTTTTTTACCGTCTCAATGGAAGACCTTGAGATATGAGTCAAAGGAGATCCCGATTAAGTGAGTGACTCTACAGCGCTCCAAAAATTCTGTTGCAAGATCCGAAAATCCAGTAAAGCCGTGTTGATTGAAAAATCTCAAGAAATCTTGGGCGGGCGGCTATCTCGAAATTATTAAAAACCTGTCTATCTCGGTACACCACTACTCCAGACAGATAGATTCCTAACAATGAGTTGTTTAAATTGAGAAGGTAATTTTTATAACAAATTTAACGTTATTTACTAACGATAATGCTGATTTTCGTTAGTAAGTCAGTTTATTGACGATCAATCTGCGGCGACCAGTTCCGCTATCTCACCCTGTGCGCCTTCCACTGCGTCAATATATACCTGAAGTGTGTTGAGGTGTTTATGGCGTGAAAATTTCAACACCTTTGTCAGATCCATCCCAATAGCCTGAGTCTTGCGCACCGCTTCTGTTATCGCTGTGTGCCTAAGTCCATGAGGTCGAACCTTTTGTCCGGTTTTCTTTCCTAGATTCTTGATAATATAATACAAACCATCAGACGTCAGGCGCTTGCCTCGGACATTATCATTATGATGAAAATTCAGAAACAATGGACCTTCAAAATCACCTCTGGCTACGATCCATTCTTGTAGAATCTTTGTTGTACTCTTTGGAAGAGAAAGAGTCTCCTTTTGTAACCGGGCTTTTCCAAGTACCCGTAAGGTCCCTGTTACCAGGTTAATATCTTCGAGGTCCAACCCTACAATCTCAGCGCGACGTAGAGCCAAATCAGATAGTAAATGCAGAATAGCCCGGTCCCGTAGTCCCTTTGGATCGGTTCGCTTCGCGCTTTCGTCGCGAAGCATCTGAACACCTGTTTTACCAGGACCCGCAGTATCATGTAATGAGGAAACGATTTTCTGATTCTTAATCCGAATTTTCCAAGTGATGATCCCTAATGTGTTCGCCATATCAACGAGGCTCCGGATCGCCGCCAGTTTTCTATTAACACTTGTGGGCTGGAGTCTCCTTTGTTCCGATAGGAAGGTTCTGAACTTCAACGCAATGAAATTAGCTTTATGAGCGCCATCAGAGAAAAGGATTTTAGCGACATCATTCATATCGGAAGCTTCCAAAAACTGCCTGAAGTCATCCAAATCTCTTTTATATGCTTCTATTGTTTTAGGAGATTTTCCTGAAAAGAAAGCCTGAAGAAGTTCGTCAGCCTGGAAATTAGTTGAGGTCACAATAGAATCTTCAATGTTTGGGTATGGACTCAAAATCAACTCTTTACTGTACATTCAGGACCTCTCTTCATTATTTCGGCGAATGAATCCTTGTTATTTTCTTTGGTTGAAACCTCAGAAATATGAGATCTGTCTCCAAGTCATTATTCTGCCTCTGGCGAAACTTCGGGACCGCCAGATACTGGTCTGGTTTGTTTAGGTTTTGTTATTGTGAAATAGTTCCACAACACTACGTCAAGCATTCGGCTCACGTTGTAGCCTCGCTCCCTTCTTTCATCTTCAAAAAGTTTTAACAAAGCAGCGTCTACCGTCCCAGAAAGTTTCTCTCTCGGCACTACATGTTTCCTGGTTCCTGGAATTGTTTCCGGTAAAGGAGGGTTACTAGGACTGACTTTGGTTTCAGTCGATAAATCAATTTGAGGGCCCTGAAACTGCGAAAACTTTTCCTTAAAGACTTTTTCGGATACGTCAGTAGCTATCCTCTCAAAAAGTGGTCTCATATATTCTTCAACGTAGTCTTCAATTTGGTCTTGTATTTTCTCGGTCAATTGCTGATCTGTTTGTTCATTATCTTTTGAAGGCATATTTACTTTACCTCTCTTGCTATCTAAGTAGCGCCGTCTAGTATTATTTAAAAGATTGATTACCGGCTAATTAATATTTGACAACTTTCCGAACGTTAGGATATATAATTACGGGATATTTGTCAATAACTTTCAGAAAGTTCTAATAAAGATAGGGTAGATCCTCTGTAATTAATGCCGACCATTCCAAGATTTTGTGAATCCTGATGAGAGATAAACTCTCAAAGCCGCTCAGTTGGCAAAAAATTCAGAAGTAAACGGCGTCAGTATTATAGGCCCGAAGGCAGCTCTAGTCTCCTGAGAGTTGACAATATTATTGATTCTGTATGAAAGACAGAATTTATTTCGAAAATTTCCCCCACCCTTTAGATGAACAAAACCATGAATGAAATCTTGTGAAGATTATCTGACAGGTTCATTTGACAAATTGCTGAGCGTACAGATCCCTGACATCTATTGTCTTTCGACGTCATAAATTACCAAACACTGGTTTGTTCGCACTTTCTAACCACGGCAATCGAGTGGACATCCACTAATTTCCTAAACGCCATGGATATTTATTGGATTGCTTATTGTTAGGCCTGCAATGGATAGGAGTGTTATGGTTTTTGTCAATTTTTTGTTTCAGGGGCTTTTAACGGGTCCTAGCCTTTTCCTTGCTCTTGATCCTATCTGTTTTCTTCAATCTGTCTAATTAAATACATTTTGCTACGATTGATTTTCAAAGTTTCTGACAAATGTCAGTTCTGCCACTTGACGTACAATATCCTCTGTTTGAGCAAGGACCTTGGCGCTGGCATCCCCCCTGGAGTTTTTCTTTCTGAATCCTTCCGGTCGAGAGATTATCAGAAAGTCTGCCTATTTTTGGCCATATCGTGTTAAAAATAACTATTGTAGCAAGGCTTTTGGAGAGGTTGTTTGTAAAATGGCTCTTAATTTGAGGTATCGATTCTCCTCGAAATTAGGACGTTCAATACACTGAGACTTACTCTTGCTTCCTGAGCAGCTTATGTCCAGCATGTCTCTCTTTGTGTTTAGCTATTGAGCTATGGGTCACAAAGTTTCTTTCATGACGGAAACATCTTACCATTTGGCTGCGCGCTATGACCGCTTTCATGCGGCTGTAGAAAATTCACGGTTTCTTAAAGGGGATCATAAAATGAGTGCGGATGACATTTTTCTGACGGCAGAGGAAGTGATGGATAGATGGGGCATGATGGATCCCAATGATTTTGACACTATGATCGGTTTTGAATTTTCTCCGAATGACGACATTACGACCACCAGATCCGATCACAGATACAGATATAGACCAGGAGATCTGCTCGCTTATGACAAATATTCCAGAGAACCCGCAATATGGGGGCCATCAGAAGGCGGAGAAGACAGGGATTTTTCTAAGTTTGTCGATCACAATGACGCTCTGGACCCGGTCTGCCTTAAATATTTAATATTTACATTTCATGACGTAGAGGAATGTGAGAAGAAAAAGCCAGAATTAATAAGATATGCTGAGTGGGCCCGAACATACAGACAGAAAACAGGACAAAAAGCGAAACAGGTACTTGACGAGTTATATGGGAAAAATAAAAAGACTGGCGTTACAGACGCAACGATTGAGGTAACGGTTAAAGATGATTCGGACGAAATGGGCCGCTCCAAACAGGCTATTGATGAATCAGGCAGATATAGTCCACTCAAGGAGACGCTAGTTCGTGCAAGATGCCAGGCAATTGCTGAGTTAATATTAGAGCAAAAGCCTTATTTACGTGCGGCACAATTGAGTAAAAGTCGATACATAAAGGATTTGGCCTGTACCCTTCGCAATGACTCGCAGAAAGGGGATGGAATGAAAGTGGAACCACTTGAATTGAGTGAACTGACCCTACGAAGTTATGTCAAGCACTTATGCAAGCCAGGTTCCAAGGGGACGTTAACCCAAGATCAAATGAATCAGGAAATTGTAATAGATGTCCGTTTAGTAGATAAAAAAATATGAACTTATTAGAATAGGCGAATCGTTCTTCAATCATCGTTTTTATTATCCCCCAGAACCAATCGACACCCAGTTCTAAGAAGCGCGCTGCTTTAAATCATAAACAGAGCGCTCTTCGGCCCACAACTCAAAAAAAATACATTTTCGAAATACTGGTGAACGGTTCGAATTATATTCCAACCGTTAACGTCTGATTTACATAATAATTCTGACCTATTATCTTATATATATCGACAACAAAGTTGCCAGACATAAATGCTAGAAAAACTGGAGGTGGCAGATGAGAGAGAGAATTCTCAGAATTGGATCGGCAAGAGAATTAACAGCGTATGCGAGCGAAGATCTTCAAAATGATATCGCCAGGGAGAGAGATCTAGATGCCCTTAAAAAAAAGATAAAAACTTCTGGCGCACAAGCAAAAGGAAAAAAGATGAATCAGAAATTTAATATTTACGCCCCTAATTGGTTTTGCGCCCTCAGGGGTCTCAAAAAAATCTTTTTTAAAACAACGGAGGTTCTTACATGAAAAAATCAGTCACTCCAGCAACAGTCGGAAAATCGCCAACCGAAGACCTTAAAAATTTGTATCACAATCTTGGATGGATAACCGGATTTTTATACCTGTTGTCCGTACGGTACTCGCCTGCGCAACATCTGATAGAGCAGTTTTTACCATTCGAGGAACAGGGCCATATCATTACTGAATCTATGTTCAGCGACCCCGTCCTCGGCGAATTTTTTAACGAGGCTTTCATCAAGAATCCGGATGTGGACGCCATAGTTGAATCCTATGGGAACCCTCACATCGCCAAACTCGGTGAAATATTCCTTCTCTCATTTGTAAAAGCCGTAACAGAGATGCGGCTTAAATCTTCGTCAGTGAAGTGTGGAGTAGAGGATGGCGCTTCAAAACAATCTTTGAACTAACTTGATGCAGGAGCATCCCAACTGAATGTATGGGATTTAAGAAAAATATCTCATTGTCTCAAATAATTTAGTTTTATTTTTGACCACAGGCCGGTCAGTTGCGCCTGGCCGGCCCTAACTCGGTTGCGTTACTAACCCTTCAATGACAGGGAACGCTAACATGGATTTACAGCAGCCTAACAGAACAACGCCCTCAGGGCAGCCAAAATGCGGCCCCATTGTGTCGAGTTCTCCAGATAGTGAAGTGAAGAGCTTAAGTCTCTATCCTTCGAACTATGAAAAAGCTCATTTTCTCCCAAAAGTGGCAAGCATGCGCTTCAACAAAAAACAGCCCAATTACTGGGCGGATGGAGGTTGTTAGAATGACGAACGAATCTTTAACGCAGATCAGGAGGA
>JAMCYH010000220.1 GCA_023474025.1 Deltaproteobacteria bacterium
GTCGCAGATATATGGTATTCGCCGGGTCGCGGCGCGGCGAGCCTGGCGGAGGCCGGCGATTATCTGAACCATTACCGGGCATGAT
Source organism: Deltaproteobacteria bacterium (assembly GCA_023474025.1). Taxonomy (GTDB): domain Bacteria; phylum Desulfobacterota; class Desulfomonilia; order Desulfomonilales; family Desulfomonilaceae; genus CAJBEZ01. The sequence continues at coordinate 86 of JAMCYH010000220.1, forward strand.
AATCGTTGAAGTAAGTCAGGTAAATGGAGAAATGTTGGCAGGCGAGGGAGGACAATACCAAACGGAGGGAGCTACCGGACCATTGCGGATTGTGGATGCAGATGGCTCGAAAATTTACTTATTGTCCGATACAGGGAAAACCTTTGCTTTTGACCTTGTGGAGCGCAGATTTTTGCCGGTTGAGGAAAACCTTGTTCTGTCGAGGCCCTCTGGGGGTGGGGAAATCATCGAACGCAGGGATGCTCCATTTTCCGTTCAAGGATTCCAAGTTGAGAATTATTGGATCAAAAACGGCGAACAGACAGTAATTGTTCTAGCTGGCCAATTGGCTGATGGGCCGAAGCAGGCCAAGCTGATTGTTTTGGTTTCTGCGCCTGATGACCCAAAAACAATAATTGAGAAGGCTGCTTATTCGCCTCAACCTGTGGCCAGCACATTACGCGTCGTACAAGTGGAAGGTGATCAATTTACTCTATTGACCAATGAGGGTCTAATTTACATGTTCGACATTTCCACACGAATGTTTGTATTCGCGCCGCATGGGGAACATCCTATAACAAAAATATTTTCCGATATCCAAATCAACCTATCCAAATAGTCGTGAATACTACATGCCGGAAAGAGAAGGAAGAGCAAATTTGGACTTGACTTTTCAACTCAAGTTATATATAATCGATCCAAAAGGAAGAACCTCAACTAGAAGGGAGTTTCCCATGACCATAGGTCAACAAATCCTGGAACTCAGACGAAAGCACAGGCTTACACAAAAGGAATTAGCGGATAAAGTCCAAGAGCAGAACCTTCGTTGTGACTTCACCTATATATCGAAGATTGAAAACGATAAGCTCGATGGGCCGCCGAGCGAAGAACTTATCCGCTGTATTGCGAAAATTCTTGAAACTGATCCTGAGGAATGGCTTGCGATGGTCGGGCAGTTTGACCGAAAAGCATTACAGAATGTGGTTGAAGACATTCCCGAGGTTGGTGTATTACTCAGAAAACTGCAAAATCGAGAAATCTCTGCAGAACAGATCCGTGACTGGCTGGAAAGTGTAGATGAAACGCCTCGAAATTAAGACAGATGTCCCATTTTTGACTGATGAAGCGATTGAGGCAAAAGCCGAAAGACTTATCGACCGTTATAGTCGTGAAATCGCTCCAATTGTAGCTTCTCCCGTGCCGGTTGAAAGAATTGCCGATTTTCTACTGGAGCTATCAATCGATTGGTCGCCCATTGCTGATACGGATAATGAACCAATATTAGCTTTGATCGACCCAAGTGAGAGGGCGATCCGGCTAAACGAGAATAGGAAGGAACATTTCGATCAATATTTCGGTTCTCTGGCTTTTACTTATGCACATGAAATTGGTCACCATGAGTTACATCTAACTCAGGGGGGAATAATTCAAAATCAATTTGAAGAAATCGGTTGCCAACAGTATCTATGCCGTATGAAGAAAAGAGATCGAAGAGAAATCCAAGCGAACCTTTTTGCCGGCTTTCTATTGATGCCTACCAGGATGATTTTGACTGCTCAAGAAAGCTATGATTTTAAAAAATGGTCAAATTTATATCAGTTGAGCGAACAATTCTCTGTTTCGATCACCGCATTAACCCGCCGCCTCACTGATATGGGTTTGGTTTACATTAAGAACAAAGTTATTTATTTTTCAGAGGCTGAAGCGAATGGACAATTATCCATGATTTAGCATAGTTCCCCCTTTTTTGAACGGGGATTTGTCAGTATCAATGTGATGCGGGGATACCTCCCTCGCAACTGGTTTATTCCGAAAAACGACATAGGTTTATTCATGTTCCTTTAGGACACCTATATTTTGGTGAGCCGAAATATTTGGTTTTTTATTTTTGGACTTTTATCAGGATCTAGTACGTTGCCCCGCACCAGATTTGTGTCCTTCAAATTGGTCATGAGGATTGAATGATGACATCCATTGATATAGAAAAGGAACTGGACTACCGATACTATTACCAACGAGTCATCGACCAACAGTTGGAAAAGGAAGAGTGGTTTGGTCTGAAATTGGTGGTTGGTCCTACTGGTATGGGAAAAACGAGTGCTATCCCTAATGTGATAAAGACTTATCAACAAGCAGGCTGCGAAAAACGTTTTATTTACACTTCCCACCGCCACTTGCTTATTCAGGAAATGTATAAGAATTTATGTGATGCGGGTATCCCATGTGTCTATCTAAAGAATGACGAAGACGTCGTTCGGGATTTTATGCGGAAGCCAAATTTGGCCGATTTCCTGAACAGGTTAGATGGATATCAGTTTTTCCATCTTGCAGGAACATCGAGAACTATCGTAGAAAAGCAAATAAGCAGTATAAAAAGTCAAGCAGACATACTGAGCCAGATGTCTGCCACATTTCGATAGTTCTCGATGTTCCTGCAAGATGGAAAAACTGATATCCATCTAACCTGTTCA
>JAMCYH010000095.1 GCA_023474025.1 Deltaproteobacteria bacterium
CCAATTGGGCAAGAAATAATCTTTGATCATCCATAACCCGATCAAAATGGCGGCCAAAGCTCCGAAACGTGCCGGGAGATGTTGGCGGGTAAAGAAATCGGCCGCTTTCAACACGCCGACACCCAGCGCCAGGTAGGTTAGGAATACTGCACCAATATAGATGCTTCCCATTCCAAGCAATCTTCCCCGGGTTGCTTTAACGCCATTGTCACCAGCCTTCAGGGTGGTCAACAAGGCGGTAACGAATAACAACAGCACGGTAAAAGCACAAGGATTGATGCCATCCACTGCTCCGGCGACGATAACCGTCGGAAGCGTGATCGCAGGCAAGAAACTTTGCATGGCCATATCGGGCGCGTTTGGATGCCAGAAACCCGCCATGCCAATGGCTGCCAGGGCGAGGATGCCAAGCGCCAAGAGGATTAAGTTGCGACGTAGCGTTGTAGGCGGCATGAATTATTATCCTTCTACGATTAACTTGCCATTCATCGATGGGTTGGCGCGCCCACCACAGCATATATCGCAGTAGAAGACATAAGTTCCAGTTTTCGTCGGCGTGAATGTTGTCGTGGCTGTTCCCTCTGCCGGGGCAATAACACTTACGTTAAAATCGTCCACTGCCCACTGGTGTTTTCCTGCACCGTCAGTGTGGTGTGAGTTGTCGAGGCTGCGCAGGCGAATGGTGACCGGTTGGCCAACTTTAACCCGAATTTCGGTCATGCTAAATCCGCTCATATCTGCAGAAACGTCAATCACATTGTCCGCAACCGGCAAAGGTGGTTTATAAAATGATTTGAACAGTAAAAATCCTGCTATACCAAGCACAACCAAAACAATCGCACCAAAAAGTGCTTTTTCATTACGTTGTTTCTTCAGTTGAGCTTGTTTTCGAGCTGCTTTCTCTTTAATAGTTTCACTCATAGTGGATCCTTTCATTAGATCAATAACAATACTCTTCCAGGAAAAGTTTCAGACTCTACGAACGGCAATCTGCAATAAGAGTCTGCTCTGGGTATTAGTTGTGAGGATGAAGATTTGATTCCGGCGATTTCTAATTTTTATACGTCCTGGAGTAGACTTTTGTTAGATGATTTCTCTTTTTCAAAGTTATGATTATCAAAAGGGGCACACTGACTGCGAAGACCAGAACACTTACAATCTGCGCTTGATTTAACCCCAAGGCAATGATTTTATAGGAACTTGTAAAAGTAATAAAGAACCGCATGAATGAATACAAAGAAAGATATAGCAGCGACAAAACTCCATCCGGAAGGTTCTTCTTGCGTAAGCTCCACAACAAGGCAAAGATTGAAAGGTTCATCAAGATTTCATACACAGGAGTAGGAGTGTAATAAACACCGAGCTGTGGAACCATCGCATTTGGACTGGTATAAGCAAATCCAAATGGACCGCTGGTGGGTTTTCCAACCGCATCACCGGTGATGATACAGGCGAAACGGCCGATCGCCTGTGCAAGTACTACACCCGGCACCAATACATCCAGAACATGCGGCAATTTCCAGTGCTTGACGCGAGCCAGAATGCCCGCGGCGACCAATCCGCCAATCACGCCGCCCCAAATAGCCAGACCGCCTTCCCAAATATAAAGTGAACTGATCGGGTTTGCCGCGAATACATCGGACCAATGGTCAATGACGTGAAAAAGACGAGCGCCAATCAGCCCTGCAAAAACAATCCACAGAATGCTATTGGCGAAATCGTCAGTATTGTACCCTTTACGTTTTGCTTCACGAATTGCCAGCCAAAAACCTACAAATATGGCTGTCCCAACGATCAGGCTATACCAGCGTAAGTGAAAGTGACCTATCGAGAATAGAATCGGATCTATATTAATTGTGATCATGGTTCCCTTTATAATCCTTAGTCCCGTCCAAAGAGGGGTGTCCTAAACTTTCCCCGTTTGCCTGCACAGCAAACGGGGAAGTAGGGAGGGGATTTTTAGTGATGGTGTGCAGAGTGACTATCTTCTACTTTTCCCACATATTTCTGGGGTTCCTTATCGAAGGCTTTCTTGCAGCCGTTCGAGCAAAAGTAATAAGTTATTCCCAAATATTCTGATTTTCCAGCGGCTGTCTTCGCATCTACTTCCATTCCGCATACTGGATCTTTTAACATGGTCTTTACTCCTTATATTTTGTATTGATTTCCTTGAACTTTATTCATCAATTACCAAGCCAGTATAAAACGCCGTCCAATGATCGAACAGCGCCAAGTTGCCGGAATTGCACTAAGCGTTTTAGCCTATATTTTCTTGGGGGTGAAATCAGGATTTATACGAATAGCAAGGACTGTAGCAGAAAGGATCATGCTAAATTCCTACATTGAACAGAAAAACCCTTAAATAGAAATCCGGGTTTTTTCCAATTTATGCTTCTTTTTGTTTCACTTGGAATTTTCGACAAAGTACGCCTTTCAGCGTTACAAACCAGGGGTTAGTTGTGTGCATCAATCTATTTAGTCAATTCAGCAATATTCGAAGGAATCAAACCCAGCG
>JAMCYH010000245.1 GCA_023474025.1 Deltaproteobacteria bacterium
AATGGCCAATTATAACATGGGAGCACCCAATTTCCTTCAACATCGGACCAGATATTTCTCCTGTAAAAGCTCCTTTATCTTCCCAAAACATATTTTGTCCGCCAATCTGAATTGAACTGTTTTTGGCCTCTTCAACAGCACAGGCTATAGATGTAAATGGAGGCGCAATTATTACTTCACAATCCTTGACGATTTTTTGACTCATTTGAACTATCTTTTGAACCAATGATCGAGTTTCAACACTATTATTGTGCATTTTCCAATTGCCGGCTACAATAGGTTTCCTGTCAATCATCCCACAATTCCTTTCCAATCCTTTCGATCCATTTTTGTAACAGAAATGATCACATTTCCAGCGCCGCCACACCAGGAAGAACTTTCCCTTCCAAAAATTCCATAAAAGCCCCACCGCCAGTGGATATGTATGAGATTTTTTTGGAAACTCCAGCCTGGACCACTGCACGGACAGAATCTCCACCGCCTACAACAGAAAAACCATCCGACGCGGCAACAGCTTTGGCTATTTCCATAGTGCCCTTTTTAAAGGCATCTTTTTCGAAAACACCCATTGGCCCGTTCCACACGATTGTGGCAGCCTTTTGGATATGATCGCTAAACTCACTGACGGTGATTGGACCAATGTCCAGGGCCATTTCTTGGGAACCAATTTTGTCTACTGACGTGATTCTTGTGTCTGAACCTCTATTAGGATCTGGCGCGACAACAACATCCCTGGGTAAACAAAGTGAGCCCTCTCTGGTCGCCGCCGTTTGAATGATCTGTTGCGCAGTTGAAACCATATCACTTTCGATCATAGAATTGCCCAGTTCCATTCCTTGGGCTTTCAGAAATGTGTTAGCCATACCGCCGCCAATCAATACCATGTCCATTCTTGCCAGAATACTTTTTAAGATATTGATTTTGTCAGAAACTTTAGCCCCTCCAATAATACCAATTACAGGTCTTTTCGGATTGGAAAAAGCTTTCTCGAGGTTTTCCAATTCTTCTTTCATGAGTAGGCCTACGCCTTTCAGCTTTACAAGTTTTGCAATTCCTACTGTAGAGCAATGAGCTCTATGAGCTGTTCCAAAAGCGTCATTAATATACACATCGGCAAGCTGAGCCAATTTGGCTGAAAATTCCGGGTCGTTTTTAGTTTCCTCGCTATGGAACCTGACGTTTTCCAACAGGATAATTTCTCCCCTTTTCAGACTGTTCACCATAGATAGGACGACAGGTCCTACACAGTCATCAGCAAATTTTATGTCTTGATTCAGCAGCTCGGACAATCGCGTGGCAACTGGTTTCAGACTCAGTTCCGGTTTAACTTCTCCTTTGGGCCTACCCAGGTGGGAACAAAGAATCAGTTTCGCCCCTTTGTTGACTGCGAATTTTATTGTTCGCAAAGCCCTAACAATTCTCGTGTCATCCCTGATAGCCCCTGTCTCATCTAAGGGCACGTTAAAATCAAACCTACAAAATACCCTTTTGTCGTACATATCAAAGTCTGTAATACATCTTACAGCCATGAATGGACTCCTTCCAAATATTCCTGAGCCTAGACAACAAACCAGCCCATTACCGAAAAATACCAGGGCTGGTTTGTTAGAATAGAGCTATTTCTACTTCAACTTTTCGCCGATGAAGACAGCCAAATCCGTCATTCTTGTAGAATATCCGGACTCATTATCGTACCAGGAAAGGACTTTTACCATATTCTCCCCTACAACCATCGTGGACAGGGAATCAAAAAGGGAGGAATACGTGCTGTTAATAAAATCTGAACTTACCATTGGATCTTCGATATAGGCCAGAATTCCCTTTAGGGATGTTTCAGACGCTTTTTTCATTGCTGCATTCACGGCCTGAACATCAGCCGATTTCTTTAATATTGCAGTTAAGTCAACAAGAGAAACATTTGGTGTTGGAACACGAATTGAAAGACCATCCAGTTTTCCGGCCAATTCCGGTATGACCAGTCCTATAGCTACCGCAGCCCCGGTGGTACTAGGAATCATGTTAATGGCCGCAGCCCTAGCCCTGCGAAAATCCTTGTGAACCGTGTCAAGCAGGCTCTGATCCATAGTATAGGAATGAATAGTATTCATCATTCCTTTTTCAATACCAAATTCATCATTTAAAACCTTGACCAAAGGAGCTAGACAGTTCGTAGTACATGAAGCGTTTGAAATAACGTCATGTTTCTTTGTGTCGTAGGCGCTTGCATTTACCCCAATCACAAATGTGCCGTCGATATTTTTTCCTGGGGCCGAAACGATAACTTTTTTGGCGCCTGCCTGAATATGTTTACCCGCCTTTTCCTTGTCCCTGAAGATTCCAGTGCATTCAAGAACAACATCGATTTTTAGATCAGCCCAAGGAAGGTTTAGCAAGTCATCCGTGATTCTAAGGGCCTTGATTTCTCGATCGTTAACCAAGATAGATTTTTCAGTAAATGACACATTCCCCTGATACGGGCCGTGCACTGAGTCGTGTTTAAACAGGAAAGCCATTAGTTTCGGTTCCATTTTGTCATTTACAGCCACAACCTCGATTTTTGGGTTTGCCAAAGCGCTACGCATTGCCAATCTGCCGATGCGTCCAAAGCCGTTGATTGCTATTCTAACTGTCATATTAGACCTCCCCTACGATATTAAGAAAACTACTTGATATTAGTTGACTCTTGCCGAACAGTCAACGTTGAACAATTTATTTCCTTGTGTTTTCAAGCTAATTCAGCTATATGTTCATCTAAAAGAGAGAGCAGTGTTATGAGATCTGACTCATCTTCTGGCCAGAAAACACTTAAGTCAAAGTGGTCAATTCAGATATTTACCCGCTGCTAGCGGCGTGAGCGTAACCGAATATGAATAAGTTGTTGCGCATTTATTTTGCGACCTTATTATTGTTTACGCTTACTGGCGTCTGCCCTCTTGGTGTTGGTCATGCGCAAAGCAGCGCAACTTCAGCCAGTCCATGGAAAATTACTAGTGTTCGAATATGCAAGAACCCATCGGGGTCAGTGAATTCCTCAATAGAAGCAATAGGCAATTATCCAGTATATACGTTTTTCATTCCCAGACCAATATGGACTGTGAATGGAGTTACCATCGAAGCTGTGCCAATTTATCAACATGGCCGGCTAGCATCCTTTCAACTCTTGAATTCAGGTCCCTATCTTAAATCCGGCGCAAAAAATACCATCAAGTTTGCATTGCCTGACAACACAGGGATACGGGTTTTTTTCTTTGACTCCACTAAATTGAAACCCGGGGAATGTTATGAGTATTTTTAGTTCGAAAGCTGCTTTAATAGCACATCTCATGGAGGACATTTAGCGCATATTGATTTAAACAAAGTAGTACTGAGGTATCTGTCTCCCCTATCTGGAAGTATACAAACAATGGTTCCAGAACGCATATTATTGGAAATCTGTACCGCCCCGTATACTGCGGCCCCAGCGCTCATTCCTACAAAAATACCCTGAGTCAGCGCTAGCCACCTAGTTGTATTGTACGCTTGCTCATCATTAACCTTTATTATCTCATCTATCCTCGTTGGCTCATAGATTTTCGGCACTATCGCTTCTGTCATATTCTTTAGCCCCTGAATGGCATGACCTTCTACAGGTTCGACACCCACCACTGTGATTTTGGGGTTCGTTTCTTTAAGTCGTCGAGATATTCCCATCAGGGTCCCGGTGGTTCCCATTCCTGCTACGAATACGTCCAGCTTGCCATGAGTCTGTTCAAGTATTTCAACGCCAGTCGTCATGTAATGAGCTTCCCAGTTATGAGGATTCTCGAACTGGTTCGGCATAAAGTACCTTTCCGGATCCGATTCATATATTTGCCAGGCTCGTCTGATTGCCCCGTCGGTGCCTTCGCAAGACTCTGTAACTTCCAACTCGGCGCCAAAGGCCCGTAACGTATTTCTTCGCTCCAAACTTACACACCCAGGAAGCGTGAGCAAACATCGGTAGCCTTTGCAAGCCGCCACCATGGATAATCCAATACCGGTATTACCAGAAGTTGGTTCCAGTATGACTTTGTCCTTGTCAATTAGCCCTTGATCTTCAGCTTTCTGAATCATGTAAGCCGCAATCCGGTCTTTTGTTGAACCCCCAGGGTTATTTCCTTCCAGTTTCCCCAAAATTTGGACACCGTAGTTTCCGTTTGGATTTTGAATACTAACTAATGGTGTGTTACCGATTAAATCAAGAATGCTCATATAAAATTTTACCAGAAGATATTCTGCCTTTCTACTTTACAAAATTTTACCAGTCTAAAAAAACCAGCTAGCCTATAAGGTATTAAAATCTAACACGCTTTGCAATGTTCAACCTTCCTAATGAGAAATAGAGATATTTTATAAGGCCATTGTTCGAAAGCTTGGACGCTTCTTGCTTGATCTATCAAGGTGTTTTTTATATAATACCACAAATACCTTTACTTAGTTGGAGTTTTCCTTATGAAGGGCTTTATTGGCCTTAAGCGTGTATTTTTTTGCGCGTCTTTAACGGCTCTTCTATTTTGTTCCCTGGTGACAGCAGATAGCTTGGCTTATGCGTCTTTTGACATTACTAAAGACGCTTTTACTATATCTAATGCTCCGGGCTACTGTTTTGCAATAGTCGCTTTTTCTCGCTGGTATTACCTGAACAAACCGGATGGTCTCCCATTAAGAAAGATGCTGGACAATAAAATACAGACCAAGATAGCAAAGCGATTACAAGAATTTTATAGCAAAAATCTGGTCAAAATTCAGGCGGATTTTTGCAATAGATACAATGGAAATAATTCTGAACCGTTTCGACACCTGGTAAGTGGCCTGACCGCTGGAGAACCACGGTTGGTCCTATTAATGAACAGGGGTCCATCTGGGGCAGTTTTGCACGCTGTCCTTGCTTTTGCCTGGCTCCCTGAAAAAAACCTTCTGAAAGTCTACGACCCGAATTACACAAGCGAAGCAAGATACATAGATCTTAGCAGCAATGGGTATACATCTTTGGATATAACTTACCACGCAATCTGCTTCCCCGAAGCGTTGGAATACCACGACGGATTAATCAAGAAAATAAAGTATCTTTACCTGGCATACGCGTCGTCCAAACCCATCGGTGTTGGTCCAACATCAAGGCCTAAACTTCTCAAAGCTTCAGCTCCGGTAAGCGCCATTATCCTGGCCCCATCGTCTATCGATGGCCAACAGGTGTCTAGAAGCCAAAGGCAATCCCACCCGTAAAACCTGTGAGATTGTAAAACCACTCATTATTTAATTCCTGGTTATCCTCAACTGAACTGACGAGGCGATTTGTAAATCCAAAACTCAGTCTGACATCAGGATAAATTTCCCAATCAGTTGTCACATCCAGGTAGGAGATTAATCCAAGCGTTATAAGATGCATTCCTTCCCACTCTACCTTAAAATCTATACCATAGGGTGCGGGGAAACGGGCTTGAATTCCCAGAGTTGGAAAAACTGCGTCAAGTTTTCTTGTATTGGATGTATTCGGCCCTTCTTCATTTTCCCCATTCAGTGTTACGCCACAGCGTACATAGTGCGCTCCAAATGCAGGGCATATGTTCCATGATTGAATCTCGAGCAATTTAAACGCGTACATAAACCTTAGCCAGTTGATATCTACCCGAGTTTCGACGAGCGCGCTTTCAGGGTATAAACGGTTATGGAAAATCAAGTCGCGCTGAATTCTTTTCAGTCCCGTAGCCAGGCACATAAAATAATCGAGGTTTAAATAATGCGCATCAAAGATTTTTCCATCAGCAAAAACTTTGACTGATTCAGTCTGGTCCGCGCCTAAATCAGGCCCCACAAGAATTCTTGCCCCTGATCCTGGTCGACCACCGGCTGGAATAATAAAATCTCCCGATAGCCATTGGTATCCCCATTCTATTCCCGAGAAAAATCTTCCCCATGGGGTTAAAGTAAATGGTTCTTGAGCCAACGCGTTACCAACGAACACATCGATAACCAAAATTAATAAAAGCGCTAGAAATATAGGGGCTTTTTTTGAGCGCATGTTTTGAACCACCTTTCATATCGTGGCGGTTGAATGCTCCGGTTTATATAATTTTAGTACCTCGGCTTCAACTCATAATTTCCAATCTGGCTAATGACTCGCAAAAACGAAAACGGGAACTTTAAGGTTCCCGTTTTCCGGCGTGAGACATTCAACCGTCAAATCCATGTAACAGGTAGTTTTAACTTATGCCTTTTCCTCCAAAGCGCGTTATATGTCAGCCAAGAAAAGCCAACAATTCCTATAAATATTTTTTTGTCGTTATCAGACCAAAGTTCGGAAGAACTTTTTCTGTTAATAATTAAGAAAAATTTGAATTACCACTCGACATTCAGGCTTGGCCTACAATACTCGTATTTGGACGCGGTCCCGCGGTTTCAATTTTCAGTTCTTCAATTATAGAAGCGATCTCAGCGTGAAGGACTTCTAATTGCCAGTTAAAGTAAATGTCTTCACCAAAATCCCTTAGGAGCTGTTTCTGAGCCGTGATATAGTCCTTAACCTGTACGGCTCCCGAAAAAACATGGATTGGATTAATAAGAGTAGCGATTACCTCTTCCTGATGTTCTTCTTTTTTATTTTGTTTGTTACTTTTCTGGCTCATTTTAAATTCCTTTAAGGTTTTCATGCCAGTTTACGAAGCAACTATGGCGCCAATTTTATAGATTTCCAAAAGTGTTTTAAATTCTGCTAGTTAAGTTTAACCTTCGGTTTCCTTTTCTTTTCTCGTTTGTACGACATCCGGCGCCATATAATACGTTACGTCGCAGATTTGTAATTTTTTCAACATCCTGTCTTTTGTGTACAAATATAGACATGGTGTCGCTTTTCGCGCGCTTTACCAGCTCTTAATCAAATTTGACGGCCAACCTTTATCTTATTATATTGACCATAGAAAATAATTAAAGTTCGCGCGTGTATTATTTTTTCTTGCAAAAAAGGGATGATACATACTTGTAGTAATCCGAGAAATTGGTTTTTAAGCGAATATGAGAGATAAATTGTTGAAACAAGAAAATAGACCCAGTGGTCTTTTTTTATTCTACGGTGATGATTTTCTGATTAAACAGAGACTTTCATCACTAACTAGCTCTCTTTTAGATCAAAACAACGAAACCACTAATCTAAAAATTTATGACGGAGCTGATCTTAGTATTGGTGATTTGATATCTTTTTTGATGAACAGACCTTTGTTTGGCGGGGCGCGTATAGGTCTTGTAGAACAAACTACTCTTTTTTTAAACCAAGCTAACATAGCAAGGCTTGTCGAACAAACTCTAGTAGCGTTAAAGGCTGGTAATTCGAAGTCAGGACTTCGCTATTTGAAACAATTGGCGGGTTCTCTGGACTTTTGTCCTCAAACTGCGGCTTTTTCTTTAGATTGGCTAAAACAAATTGATGAAGTTTCGCGCCTTAGTCCTTCAGACCAAGAGTTACTGTTCCAAGCCGCGCTATCTATTGGCAATGATTTTTCCGGCGCTATGATTTCTGGTGATGAAAATGTCCTTTTTGATTTTCTTCAGAATAGCTTGCCAGAAGACTGTTATTTGATATTCACGGCTACATCTGTTGACAAACGAAACCGGTTACTAAAACTCGTTCAGGAAAAAGGGCAAGTAGAGGATCTACGACCTAAATTCGACAGGTCCTTTGTTAAACTTGACAAAATATATTTCCAAAATTCCGTCAAAGAGCTTTTGCGACTTCACGGTAAGACAATTGCCCCAGAGGCCTTAGCGTTAGCCTTTTCACGGTCTGGAAAAGATCTTCGCCGTATCAGAAATGAATTTCAGAAACTTATATCCTACATAGGAAAACGTTCAGAAATTACTTTTGATGACATTCAAAACCTTTTTTTGGATTTCCACGAAGCGGCCTTTTTTGACCTTTCAAAAGCAATTAGGGAAGCAAACGCACAAAACTTATTGCTCGCTCTTAATGAAAACCTGAAAATAGTTGACCATCCTTTACAAACACTCGCGGCGATAGCGTCTGAATTCCGTAAACTGATTGCAGCCCGCGAATTGTTGTTTACGGTGTTAAAATCAGTATGGAAACCAAATATGACATTTGACACATTTGCTTCAGCTATGGCCAACATCAGATCACGGAACTCTTCTGACAAATCCAATAAAGGCAAATTTAATTTATTGGCACAGAAAGATTTTCCTCTTTTTCAGTTACTTAAAACAGCTCAGGCTTTTCCTCTTGAAACATTGGTTAAAATAATGGAAATGATCCTTGAAGCTGATATACAAATTAAGTCTTCAAAGCTAGGATCTTCAGCTCCAAGGATTATCCTGGAGAATCTTGTAATAGCTATATGCGATTTAAGGGTTGTGTGAAGATTTTCCTGGGTCAAATTATGAAATTGTCAACTTTTTCTAAAGCACCTCTTCTTTTTTGCCGATTTTTTATTTGTTGTCATGAAATGTCGTTGACTCAAGAGGCCGCATTAAAATATTCATTACGACGCTTGTCCGGAATTAATTGAGCAAATCGAGTAATTCTTGATACATTACTGAATAGAGACTGATTACTATTGAAGATTGATTTGGTTCGAGATAAAGATTTGCTATGTGGCTTTTCTTTGGCAAAACATGTTAGAAATATGATTCATAAAAGCATCCCGGTCATAGTGAAGCAAAAATGAATTTGAAGCTTTTAAACTAAAAATAATCCTAAAAACAGACCAATTCTAGATATGAGAGACCAATAATTTTTTGAAACTGGCATGTTTTTTAACTCTTACGTCATTCCCGGGAATCTGGTTAATCTGAATCTTAAACACGATTTTTTAAAAAATCAGAAAAACTTTTAAGATAGAAGGAGGATCAATGGGCGAGAAAAAAGAGCGCAAGGCAAAAAAGGAAAAAGCTTTAGAAGACTGGACCATAAAGGAGCTACGTGAAGAAGCCTTAAAAGTGCCGAATGTTCAGGGCATACACGGAATGAACAAACACGAAATCATAGAGTTTCTCAGACAGGAAAAAGGCCTTCCGCCTTCATCGACCAAAAAGAATTCAGAAGGTGTTCGTGTATTCAAAGGGAAGGTCAACCAGCTAAGAGAAAAGCTCAACCAGGAACGTAATGAAGGAGCATCCAGAAACAGGTTGGCTATTCTTCGACGTAAGGTCTCCAGGATGAAAAAGAAAACTCGTCATATTTAGATAATTTGTTCCCAGAATCGACAAGGAGGTTTTTGCGCCTTCTTGTCGACATACGGTTGCATTTTTTTAAATCGAAGCTTGTGGTGATTATAAAGTTATAAAGTAGAACTTCCCACCTTTCAATCTTCCAGACATGTTCATGAATGGGATTCACGGGTAATTTTTGAGTAATTCAAACAGGAAAAATCGGCGTGGCCTAAGAATTTTAGCGGGTCTGCTTTTTTTTATTTCACTGAGCCTTCTGGTTACGGCTTTTTTGGCCTACTTTTTCTTAACTGACAAAACAGTTGGAAAATATCTGACATCTTTTGCCGAAACCAGACTAAGCAAAAAAATTAGATATGATGACATTTCTATTCAATGGTTGTCGTTTGGTCATGTCAAAATTACCATATCAGATCTTAAAATTATATCTCCAGATCTTAACGAATCCGTGTTTCAGGCAAAAGAAATTGATTGCGATCTCGATATAAGCGCACTTTTTCATCGATCCATAATCTTTGAAAACATGCATCTAATGCATCCTTTGCTGCTATTACAGACTCAAGAATCACCCGTTGGAAATGCATCCAGTTTGACGCAAAACCTAAAAGACCTATTGTGGTTTAAACCCCAAATAAAACGATTTGAATTAAATGCCGGAACCTTAGTGTTTACGGATTACCCGAATTCGGGACATTCCTTTTCGAAATCAAGGCGTTTAATTGACGACCTGTATATCAGGTTTGCCAATTTGAGTGACAGCGGAATTGACTCAGTCGAGATTAAAGGACGGGCAAAGGAATTAAAAGCTGAAGGTTTGTTTGAAATTAGGGGAAGTTTTTCCTTTGAAAATCCATCAGGTCAAGCTCAAACTTCCAGAATCTTCAGCGCTAAATTTTCAGATTGTCCTATGAGACCATTTTTGATTCTAGCCAATTACTTTCAGCTTGAAATTCCTGTTTCAGGAGCGAATTTCAGTTTTGCGGTGGATGCAAGTTTTGATCATGATAAATGGGTTTTTAGTGGAGTTTGTATTATTTCCGGAGGTTTTTTACAATCTAACAAACTTATAAGATCCAGAGTGCCCATAGACAAGATCGGAAGTCGGTTCGCAGGGGAAATATCCGATAAACAGATAAGTCTTGATTTGCAAGAGATAAGTATACCTGGAGCAGTAGCTTCATTGAAAATTCAATTGAAAAACCGCTTCAGTCCTGATGCCACCCTTGAAACATCAATTTCGCGAGCAGAGATAGATATTCAGAGAATTTCAGCTTTCCTGCCCCTCAGCTTGTTCCCGGCCCATGAGAAGGAGCGCATAAAAAAGACTGATTTAAAAGGACATCTTCAAATCGTCAATTCGTTTTTTAGCAACCCTTTTGAGGCAATGCGACGAGGTGATTTTAAAAACGCTGATATGAGTTTCGACGTTATTCTCAGTGGTGTATCCGGTGTTGTGCCCGGATATCCGGCTCCTATTCATGAAGCCAGCGGATTTATGAGGCTAAATACATCAGAAATAATTTTCAAAGGGATCAGATTTTCTCTAGGAAGTTCGCCAGTTGTCATAAACGGTTGGATTTCCAATTTGAAAACTGACCCTGATTTAGATTTGTTCGTATCTGCCAACGCTTATTCTTCGGACATGGTTGACGTGCTTTTACATGAACCTTTTAAGCAGAGATTTGGAGTTTTCGTAAAAAATATCGTTGATACTCAAGGCGCTGCAGCCATCACAATGGATGTGAAAGGCCCTTTAACGAATCCATCTCTAACAGGTCGGATTGGGCTTCAGGAACTTCAGTTCAAAACAGAGGGATTACCCTTACCTATCAGAAAGGTTAGTGGTGATATAAGATTTAGAGGGATCAAAGTCAGTCTTTCAGGAATAAAAGGATTAATTGGAGACAGTCCGTTTGAATTTAATGGAGAAATTTCTCAATCTGATTGGGATCTAAAGTTTGATTTTAAACTCGCGGGGCCTGATATTCGCAAATTGGGTGTATTGCCAGGAGATTTAAACATAACGGGCAACATACCTATGTCCCTAATCGCGAAAGGGAAATCATCGAATCTTAGTTTTAATGGAATTATGGATCTTATAAGTTTGTTAGATTGTAAAAAGCCATATATAAGAAAAAATAATGGTGTTACAGCACGAATTGAGTTTTCAGGAAACAAAAATCTGGAAGGCATATCAATAGACGAAGCTTATCTAATTTCAGAGGCTTGCCGGATATCCGCAAAAGCAGTTTTGAACTATGACGGCAAATTCTTTGCCGTAGTTAATTTGCCACCGAAAGGAATCCCAACTGCTTTTCTAATTCCATTTGCTGATCCGGTACTGGAACTGCAAAGCGGTGGCAGGTTGGAGGGGGATTTTGCGATAAGAAAGGAGAAAAATCGGGAAGCTAATTTTGAAGCCAACATAATTTTCAGCCACATCTCTTTAAAACTGCCCGGGTTCAGGAAGATTACAGAGGGAGTAACCGGATCTTATCAAAAAAGATCTAAATTTATTAATATATCCATAGAGAGATCCCGAACGGGAAGTTCCTTAATCTCGGGAAATTTTGCCATTGCTGAAAAACAAAATCCCGTTCTAAAATTTGCTGTGGAATCGGAATTTCTCGACACTACCGACTTCACTGCCCCCCCAGGTGAAAAGAGTTCCGTAACCTGGCAGGAATGGATCCGAACCAATTCACTTGTCAGATTTTTGGCTAGATGCCAACTTTCAGGGAATATCCATGTCATCAAAGGTAAAACAGAATTACGTTCATTTGATGATTTCCGTTCCGAATTAAGCGGCGTTTCTGGCTTGATCAAAGCTACAAAATGGCAAATGAATTTTGTTGATGGAGTTTTGGGAGGTACCGCCAATTTTGATATCACATTCCAAACAACTATCCCTTTGAGAATTGACTTTCAGGGCGCTAATCTTAAATTTGATCGAATATTTGTATCTGATCAGGAAAGAGTAAAGGTTGATGGAGGAATGAATGTCACCGGAAACATGGATTGGAAGTTAAGGAAAGCGATCGAAAATAATGGTATCTATAAGACGGGAATAATAAACGTTAATTTAAAAGATGGGATAATTTATAGATTTGACATTCTATCCAAGATTTTCTCTTTAATTAATTTGGGATCTTTAATGAGGGGGCGTCTTCCAGACATAGCTGGACAGGGTTTGCCTTTTCAACAAATCACCTGGAAAATAGAAGTATTTGATAATAAGTGGCTTTTTAAAGATTTACGACTGTTTTCAGACGCTGCCAGAATTGATGCGTCTGGAATGTATTTTAGTGATCAAAACCGAATAGACTTCAAAGTTAAAGTTTCGCCTCTCGTTGGCCTTGACGCGATAGTTTCAGGTCTGTTTGGAAATTTAATCACCAAAGATGGCAAAATCCTGACTACCACATTCCGCATTAGAGGTCTTTATAATTCACCAGACATCAGACTTGAGCCTTTTGATACTCTAAAGATGGAAAATTAATTTCCAAATAAATCTTCTTCAAAAAATCTTTTCACAGGACCGAACTTTTTTCTGTGCGCTTGGCATGGCCCATGTTTTAAGAGAGCGAGTGTATGCTCTTTTGTCCCATACCCTTTATTTTTGTCAAAACGATACAACGGAAATTGTTCATGCAATTTTAACATTATTCGATCACGTGTGACTTTCGCAATTATGCTTGCAGCGGCTATGGAATTTGATAGCCTATCTCCTTTAATAATTTGTTGTTGGGCTATTTTTAGATCTAAGGACAAAGGGCCATCTATTAGCAGGAGTTCAGGAGTAAAATCAAGTTGCCCGACCGCATTTTTCATGGCGACTCGTGTTGCCTGATATATGTTGATATTATCAATAATATCGGGCGGGATCACACTTATACCTATGCTGCGGGCATTGCATTTAATTTCTGTGAAAAGTCTTTGCCTCTGGAGCGCGGATAATAGCTTGGAATCGTTCAGACCTGATATTTTTGTATCAGGACAAAGAACAACTGCGGCCGCAACTACTGGTCCTGCCAGAGGTCCGCGGCCGGCTTCATCTATTCCTGCTACGATTTTGAAACCCGACGAATAAGCTTCGACTTCATATTTGTCGTCAGGCGGCATTGCTTTAAGCTACAGCGTAGCCATTTTTTCTTTGATTCTGGCAGCCTTGCCTCTAAGTTTCCTAATGTAGTAAATTTTTGAACGACGGACTTTCCCTCGACTTACCAATTCAACTTTGTCGATTAAAGGCGAATCATGGGGAAAAACTCGTTCGACTCCTATACCATAAGATACTTTACGAACCGTAAAACTTGAACCAAGATCGGA
>JAMCYH010000007.1:0-2766 GCA_023474025.1 Deltaproteobacteria bacterium
CTGACCAACCATCGTTCCATCACTGACGCTAGCCACATTGCGAAGTAGAGATGGTTTGCCGCTTTGGCTTCCAGTGAGGACGTTCTTGATTTCCTCTTTGGAATTCATTTTCTGCAGAGGGACTTCTACCTGGATCTGGTAAGCTACACCTGTTCTCAAATCCCCCCAGAAAACCGGGTGAGTAAATCGGCTTGAAGATGTGCATGGGGTCAGGGAGTTGGTAACATTTCTCGTCTTCACCCCAATGATACCAGCGCTCTCGCGATCAATATCCACACGCACCGTTGGGTATTCCAGTTCCTGAGCAAACTGGATATCCCTGAGTACAGGTACTTTTTCCAGCCGTGTTTTGACTGTTTTGGCGTAATCGTAGTTTTTGACTAAATTAGGGCCGAACACAGCGACCTCAATAGGAGTAGGTGACCCCAAACTCATGACTCGGCTTACGATATCGCTTGGCTCAAAAGAGAAGTTTACGTCAGGCATCTCGTTCTTGAGTTTTTTCCTCAAGCGTTCCTGGAGTCCAGCTATCTTTATGGGCACGCCGTGTTTTAACTGGACCTGAACGACCGCTTCATCGACCCCCCTCGCGAAAAGGTAGATCATACTGACCGCATAGTTTGGGGAATGGATACCCACAAATCCCAGAGTGATCTCGATGTTCTCAGGTCCTACCTCTTCTTTGATAATGTCGAGTGTCTTTAAAGCGAGCGCTTCAGTGCCATTCAGGTCGGTACCATTAGGGGCGCGAATTCTCACCTGGATCTGGCCGGCGTCCACCTTCGGGAAGATGTCGGTCCCCAGTCTCGTGCCAATTTCCCAAATTATTCCACCACACAAAATTAGATACAAAAGAATTACAAAGGCTCTGGATCTTAAAAGCTGACGAACAATTGCGGCATAGATGGATTGGAACCGTGCAAAACCGGTAGGGCCTCTATCATCAGTTACGACTTTTTCATGTTTGTGGGCCTTGAGTAGCCAGATCGCAATGACGTTAACAAGTGTTCCGGCCAGGACATAGGCTGTTACCATGGAGAAGCCCACTGCCAGTGACAGCGGCACAAACAATCCCTTGGCTGCCCCAACCATAAAAAAGGATGGAAGAAATACCGCCAGCACGCATAGCATCGCTATAAGCAGGGGCAGAGCCACTTCCATGCCTGAATCAGACACTGCTCGAGGAACCGGTTTTCCCATTTGCAAATGCGTATGTATATTCTCTATGGCCACTGTGGACATGTCCACGAGTATGCCGACAGCGAGCGCCAGCCCGCCCAGAGTCATGATGTTGATTGTCTGGCCGGTCACCCACAGGGCAAATACCGCGCCGGCTAGAGATAAGGGGATGTTTAACAACACTATCAAAACGCTGCGCCAGTCCTGCAAAAACAACAACACCATGAGACCAGTCAATAACGCTCCGAGCGCTCCTTCCATAACCAGCCCGTCGATAGCTCTGACAACATATGGCGCCTGATCGAATTCATAGCTAACCTTCATGCCAGAGGGCAAAACTCCCTGAAATCTTGGGAGATTTTCCTTGACTGCGTCAACCACGGCGAGGGTAGACGCGTCGGAGCGCTTGGTAACAGGTATGTAAACGGTGCGACGCCCATTGACAAGGGCGTAACATGTTACTATGTCGGAGGAATCGATTACCTGACCGACATCCTTTATGAACACGGTTGGATACTGCGCGCTTCGGATGGGCACCGTATTCAGCATACGGATGTCTGTTACGACGGAATTAACCGGCACAATGGGATACTTCCCGTCTATTATGGCGTTGCCGGAAGGGCTTATATAGTTGGTATTCGCCAGCGCTTCCACAACTTCATCGATCGACATGCTGTATGCTCGAAGCCGCTCCGGGTCCACATTTATAACAATCGACCGGGCGCTGCCTCCAAATGGGGGCGGACTGGAAACTCCTGGAAGAGTAGCGAACAAAGGCCTGACACGGTTAAGCGCAGCGTCCTGCAATTCAGCGACTGTTCTGGTCCGACTGGAAACCACCAGGTAACCTACGGGAACACTACCAGCGTCAAACCTTAATACAAAAGGTGGCACGGTCCCCGGTGGCATAAAGGCGCGTGATCTACTGACTTCAGCTACAGTCTCAGACATTGCTTCGGACATGTCCGTGCCTTGATGAAACTGAATTTTCATCAAGGAGGCGCCTTGAACCGTCTTGGATTCAATGTGCTCAACACCCGATATATAGAGGAAATGGTATTCATAAAAATAGGTCAGATACGCTTCCATCTGGGACGCGTCCATACCACCATGCGTTTGCGCGACATAGATTGTGGGTATCCCAAGGCTGGGGAAAATGTCTCGGGGCATCTCCTTAATACCCATAATTGCGCCGAAAGAAATGGCGACAAAAAACACCACGACAGTGAACGGCCGTCGTAATGCAAACGTCACAAAATTCATACTATGTTGACCTCTAACGAGAATCTGTCTTCAGTAACGCCTTTTGGGCGCTGGAACGCATGGGTATTCACAGAACAGTCGCCACACCTGCCCTCGGAAAATGCGCCAATGATCAGTCTTGAACCAAACACTGAAACGCGCCAGACTCGAATTTTAAAGTTTACTTTTTAAGCCCGTTAATCCCTGGTGGCTATCCTTGTTCCGACGAACACTCCTCCACAAAATTACAGACCGGGACTAACACAACCCCCGGTTCAGCCAAAAACATTGTCATTAGGCATTAAGAGCCAGAAGACGTGTTTCCTGTGAGTCTATCAAAAATGA
>JAMCYH010000007.1:2776-13479 GCA_023474025.1 Deltaproteobacteria bacterium
CGAACGCCAAGCTCGCCAGAAATTTTAGGGTCATGCGAATAGCGCCGCCGGACCGGCCATATTACGGGGGCAAGAACAGTTCACATTGAACGGGAAAAGATGTTCGCAAGGAATTTGCAAATTTTCTTGTGGCTTATTGCCACAAAGCAGCAAGAGGGGGAATGGGTAAGATGGGGTTCAGGATGATGAAGGAAATTAGGGCTGCCTGGCCCACTACTGAAGACAGGCAGCGTAATGTGGGTTATTTCTTCTTTGGCTTTTCATTGAGCTTTTGTTCAATTAGTTCGGCTATGTGTCTGTGTCCTTTGGAAAGCGCCACGAGTAAGGCCGTCCTGCCACTGTTGTCCCGAATCGACAAATCAGCGCCGTGCTTGAGCAGCATACGGACTCCGGTGTTATCGCCGTTGGCCGCGGCTACGTGCAGCGCGGTATAACCATCATTGTTTCGGGCGTTCAAATCGGCTCCCTTTGCTATGAGCGTTTCGGCAAGGTCGGCAAAATTGCTATTCTTGACGGACAGCATTAACGGAGTCCATCCGTCCTTGTCAGAATCGTTGATATTTGTGGTCTTGGTAACTAGAAACATTCCTGTTTCCAGTTGTCCGTGCGCAATGGACATGGTAAGGGCTGTGAATCCATTTGCGTCAGCGCTATTCACATTTGCCCCTTTGCCTGCAAGCAGTCTTACGATTTCCAGATGACCGTTGGCAGCGGCATACATCAATGGAGATTTGCCGTCCTTGTCAGGCTAGTGGTAATGGTCGCGTTGACATTTGCTCCTTTCGATACCAGCAGCTTTACAACTTCATATTGGCCCTTGGCTGAAGCAAGTATCAGGGGCGTCTTACCAATCTTGCTTGTTGCGTTGACATTTGCCCCCTTTGAAATAAGCAACTGGGAAATTTCAAGGTGACCACCTGTGGCGGCATACATTAATGGGGTCCAGCCCTGTTTATCCGTGCCGTCCGGTGTCGCTCCATGTTCCAGGAGAAACTTGGACAGTTCAAAATGACCATTACCACTAGCCTGACATAACGCCGTGTGGCCACCGCTGTCGCGGGCGTTTACATCGGCGCCGGTTTTAAGGGCTTCCTGGGTTTCGTGTAATAGCCCTCCCTCAGCAGTAGCGACCAGAACATCAACATCACCAGCGGCTAACGCAGGTTTGGGCTGAAAAACCGGGAAAGCCATTAGCAACGATATAGCCATTACCATACCAAATTTCCAGAGTTTCATGATGTTTACTAACATTGTTGGGCTCCTGACAATATTTTTGATAAGTGGGTATTTTTCAACTAGGCGTCATTGAGACTGCAATAATGAACAGGCAAAAAATCGGCCATTCAATCAGCGTCTACGACGCGACATCCATTTCTCAACAATAGCGGCTGTATCCCTATGCCCTCTGGATAATGCCACCAAATATGGGTTTCGCCCGTTCATGCCTTCTATACGCGGGTCAGCTCCATGATCGAGCAGGAACTGCACAGCCGCGTTGTTACCCCTGATGGCCGCTATATGCAACGCCGTGTATCCGTCATAGCCTTGGGCGTTTACATCAGCTCCCCTTTCAACCAGTAAGTTGGCTATGTCAAGATACGACGCGCGTTCATGTCCCATAATCATGATGAGCGCGGTCGCTCCTTCCTTCTTGTCGGCAGCGTTGACATTTGCGCCATTGGATAAAAGCAGACGCATCATAGCCACATTACCGTTAGCCGCCGCGTCAAGGAGTGGAGTGCGCCAGTCCTTATCCGTGACATTGACATTTGCGTTATTGGTCAGCAGCAAACGAGCAATCTCGAGATGGCCACTTTTGGCGGCTTTTAACAAAGCGGTAGCGCCATTCTGGTCGGCGATATTGATTCTGGCTCCTTTGCTTAGCAGGAGACGAGCGATTTCCAGATGTCCGTTGGCGGCCGCAAGCATAAGGGCTGTTTCCCCTTTTCTATTTATGAAATTGATGTTCGCTCCGCTCGCAATAAGCAACTGGGCGGCTTCCAGAATGCCGTTCGAAGCCGCAAACATTAGTGGAGTCAGTCCGCCGGCACAGGTAGCGTCAGGGGCCGCCCCGTGTTGCAACAAGACTTTGACGACATCTGTGTGACCAAATTCGGTGGCCATGCATAGCGCGGTATTTCCTCTGGAGTCTCTACCGTTTATATCCACGCCCTCTTTTAGGGCCTTGTTGACTTCGTCCAAGAGGCCGCCTTCAGCCGCGGCAACCAGGACATGGACAGCCACGTTGGCGTGGGCCGGGATAGACTCAATCGCCAGCAACATCATACAAAACGAAATGACAGCGACTTTAGCGCCATCCACCAGTTTGGTTCGATGTTTCATACAGGTCTCACTCCACAAAATTTTTCCCACGACAATTTCCGATCGTGTCTAACATCTATGTCGCGGAGACAAACCAGCCTTCTAACTTTTTTTCAGACCACGAAAAATTCATGCGGTTTCACGTAATCGTCCTATTTTTTTTCACAGTAGTTCCTGAAACGCTCTTCAACCTTGTTCCAGTCTATGATTTTGGCAAAAGCATCCACATAATCTGCACGACGGTTTTGATACTTGAGATAATAAGCGTGCTCCCAGACATCACAAACCATTAGCGGCATGCATCCCCAGCTAGTCAGATCCTGATGCTTCTCTGCCTGCAGTACCATCAGCTTTGCGCTGAATGGTTCCCATGCCAGAATTCCCCAACCAGAAGCCTCTACATTCTTGGAGGCTGAAGAGAACTGTTTCCAGAAAATGTCAAAAGACCCGAAATCACGCTTGATAAGGTCAGCCAGTTTTCCGGTTGGCTCGCCTCCCGCTTTAGGGCCGATCGTGCCGAAATAAATCCAGTGAAGTATTACTCCAGAAGCATTGAAAGCCAAATCCCTGCTAATTGATTTAATAGTCTCGAAGTTCCCGCTCTGTCGGGCCTTTTCGAGATCTTTCGAGGTTTTTTTCAGCCCAGCGATATAGGCTGCAAAATGTTTGTCGTGGTGAATTTCTACCGTTTTCCTGTCGATTACCGGCTCCAGCGCATCCGCTGGATAGGGAAGAGGGGGTAACTCAAACAAATTAAAAGTGCCGTGAGGCTGGGGTGAAGAGGCAAGAGCTTCGGTTGAAAACACACTCGACAACACTCCCAGGGTCCCAAGAGCCCCAACGCCTGTTATGACTTCTCTTCTACTCATCTCGTCTGCCATGTTCTGATCCTTTCTTGATGGTTTGTGAAATGGATTTTCGAACTAAGAGGCGATTGAATGAATTACTTTTTGTCTATGTATTCCTGGACTTAACCTCAGCGTCTGGCCACTGGAAAGAAGAAAGCGCAAATGTGGCGGCAGATTGGGCAGCTTCTTTTTTATTCGAACCCTCGCCCTCGGCCGCAAGGCAATCACCGATAAATACTCCCATTTTAAAAACCCGGGAGTGCTCTGCCCCCGATTCACTCAACAAAACATAGACTGGGGTTATACCCATCAAAGCCTGAGACTTCTCCTGTAACGTGCTCTTCGGGTCATCAAACACGCGGGAAGATCCCAACTCTTCCAACATGAAGCGGAAATGGGTATTAATGAATTTTTCAGCGCAGTAATAGCCCCCATCAAGAAAGATGGCGGCTATGATCGCTTCAATAGTGTCTGCCAGTATGGAACTTCTGTCGCGGCAACCTGACAGCTCATCGCCTTTACCCATCCTGATGAATTTGGCCAGATCCAGACGCCTCATGATTTTTGCCAAAGCAGCCTGTTTAACTAAGCTGGCCCTTCTTTTCTGCAATTCACCTTCCTCAGCTTCCGGGAACCATATATAAAGGATATGAGCGATAATCAAATTTAGGACAGAATCTCCAAGGAATTCCATTCGTTCATTGTTTTCACTGCAGGTAGAGCGATTTTCGTGCCAAAAACTGCGTCGGGTGAGGGCGTTGAGAAGAAAGTCGAGGTCATTGAATTTGTACCCTAGAGAAGTTTCTATCTCGTCAAGTTCTTCCGGCGGCCACGGTACTTCTATTTCTTTGTTAGTGAGCATGACAGGTCTTCTATGTGTTTGTGAGCGGTAAGATCATAAAATAAAGGGGTTACTGACACATATCCGTCTCTTAATGCGGCAATGTCAAGGCCATCGTCTCCATTGTCAGGAGTGGCCTCACCGGAAAGCCAGTAGTAAAAGTCGCCCCTCGGGTCTTCACGTCTTTCAAATGTTTCGTTGAACCGGCAGAGCGACTGCCGGGTAACCTTGACACCCCTGATTTTATCAAAGGGCATGGCGGGGACGTTCATGTTCAGGGCAATCCCCTCGGGCAGTCCGTTGTTTATAACCCAACGCGAGATTTTCTCTAAAAAAGGCAGAGTAGCTTCAAACGGAGGGTTTTTCTTGGCAGCTACTGAAACAGCGATAGCCGGTGTTCCCAGAATTGCGGCTTCAGTCGCTGCGGAAACGGTCCCTGAATACAAAACGTTTATGCCCAGGTTGGCCCCGTTGTTTATGCCGGAGATTACGAGATCGGGTTTCCTGGGTAACAGGTAATGTATAGCCAACTTCACTGAATCCGCAGGGGTCCCGCCTATGGCGTAACCATAAAACCCCTCACCGTGGTAGACTTCATGCGCCTTAATGGGATCATAAAGAGTTATCGAATGGCCTACGGCGCTTTGTTCCGTGCTTGGGGCGGCTATAACGACCTCGCCGAGAGTCTGGGCAAAATTTCTGAGAATCCTCAAACCTTCGGCGTATATCCCATCGTCGTTGGTCAGCAAAATCAGAGGCAGTTGATGGTCCATTTCAAAGCTCGGAGCAAGCTGTTTTTATTCTCCTCATTCCTTCAGAGATGATCTGCTCATTCGTGGCGAAAGATAGGCGAATATGGTCATCAGAGCCAAACGGGGTGCCAGGGACACACGCCACATGATGTTTTTCCAGTAAATATTGAGCAAAATCAACTGATCCGGAGACGCCGGATTTGCCAACAAAGTTAGAGATATTCACAAAAGCGTAAAAGGCTCCGTCCGGTTTAATTACAGATAGACCAGGGATCTGATTGATAAGATCTATGATCAATTCCCTTCGGCGTTCGAAAATTGCACGCATCTCCGAAACTTCTCCCTGGGGACCCGAAAGGGCTTCGACTGCCGCAGCCTGGGCTGTATTGCTGGGATTTGATGTAGACTGGCTCTGAATATTGGTCGTGGCTTTTACGACCTCCATGGAGTCAGTCGCTAAATATCCTATTCTCAGACCGGTCATGGCGTAGGTCTTTGACACACCGTTGACGGTTATGGTCCGGGATTTCATTCCAGGCAGGGTAGCGAACGGAGTATATTTCTTACCATCAAAAAGCAGCTTGTCATATATCTCATCGGAGATAACCAGCAGGTCTTTCTTTGAAACCAGGCTGGCCAGCTCATTTAAAAACTTCTCTGAATACATCAACCCTGATGGATTTGACGGATAGTTGAGAATAATGGCCTTAGTCGAGGAAGTCATGCTGGACGCGATCGCTTCGATTTCAGGTTCAAACATCCTTTTTTCAGAGGTTTGGACGATTACTGGTTTTCCTCCTGCCAGAGCGACCATCTCCGGATAGGACACCCAGTAAGGGGCAATGCAGATGACTTCATCACCCTGGCTTATGATAGCCTGAAAAATATTGTACAAGCTGTGTTTAGCCCCGCAGGAAACTACGACGTTTTCAGGTTTGTATTCCAGTCCATAGTCTTCCGAGAACCTTCGGACCACGGCTTTTCTTAGTTCCAGTGTTCCGCCTACGGGAGTATAGAATGTATCTCCACGATCGAGAGAATTTTTGCCGGCTTCACGAATTCGAGGCGGTGTAGGGAAATCGGGTTCCCCTGCGCCAAATCCTATTACGTCTATTCCCTGACTCTTGAGTTCCTTTTCTTTGGCCGATATCGCCAGTGTGGCTGAAGGCTTAAGCTGGGCGGCCCTTTCAGACAAAACCGATTTCATTTTAACTCCTGCATTTACTTGTTGCGCCATGGGGGTTTCGAATCATGGGAAATTTTTTCTTTAGCGCCCGCAGCACATATTCCGGCACCAGTCCCTCCGGGGATCCTCCGGCATAGACTGTAGCCTTTATAATTCTAGAACTCACATAAAGATACCTATGAGCTGTCATGAGAAAGTATGTTTCAATCTTGCGGCTCAACTTGCGATTCATCAGAGCCAACTGGAATTCGTACTCGAAATCAGAGACCGCCCTCAATCCACGAATTATAGCGCATGCTTTCTTTTTTTCAGCGTATCGAACCAGTAGGCCCTCAAAACTGTCACTTTGGATTCGCGAATCACCATTAACGCTATTACGAATCATGTCCAGCCGTTCTTCCAGAGAAAACAGTGTCTCCTTTTCCGGATTCAAACCCAGGGCCACAATGATAAGATCAAACGCGCCTAAAGCACGATGAATTATTTCAAGATGGCCGTTGTGAAAGGGATCAAAAGTTCCAGGATAAATTGCAATCCTTTTACTCATAATTTCAACAAGACTCCAAATATAGACTTAATTCCGAATTAACAAATGAAAATATTTCCAGCATGGAGGAACCATATTTTCTGGAAAATATTCTCTCCAGTTTGTAACGGTTATGAAATTGAAGGTCTTTATCGCAACCGGCTCTCTCAACTACGACGAGTCCCGCCGGAGAGATCAGACTCAAAAAAGTCTCATTGGACAGCAACTTTAAAATCCAGTTCGAATCATAAGGCGGGTCCAGGAAAATCACACCGAATTTTGCGCTTTCCCTGGACAGATAATCAAGCGACTTAACCACGTCCATGTTCAGGACTTCCACGGCTTGAGGCTCTTTGAGGTTAGAACGAAGCTCCATGAGGTTACGAGCCAATCTCAAGTCCCGTTCTACCAGAGTTACAGATTTTGCGCCTCGACTCAAAGCCTCAATTCCAAGAGCGCCAGAACCCGCAAACAGATCCAGGACATCGATCCCATGGATGGATGATCCCAAAGCGCTAAAAAGGGCCTCCCGTAGTCTCTCCGATGTTGGCCTTATTTTCGCCTTCGCAGGGATGGTCAGTCTTAGGTTCTTTAAGCTTCCGGAAATTATCCTCATGAGGCCAACTCATTCTTATATACGTCTCACAAAAATTGTTCAAGTTCTAGCAATAAATTGCTGTCCCTAACGATAAACGCAAGCTTAAAGTGTCAAGTCCTGGGATATTGCCAGGGTAGCTCCCGGGCTAAAGCCTCTGTCCTGGGCCAGAAAATCAAGATAAATCAAACCAAAGGGAGCCGTAGACGGGTGAGGAGGATTTATCAAATCTCTCGTATCTATACCTACTATATACTTCTTGCAAACGTGACATAGCTCGGCTCGTTCAGATTTCCTGTCTTGCGAGAAGATAATTTCAAGTTTTTCGTGATCGGCGTTTTCACAAAATGGACATTGCGTACGCATATATTGCCAATCGTGGCCACAAACAGAGCAGGTCAGGAACCTTTTGCCCTCATTTTCTCTTAAAACGCTGAGCCCGGGCCATGAACCGCAAATTGGACAATATCCCTTGAGCCAGGTCAGGCCCTCTATCATTGGAGCCAATGTCCCGGAAAGTTTCTCGGCGAAAGGTTTTGCAAGTTCAGAACAAATGAACTGAAGAATCGACAGGGGAATGTCCAACCTTGAGGCCAGTTCCTCCATGGTCTCGCGGGATCCTGATTCCAGAACCAACTGTAGAGTGTTCATGGCCGTATTATCATTATCAATGAAATTCGTGAAGCGTTCCAGAGCATTATGTAGCTTGGGGAAACCTTTTTGCATCGCCGGGATGATTAAAAGGGCCACTTTTTTGACAGAGCCCGTGTCAACGTCGATCTTCCGATCGTTGAGAATTGGGGATCCTTGGGAAAACCGCATGGAATCGATTTCAACGGTGGAAAGATCAGGTGTGGGAATTTCCAGTCTTGCGATTGATCTGGCAACTAATAGCTCTTCAAAAGCCTCAAGGAGTTCGGTTAATTGCGGAATTCCCTCTTTAAATCTATCCAGCGAATCCTTAATTTCCCGGGCTACTTGCTGATGCGTCTCACTTGAGACCATGTTGTTCCTCCAAAATTATCGCTAAATCTTCCGGTTCTTTTTCAGTGCCACAATGATATCGCGGAAAGCCTGAAAATAAAAGCCCTGAAGCGTATCTAAGCTCCAGGGCTTTTGATTTTGGTAAACACAGCGACAAACAGGTTAACCAGATTTACCTGCCGGCCGCAAGTTTCCAGT
This sequence comes from Deltaproteobacteria bacterium, assembly GCA_023474025.1. Taxonomy (GTDB): domain Bacteria; phylum Desulfobacterota; class Desulfomonilia; order Desulfomonilales; family Desulfomonilaceae; genus CAJBEZ01. Next base: position 11,029 of record JAMCYH010000007.1, read on the forward strand.
ATTGTTGAGGTTCACCGGTAATGATGTATATTACCCGCACATCTTCCGGATTGATCGCCTTTGCTTTAGGATACTTTTTAACCAGGTCCTGCACACGGTCTTTCACCATTTCCAGAATTTTTGGCCGCTCTCCAAAAACAAGGGCCCCAGTAGGGCAGGATTTGGCACAGGCTGGAACCATATCGTTAGTGATCCTGTCAAAGCACATCGTACACTTGAAAAGCCGCTTAGTTTTAGGATCCTGACGAGGTATGTCATAGGGACAGCCATCACGCGTAACCTTGTAGTTCAGCTTGCTCGTTTTTGGGGTAAAAAGTACGGCCCCTGTTTTTTCATCTTGTACTATTTCGTCGTTTTCAACTTCGGCCATACACCCAGGGGATAAGCAGTGCCTGCACTGTTCCGAAAAAAAGTGCCAGAATGGCGCCCCATCCTTTGAAGATCCTTCTGAGAATCTGACGATTTTCCAGGTGTCAGCGGAAAGGTCCAACGGGTTCTCATATGTGCCTTCGTTTTTGGTTTGAGTTCCGGGCAGGCCATTCCACTGTTTACATGCGATTTGACAACCACGACACGCTGTGCATTTGGAGGTGTCCACAAGAAAGGAATATCCTTCAGACATCTTATTTACCTCCTTCTATTTTTGCCACATTGACCATAAACGCCTTTGATTCCGGGATCATGGTGTTGGGATCGCCGACGTTTGGAGTAAGCAGATTTGCGCTTTCACCGCCATCTTTTGGAACCAACCAGCCGAAACACCAGGGCATACCAACCTGATGCACGGTCATGTCACCAATCTTGAAAGGCCTGAATCGTGTGGTCACAATGGCGACCGCTCCAACTTCTCCTCTTACCGAAGACACTTTTACCTTTTCGCCATTTTTTATACCACGGAGCTTTGCAAGCTCCTGGCTCATTTCCACGAACATCTGCGGTTCGGCCTCAATCAGCCATGGCTGCCAGCGTGTCATGATACCGGTTTGCCAATGCTCTGTAACCCGGTAGGTCGTGCCTACAAACGGGAATCGTGGATCACATGTGAGATGTTTGTCCATGGCTCCCGAAAATATGGTTATTGTAGGATTAGTAAATTGGCTCGAAAGGACATTCTTGGGCACAGGACATTCGAGGGGCTCGTAGTGTTCGGGGAAGGGGCCATCTGCGAGACCGGGACCAAAAATAGCCGCGAGACCATCAGGTTTCATTATGAATGGATACTTGCCTCCAGCCTGAGCCATTGGAGGCCAAGGCCCGTCAGGCACATCACCGACCCATTTGCCACCTACCCAATTCAGAACAGGTTTTTCTGGATTCCATGGATGACCCTGCGGGTCAACAGACGCCCTGTTATAAATGATCCGGCGGTTTACAGGCCAGGCCCACGCCCAATCAGGGTAAAGTCCTAGGCCTGTTGGATCATCTTTCTTTCTGCGAGCCATGTTATTGCCCTGCGCATTGTAGCTCTGGCAGTAGATCCAGTCTCCCGAAGAAGTGCTTCCGTCAGCCTGAAGAAGTCCGAAAGCAGGGACCAGGCTGCCTTTCTTGAAATTCAGTTCCTTTCCGGTGGGATCCTTAATCTTTGTGTCTTTAACGAAATAGCCGTTGATTTCCCTGGCTGCCTTGTGCGCGTCGAAATGACCTTTGTCATCAACGTAATCCCATTTAAGATTCAGGATGGGTTCCGGAAATTTACCGCCTTTTCTGTATAGCTCCCTGATCTTGTCAAACAACTCTACCATGACGTCCCCATCAGGTTTAGCCATGCCGGGTGGGTCCACGGCCTTGTGTCTCCACTGCGCCCATCTCCCGCTATTCGTGATACTCCCTTCTTTTTCGACTGACACCGCAACCGGTAACATGAAGACTTCAGTTTTTATTTTTCCGGGATCCATGCCGGGTCCCTTCCAGAAAGACCCTGTCTCATTGTCAAAAATGTTGAGATTAACCATCCAGTCCAGTTTAGCCAGGGCCTGCCGGACTTTGTTCGCGTTCGCGCCGGAGCAGGCGGGGTTCTGACCCCACGCGAAAAAGCCCTTGATTTTTCCATCGTACATGGTGTTGAAGAGATTTAACCAGGAACAGTTTTGACCAACATCCAGTTTGGGGAGCCATCCGTATCCAAACTGATTTTCTTTAGTGGCCTTGTCTCCCCAGAAAGACTTCATGAGGCTGACGAAATACTTCGGAGCGTTCTGCGGCCAGTTAGCGGACATAGGGTCCTTTGTTACCGGAGTAATGGTCTTGAGATACATGTCAAGCGCGGTTAGATTGGCCCTGGGATAGGCCAGATACCCGGGCAGGATATGAAATAGCAACCCCTGATCAGTCGAACCCTGAACATTAGATTCGCCTCTCAGAGCGTTCACCCCACCACCGGCGATACCCATGTTGCCCAGTAGTAGCTGAACAATGCACATGGCGCGGAAAGAAAGCTGATCCAACAGGCCT